>CAZGVW010000148.1:0-19704 GCA_964529265.1 uncultured Phycisphaeraceae bacterium
ATCTACCATCTACCACCTACCAACTTCCCCTCCCCCCATGCCCCCGAGACGCCAACTCCACGACCAGTTCTTCAAGAAGGCCAAGGCCGAGGGCTACCTTGCGCGCTCCGCGTACAAACTGATCGAAATCAACGAAAAGAAGCGCATTTTCGCGGCGGGCGATCGCGTTCTCGATCTCGGCTGCGCGCCGGGCGCCTGGCTCCAGGTCGCCGCGGAGATCGTCGGCCCGCATGGCCGCGTGCTCGGCGTGGATCTGAAGCCCGTTCAGCACGCTTTTCCGCCGTGTGTTCGCACAATTGTCGGCGATATCAACGAACTGACGCCGGAAGCGCTCAAAACCGCCGCGGAAGGCAGCCCGGCGCCCTTCGACACCGTCCTCTCCGACATGGCCCCCAGCACCTCGGGGGGCGGCGGGGGCTCCTCAGACCATTTCCTCTCCGTCCGCCTGTGCGACCGCGTCCTGGACCTGGCGCCGGCGGTACTGCGGCCGGCGGGGAACCTGGTCATGAAGGTGTTCGAGGGCGAGGCGTACCCCGACCTGCTGAAGCGGACGGCGCATATGTTCCTGTCCGCCAAGGGGTTCAAGCCGAAGGCCAGCCGCGACGTCTCGCGCGAGATGTACGTCATCGCGACGCATTTTCGCGCGCCCTGAGCGTGTTTTTCGGCCCCGCGGCCGATTCCGCACCGGCCGGTCCCCGCGCAGGGGATTATGGGACATGTCCGAGCGGCGATTGCCGGGATTTCCGGCATTCCCGGCTTTACCGAACGCGAACACGAGGTATCTTTGAGTCGGCGGAGGCTGCACACCTCCGCGTGTTCGGGAAAGAGAGTCAGACGGTCCAGATCAGTTCTGGTTTCGGCGCACGCGGCGTGGTTGCGTTTGCGTCGGGCCGGGGCTGTGAGGGGCGTCGCAGGGAATCTCAGAGGTGGCATGATGAAGCGGCGCTTGGTTTGCGCACGCGGAGGGGTTGTCATGAGCGTTCTGGCCGCGGCAAGCGCGGCGAACGCCGGCATCTTCTTCGGCTACGACGAGCACAACAGCAACACGACGCCGCTGCCGGAGGCGCAGCGCGTGAACTCGACCGCCGCGGCGGACGACTTCCATGCGCAACTTGTGGCGCCCCGCGTCGTGAGTTTCGAACCGACGGAGGGCATCGCGCCGAGTTCGGTGTTCCCCGCGCCGGCCTCCGGAACGGGCATCAATCCGCTGGTTTCCTTCGGCGACGGGATCACGGCGCAGTTTACGAACGGCGTCGTGCGCTTCCAGACGCCGGGCACGGCGGGCCCGGACGTGCAGCCCTCCGGCCGGTATCCGACGGACGGCGTGCACTACCTTGCCGCGACGGATTCGACGCTGATCATCGAGTTGAACGAGCCGGTCGTCGCGTTCGGCCTGTGGGGCATCGACATCGGCGATTTCAACGGCACGTTTTCGATCACCCTGGACAACGGCCGCGGCGGGCCGGCGTTCACGCTCGCGCCGCACAGCGTGAGCGGGCAGTTGAGTGGCTCGGTGATGTTCCTCGGGATCATCGACGCGGACCATCCCTTCTCGCGCGTGACGATCAACAACTCGAACTACTCGACCGAGGTGTTCGCGTTCGACGAGATCGTGACGGGCGAACTGATCCCGACCCCGGGCGCCGCGGCTCTGCTGACCCTGGCGGGAATGGCGCTGGCGGGCCGGCGGCGCCGTGCGAACGCCTGAATCGAGCGCGATACGATGACGGCGTGATCGGCCGTCCGCTCCAGATCGGGCCTGCGCGTCTCGAGACGAACCTGCTGCTTGCGCCCATCGCGGGGTACTGCGACCTGGCGTTCAGGATGGTCACGCGCGCGTGGGGCGGCGTGGGCCTGGCGTGCACCGATCTGCTGTCGCCGCACGGGCTCCTGCGCGGCAATGCGCAGTCGATGGACCTGGCGCGCACGAACGACGAGGACAAGCCGGTCGGGATGCAGTTGTACGGCGCGGACGCGGCCATTCTGGAGGGCGGCGCGACTTGGGCTGTCGATCACGGCGCGACCGTGGTGGACATCAACATGGGCTGCCCGGTGGACAAGGTGACGAAGAAGAACGGCGGCTCGATGCTGCTGTGCGACCCGGATTCGACGCTGCGGCTGGCGGAGCGCGTGGCGGACGCGGTGCGACGGGCATCGGGCGGGCGCGTGCCGACCACCGCGAAGGTGCGCCTGGGATGGGACGAGGGGCGGATCGTGGCGCCGGACCTCGGGCCGCGGCTGGCGGGCGCGGGGATTGCCGCGGTGACGGTGCATGGACGGACGACGGAGCAGATGTTCAAGCCGAGCGTGCGGCTGGAGGGGATCCGCCGCGTGGTGGAGGCGGTGCGCACGGCGAGCGATATTCCCGTGATCGGCAACGGCGACGTGCAGACGCCGGCGGACGCGGTGCGCATGATCGAGGCGACGGGGTGCGACGGCGTGATGATCGGGCGCGGCGCGCTCGCCGCGCCGTGGCTCTTCCGCGATTGCTGGGCGCTGCAGACAACGGGCGCGGTTCCGCCGGCGCCGCTGGAGGCCGAAAAACTCGCGACGATCAGGCGGTACTTCGACCTGATGCTGGAGTTCCGCAGCGAGCATTACGCGATGACGCAGATCCGGCGGCGGATCGCCTGGTTCGGCAAGCGCCTGGGCCCGTGCAAACCGCTGCGCGAGCGCGTGCGCCTGGCGCGGACGCCGGCGGACGTGCGCGCGGCGCTGGATGAGTTCGAGGCGGGGGGGCTCCGGTCGTTCGGGTGGGGCGAGTTGAAGGATGAGCGGAGTTCAGCAGGGCGCCGGAGTTCACCACAGAGTCACAGAGGACACAGAGAGGAAGAGGCGATGAGTTGCGGGGTTTCGGATTGAGGAGCGCGTGGGGGCGGGCGCGAGGGTCGTCAGGGGGTTTCAGAAGCATCTGTATCAGGAAGTGGCGTGAGGCCGGGGCAACTATTCGATGGAATCGAAGAGTTGGAGGGGGAGGGGGCGCAACGGGCCGGAAGGGGGGCCTGTTTGCGTGGGGGGGGCGGTTGGCGTCAGAATCGGCCCATGGCTGAATCGACCATGAGCGGGGCGCCGCGGCGGAGGATCTCCGATCGCGCGCTGGATTTGATCGAGCGGATCGGCAATGCGCTGCCGGACCCGGTGACGCTGTTCATCATCGGCGCGCTGACGGTGATGGCGCTGTCGCAAATAGGGGCGTGGCGTGGCTGGAAGGTGGAGCAGCCGATCACGGTGACGGAGACGCAGACCGCGCCGGACGGGACGACGGTCGAGGTGCATCGGGTCGGCTCGAAGACGATCGAGGCGGTGGGGCTGCTCGATCGCGAGGGGCTGGCGTGGGCGTTCGAGAACATGGTGACGATCTTCACCGGGTTTCATCCGCTGGGCGTGGTGCTGGTGGCGATGCTGGGGATCGGGGTGGCGGAGAAGACGGGGTTGATCGGCGCGCTGCTGCGCATGCTCATGCTCATCACGCCGCAGAAACTCCTGACGCCGACGGTGGTGTTCGTGGGGATCATGTCGTCGATGGCGGCGGACGCGGGGTACGTGGTGCTGCCGCCGGTGGCGGCGGCGCTGTACAAGGCGGTGGGGCGATCGCCGCTGGTGGGGCTGGCGGCGGTGTTTGCGGGCGTCTCGGCGGGGTACAGCGCGAACCTGCTCATCACGAGTCTCGATCCGCTGCTGGCGGGGCTGAGCACGGAGGCGGCGCAGATCCTCGATGAGAACTACGAGGTGGCGGCGACGAGCAACTGGTTCTTCATGATCGCCTCGACGATTCTGCTCACGGCGGTGGGGTGGGCGGTGACGGCGTGGTTCGTTGAGCCGCGGTACCGCACGAAGAGCGTAGAGGACGGCGGGCCGTCGCCGGTTTCGAAGGCGGACCTGGAAGCCGCGGGGCTGACGACGATGGAGCGGAAGGGTCTGCGGGCGGCGCTGGTGTGGTTCCTCGCGGCGTGCCTGGGGGTTTCGCTGCTGATTGCGATTCCGGGGGCGGCGCTGCACGGGGTGAACGCGGCGGGGCGGACGCTGTGGGTGCAGGCGATCGTGCCGATTATTTTCCTGGTGTTCCTGGCGCCGGCGATCGGGTATGGCGTGGCGACGGGGACGATCCGGGACGCGACGCCGTCGCGCAAGATGGACAAGGGCGTGGCGAAGATGATGGGTCAGACGATGGCGGACATGGGGCCGTATATCGTGCTGGCGTTCTTCGCGGCGCAGTTCGTGGAGTATTTCCGGCACTCGAACCTGGGGGTGATGCTGGCGATTCTGGGTGGCGAGGCGCTTTCGGCGGCGGACATGCCGGCGTGGGCGCTGATGACGGCGTTCACGATCGTGGTGATGATCGGGAACCTGTTCATCGGATCGGCGTCGGCGAAGTGGGCGTTCTTCGCGCCGGTGTTCGTGCCGATGTTCATGCAGGTGGGGCTGAGCCCGGAACTGACGCAGGCGGCGTACCGGGTGGGCGATTCGTGCACGAACATCGTCTCGCCGCTGAATCCCTACGTGATCATCATCCTGGTGTTCATGCAGAAGTACGTGCCGAAGGCGGGGATCGGGACGCTGGTCTCGCTGATGCTGCCCTATGCGATGGTGTTCTGGATGGTGTGGATCATCATGCTGATCGTGTGGATGACGGTGGGCGCGCCGCTGGGTCCGGGGGCGCCGCTGGAGTATGTGGGGGCGGTGGGGGCGGGGTGAGTGTGAGGGTTCGGTGACCGCGCGTTCTCGTGGTGCAGTCCGCGCCCCGGACAGCACCACCGCGCCCCCAGGCCGGAGGTTGGGGGTCGCGGGGGTGTGGAGGCGCGAGAATAGGCCTGTGACGGATGACGACGTGAATGCGGATGGCGCACAGGAAAGGGGCTCGGCGGGGCTGAGGCCATATGACCTGGCGGGCGCCCCCGCGCCGCCGCGGATGCCGGTGGGGGTGGTGTCGTTGCGGGCGGACGTGGATTCGCTGATCGATGCTGTGGCGGCGGACCTGCTCATTCATGCGCACAACTGCGTGCGGCAGTTCGGGGATTTTCACCTGGCGCTGTCGGCGGGGGACACGGGCGGCGCGGGGGACGCGGCGGAGGGGCTGTACATGCGGCTGATGTACGACCCGGCGTATCGCGAACTGCCATGGAAGCGGACGCATCTCTGGATGGTGTGGGAGCGGCCTGAGGCGTTCGACCATCCGGAATCGTGCTTCAGGCAGATCCGGGAGACGATCATCGACCACTCGGACATTCCGCCGGAGCAGGCGCACCCGATTTTCCCGCTGGCAGAGGACGCCGCGGAGGCGTATGAGCGCACGCTGCGCGAGACGCTGGGCTGGCGCGAGAAGGGGCACGATCGGCTGGACTACGCGCTGCTGTGCCTCGCGGCGGATGGGGGGATCGCGGGGATGCGAGCGGGAGGGACGGCGGCGGCGGAGCGCTCGCGGCTGGTGGTTCGGGAAGCCCCCGCCCCCGGAAGTGCCCCCGCCCCCGGAAGTGCCCCCGCCCCCGGAAGTGGCGCCGGCGGAATTGGCGCGCCAGCCCCCGGAAGTGTGACGATGACGCTCTCGATGCTGAACGCGGCGCGGTTTGTGGATGTGCTGGCGGCGGGAGCGGGTGTGCGGGGGGCGGTGGCGGCGGTGGCGGCAGCGGCGGATGGACGTGGGCCGGATGCGCGGCGTGGCGGGCAAGATTCTGGAACCCCCGGAACCCCCGGAAACCCCGGAAACCCCGGAGCCCCCGGAGCCCCCGGAGCCCCCGGAAACCCCCCTGTTCCGGCGCTGGGATTGCGGCCGCTGGCGGGGGAGTTGCGGTGGCGGCTGGATCACGCGGCGTGTTTGTGAGCGGATTGCCGCGGGTTTGGGCTCGGCGCGGGGGCGGGGGTGGTTAAGATTCGCTGATGGATCAGAGACGCGGCTCGCCCGCCCCGGCAGGTCCGGGGGTTCCGGGGGTTCCGGCGGGACAGGCAGAGGCTGTTGGTGCGCGCGGGGCGCGGCTCGGCGGGTTTCTGCTGATCTCGCTGTTCTTTCTGTCGGGGTCGGCGGGGCTGATGTACGAGGTGGTGTGGAACCGTCTGCTGGGGTTGCAGATGGGGAACACGGCGTACGCGCTGGCGACGATCCTGACGGTGTTCATGGGGGGCTTGGCGCTCGGGAGTTACGTGGGCGGGCGGTTCACGTCGCGGATCAGGAACGCGGTGTTGGTGTACGGCGTGCTGGAGGTGGCGATCGGGCTGTATTGCCTGGCGCTGCCGTTCGTGATTGAAGCGCTGCGTCCGGTGATGGCGGCGGCGTACAACCAGTTGTATGAGTCTTTTGCGCTGTTCAGTCTGGCGCAGTTCTTCATCTGCGGGGCGGCGCTGATTCTGCCGGTGACGCTGATGGGAGCGACGCTGCCGATCGTGGCGGAGCATCTGACGCGCAGCCGCGACGCGGTCTCGACGATGGTGGGCGCGGTGTACGCGATGAACACGATCGGCGCGTTCGTCGGGTGCATGGTGGCGGGGATGTGGCTGATTCCGCGGCTGGGCGTTTCGGCGACGAACTCGATCGCGGCGGCGGTGAGTCTGACGGCGGGGGTGGGCGGGATTGCGGCGTCTCGATTGACGGCGCCGACGCGGCATCTGATCGAGATTGAGGGCGCGGCGGCGTCTGCGCCGGCGCCGAAGGTGGAGGCGAAGGGGGGCGGGGCGCGAAGGAAGGGCGCAGCGGCGCACGCGGCTGAGGCGCGCGACGCGAGCGACGGGATTCCGGTGTGGCTGCTGCTGCTGGGGTTCGGCGCGAGCGGGTTCGCGGCGATGTCGCACCAGGTGTCGTGGACGCGGTTCTTCACGCTGTGCATCGGATCGGCGACGTACGCGTTCACGCTGATCGTGGGCGCGTTCATTCTGGGGCTGGCGGCGGGAGCGGCGGTGATCGGGCGGCTGGGGGACCGGGCGCGGCTGACGACGCCGCTGCTGGTGGCGTCGCAGTTTGCGCTGGGGGCGGTGGCGGTGGGGATGATCGCGCTGCTGGGCGACCTGCCGGTGCGGTTCACGATGGTGATCGCGGAGCACGCGAGCGACTACGACCGGCTGCTGACGCTGGAGTTCATGGTGATCTTCGGCGTGGTGGTCGTGCCGACGTTCATCATGGGCGGCATGCTGCCGCTGGTGTGCAAGGACATTGCGCGGCGGCGGAGCGTGAACGTGGGGGCGGTGCTGGGTCGGGCGTATGCGTCCAACACGATCGGGACGATTCTGGGGTCGTTCACGGCGGGGTTTGTGTTGCTGCCGTGGCTGGGGATGCAGACGACGATCGCGGTTGGGGCGATCGTGAACGCGCTGGTGGGCGCGGCGTTTCTGACGACGGCGCCGGGGGCGTTCGGGCAGGTGAGGTCGGCGGCTGCTTCGCTGGCGGCGATCGGGATTGCGCTGGGGGCGGTGGGAATTCCGCGCTGGAACCACGCTGTAGTGACGAGCGCGCCGTATGTGCATGCGAAGGCGCTGGCGGAATACGGCGCGGGGACGATGGCGGGCGTGCGGAAGTACCTGGATGAGTACTACAAGATCGTGCACTACGACGAGGGCGTGAGCACGACGGTGACGGTGAGCCAGGACACGAAGACCGGCGCGAAGATTCTGCACGTGGGCGGGAAGCGCGAGGCGGGCGGGTTCGACGCGTCGCAGGCGTACCTGGCGCATCTGCCCTTGGCGCTGGCGGACCATCCGGAGGAGGCGCTGGTCATCGGTTTGGGGGCGGGGGGCACGCTGGCCTCGGCGCAGGCGCACCCGACGCTGAAGCGGATCGACTGCGTGGAGATTTCGGAGGGGGTGCGCGACGCGGCGGTGGAGCATTTTGACCGGGGGCCGAACCTGGCTGATCCGCGGCTGCGGATGATCATCGGGGATGGAAGGCTGCACATCGCGCTGACGGACCAGAAGTACGACGTGGTGATCTCGCAGCCGAGCAATCCCTGGATGGTGGGGGCCTCGGCGCTGTTCACGCGCGAGGCGTTCGAGGAGATGCGGTCGCTCCTGAAGCCGGGAGGCGTGGCGTGCGTGTGGGTGCAGGGGTTCAGCGTCACGTCGAAGACGGTGGACACGCTGGTGAACACGTTCCGGGAGGTGTTCCCGGAGATGGACCTGTGGGAAAGCCGCGTGCTGGGGGATTATTTCCTGACGGGGTACCTGGAGCCGATGCGGATCGATCCGGCGCGGATTGCGCAGCGGATGAAGCCGGCGGGGGTGGCGGCGGAGCTGACGCGGATGCGGATCGAGAGCGCGGCGGATTTCCTGGGGTATTACATCGCCTCGGCGGAGGGCGCGGCGCTGCTGCCGGATGCGACGGAAGTGAACACGGACGATCTGAACGTGCTCGAGGCGCGGATTCCGCGGAACTTGCTGGACAATCCGGTGGTGGCGGTGGCGGAGCACCTGCTGCCGATCAGGAGATCGGTGGCGGGGAGAGTGTCGTTCAGCGCGAACGGCATTGCGCAGCAGACGTTCATGGCGGAGGCGGACAAGATCTTCCAGAGCAAGCCGGTGGCGCTGGCGTACAGCCGGATTGAGAAGAACCGGGAGCGATCGGCGGAGGACATGCGGCGGCTGGGAGAGTTGGCGGCGCGGCTGCAGGAGTTGAACCCGGCGGATCCGCGGCTGGATCGGGTGCAGGCGCCTGCGCCGATGCGCTGATCGCGATCAGCCTTCGATATCGAGTGAGGGGTTGCGATCGCCGCGGTGTGTGTGGGCGTTGGAGTCGTAGAGGCCGTGCTCAGCGCGGTCTTCGTGGGTTTCTTCCTGATCGTTGCCCTTGGGATCGCGGATGGCCTCGGGGCCTTCGACGACGGTGACGGTGAACTCATCCGTCTCGGCGAGGCGTCGGAAGCGGGCGGCGGGGCGCTCTTCGGGGCGAGGGGCGGGCTTGGCGGCGCGCTCGGCCTGATTGAGACCGGCGACTGAGGAGGCCAGATTGTGGCCTATGCCATCCATCATTTCCCCCTATCGGCCCATCCTGAGCGGGCGCTTCAGGAGCGGGCGGGTGGGCGCGGAAGGCGCCGGGGGCTGGTGGGCTGGGCGCGGCTGGGCGGATCGGGAGGGTCCGCGGATTCCCGCGCTTTCAGTTCTGCGGCGGGGCGACGATGAAGCGGACGCCGGCGAGCCAGGCGTCGCCCTGGCCCTTGCGGACGCGGACGATTTCGCCGTGGCGTTCGAGGGGCGCGGCGCCGGGGGCGACGAGGCGGATGCGGACGATGTCACCGCGGGTGAGCGGCCAGGGTGTGCGCAGGAGGAGCCCGCCCTGGCTGATATCGAGGGCGTGGCAGGGGTATGGCTCGCCGAGGGCGATGGCGAGGGGCTTGCCGACGCGGAGGAAGGAGCACTCGATGGGGAGGAGGCAGGGATGGCGCGGATGGCGGCGGCGGTTGGCGCCCTCGAGGGCGGCGGGGCGATCGCCTGCATCGATGTCGGTTGAGGCGGAGGGCTGCGCGAGGGCGTCGAGGGAGATCTGTCCGGGGACGCGGGGCTGGGGGGCGCGCGCGGAGTCGGATTCGATGGCGGCCTCGATGATGTTCTTCCAGGCTTCGAAGACGCGCTCATCGAACTGCGTGCCGACGCCGGAGGACATGATCTTGAGTGTTTCGAGGGGGTGGGTGGGGCCGCGGTAGGGTCGCGCGGCGGTGATGGCGTCGAAGACATCGACGACGGCGCAGATGCGGGCGGGGAGTGTGATCTGATCGCCCTGGAGACCGCCGGGGTAGCCCTTGCCGTCGAGGCGCTCGTGGTGGTCGCGGGTCATGGCGAGGATGACTTCATCGACGCCATGCTCCTTGAGTTCGTCGTAGCCGGTGACGGGGTGGCGCTTGACGAGTTCCCACTCGTGGGGCTCGAGTTTGCCTTCCTTGTTGAGGATGCCCTCGGGCACGCCGCGCTTGCCGACGTCGTGGATGAGTCCGCCTTCGATGAGGATGCGCGCGAGGTCGGGGTTGTCGGCGCAGACCTTCGCGGCGAGCATGCCGCAGCCGACGCCGACGTTGAGCATGTGGGTGGCGGTGTAGAAATCGTGCTCGGACATGTCGAGGAGGTAGGAGAAGGCGCCGGCGTCCTGGCGCGACCAATGGGCGAAGCGCTCGCTGAGGTCGAAGACGCCCTGGAGGGAATCGGCGGTGACGGGGGCCGTGAAGACGTCTTCGATGAGTCGCGCGCAGGACTTGCGGATGACGGTGGCGCGCTCCGCCTTGCGCATGTCGGGGTCGTTGAAGACGGTTTCGAGGCGATGGGCGAGGGCCTTGCGGTAGAGGCCCATCTGGGCCTGGGGAACGTAGAGGAATCGGATGCCCTGCTCGATGAGGCGGCGGCGGTCGTCTTCGGTGAAGGGGACGCCGGAGGCGCGGTACAGCGCCGGCACTGGCTCTTCGGCGTGCCGGAGATGCAGATCGAGCGTGAGGGCCGCGGCGTCGAGCGATTCGATCGCAACGGGGAAATAGCCCGTCGCCGACACGGCGCGGGGTTGATCCAATGCGACCGCCATTGGCAAGTCTCCGGGAGGAACGTTCTGCCGGAGGGGCTATCGGCCGGGAGCGGGAGGGCCTTAATGCGGGATGAAAAGCCGCGGCGGCGCGGGCGCTCCTGTGCACAGGGCGGTGGTCCGATCAGCCTTCGATGCTGAGCGGAGCGCGGGCTTCCGGACGCTCGGAGGAGCGGGCGGCACCGGCGTGGGCGGCGACATCGCCGGTGGCGGCGGAGGAGTCCTGGACGAGGCGCTCCATGAGCATGACCCAGGTCTCGCGCTCGTATTCGAGGAGTCCGATCACCTCTTCAACGATCTCGGGGCTCTTTTCGAGGTTGGCGTCGATGAGGCGCTTGTACATGAAGGTGTAGAGCGAACTGAGTTTGGCGCAGAGGTCCGGATCGACCTCGGGGCGGAGGCAGTTGATCAGTTCGAGGACGATGGCCTTGGCCTGGGTGAGGCCGGCATAGGAGGCCTCGAAGTTGCGTGAGGCGAGGCCTTCGCGGCCCTGGCGCGCGAAGCGGATGGCGCCCTCGATGAGGAGGAGGCGGAGTTCCGCGGGGCTCGCGGTGAGGACCTTGGTCCGCAGGTAGGCGTTTGCGGTGTCGGCGGTCATGGCGTCAGGGGAGATCGGACGACGGGGCCGGAAACTTCACCACGGGGGCGCAGATCAGGCTCAGCCGCCGAAGATGGACCCGAGGACCTGCTGCTGGGACTGGAGCGAGGCGATGGCCCGCTCCATGGCCTGGAACTGGGCCTCGAGTTTGGCGCGCTTGGAGCCCAATTGGATGTCGAACGCGCCGATTCTGCGCTCCTGAAATTGGATCTGGGTATCGAGCGTGCGGTTGCGCTGGGTGAGGGTTCCGTCGAGGGTGGTGGTGAGGGCGTTGGCGAGTTCCTCGACGCGCTCGATGATGCCCAGGCGGGTGGGGGTTGTCCCCAGATTGGGGGTGGTGACGAGGGGCTCGCCGGTGACCGGATCGGAGATGACGACGGTGGGCTCGTTGGGGGCGATGGTGAAGGCGGCGAAGAGGTCGGCGATGGCCTGGGGATCCTGCTCGTAGACGGAGCGGAACTTTTCGCGATCGAACTCGAGTTGCGCGCCCTCGCCGATGCGGATGCCGGCCTGGAAGAGGCGCGTGAACTCGCCCTCGACGTTGAGGGGCTCGCCCTGGACGACGCGGAGGAGGGAGACGCGGACGTTGCCGACGGTCTGATCGCCGAGGAGCGCGCCGCGCTGCTTGGTCTCGGTGTCGTAGCGATCATGGAAGGCGAGGCGTTCGCCGACTTTGTTGAAGGCGTCAACGAACTCGGTGATGGTGGTCTCGATCGCGGCGACGTCGCGGGAGACGACGATCTCGACGGGGTCTTCGGTGGTCTGCTTGAGGTCGAGTGTGACGCCGGTGATGACGTTGTCGAGCGTGTTGGTTGATGAAGTCAGGAGGACGGCGTTGGCGACGTCGCCGGCGCCGAGGAAGGCGATGGCGTCCTCGCCGCGGGAGAGTGTGGAGAGGCCGAGATCGAAGCCGCCGGTGTCGATGGAGAATCGGCCGACCTGTCCGGTGGTGCGCGAGGTGAAGATGATCTTGTAGGGGGCAGCGCCGGATCCGCTGCGGACGACGGCGGCGTTGACGCCGACGGAAGCGGCGTTGATCTTGTCGGCGACTTCCTGGAGGGTGTCGGTGGAATCGAACTCGACTTCGCGCTCGTAGGAGCCGTCGATGACGTTGGATCCGGGGGTGGCGTCGGCGGATTCGCCGCGGATGCGGAGGCGCGCGGCGACCGTGCCGGAGGCTTCCTCGATCTTGAGTTTCTGCGAGCCGCCGGCGATGTCCTCGATGAGGATGCCGTCGCCCTGATCGTTGATGCGCACGTTCAGGCCCTGGGCGTTGGGGGCGCTGCGGATCTGGGCGAGCAGATCGTCCACGGTGCGGACGGCGCTCGTGATGCGCACGCGGGCGACGCGGCCGGTGGAATCGGTGACGCGGAACTCGCCGAGGCCGATGCCCTGTCCGCCGTTGAGGGTCGAAACGAGCGTGGCGCCGCTCACGTAGCGGCTCTGGAGGTTGCCGGATTCGACGACGCCATCGGCTTCGCCGGCGGTGGCGATGTTGAGGTCGGCCGCGGCTGTGCCGGAGGTATCGGCGATGATGAGATCACCGCCGGTGGTTGAATCGGTGACGCGAACGCCGTTGCCGGCGTCGTTGAGGGACGCGGTGACGGTTCCGGCGCCGCCGGTGTTGATCTTGCCGACGACGTCCGCGATGGAATCGTCGGCGGTGATGGCGACGTCGAAGAAGGAGCCGTCGCGCCGGGTGACGCGGAAGACGCCGTCGGAGACGCCGTCGCCGCCGTTCAGGCTGCGCGCGAGCGTGGAGTTGAGGCCGGCGAGGATGCGCTGGCCGGTGATGGTCTGCGCGCCCTGCCCGCCCGCAGCCGCGGGGCCGACGAGGCCGAGGTCCTGCGCGGCGCTGCGCGAGGAGCCGGCAATGACCTGGAGGTCGCGGTTGGCTTCGGCGGTGGTATCGGTGAGGACGAGGCGCGTGCCATCGCCGCTGATGGAGGCGACAACCTTGCCGCCGGTCTGCTCGGCGATGCGGCTGATGACATCGCCGATGGTGGCGGCGGGGGTGTGCGTGACTTCGCCGTCGGCGTCCTCGATCTCGCCGAGGACGATTTTGAAGGTTTCGGTGGGTGCGCCGGGGCCGGTGGCGTTGAGGCGGATCTCGAAATCCGCGGAGAGGGCGGCGTAGGTGTTGCCGCCGGAGTTGAAGGAGACGCCGGCGCCGTCGTTCAGACTGGCAAGGGGGGAGGCTGCGGAGAGCGAAAGAAGTTGGCCGCTGGAGATGGTTCCACCGGCCGCGGCGGAGCCTTCGATGCCGAGGCTGGTGGCGGTGGAGAAGCCGAAGAGGTCGTCGATGACGATGTTGCCTGCGCCGCCCGCCTCGTCGGTGACCTGGAGGCCGTAGCCATTGACGGAGGCGGAGACGCTGATGCCCGCGGCGGAGTTGATGGCCTCGAGGACGTCGTCCACGGTGACGGCGCGGGAGAGATCGATGGTGGCCGTGGCGCCGGAGGAATCAGTGATGGAGATCTTGCCGCGGGCGACGCCATCGCCGCCGTTGAGTTCGGCGAGTGCGGTTTCGCGATCGATGCGGCCGCCGCCGACCTCGAAGGAGAAGCCGGAGGCGCCGACGCCGGAGGTATCCGAATCGACGAAGCCGCGGGTGATGGCCTGGTGGGTGGTGACGAGGCGGCCGACGGTGAGTTGATAGGAGCCGGGGAGGGCGCCGCTGCCGGCAGTGGCGGCGACGGCCTCCGCGTTGGAGGAGGTGGCCGCGGCGGCGCGGAAGATGCGCTTGGCGTTGAAGGCGCCGGATGCTGACTTCAGCGACAGGAGCGCGGAGTTGATATCGAGGAATGCAGCCTGCTGGGTCTGCAGTTCGACGATGCGCTGCTGGGCAAGGATTTTGGGGCGGGCCTCGATGGCGAGCAGCTGCTCGATGAGGCCGCGCGTATCGATGCCGCTGAAGATGCCGACGCCTGAAGAAATGCCGCTCATCCCTGAGCCTCCCTCTCCCGGCCGTCGCGGCTGCGCGAGGCGGGAGCGCGATCCTTCACAACGAAATGGTCCCCGAAAGCCGGTGGCGCCGAGTCAGGCCGCTTTGCGAAGCGGCGCGGCGGGCGGGAGCGTGAGGCTCGCCTGCCGGCGCGGGCGATCGAGCCCGGCGCGGCGGAGGGCGAGGACGTCCATGGCCCAGGCGCTCATGTAGCGGCGGTACAGGCGCTGCGATTCCCGCAGGGCGCGATCCGCGTTGTCACCGGCCTTGTCCATCGACAGGCTCCTTCCTGCCGGACCCGGCAAGGGTCCGAAGGTGTTTTCGGCCCGGGGAGGCCGCCGCCTCGATTCCTGGCGCCCGCCTGTCGGGCGCCCTCCTCCCGAGGGTCGGATCGGCCGATTTGACAGTGGACTTGCACCCCCGGACCCCTGTTGCGGACCTTCGGCATCCAAGCGGGTCCGTGGCGGGCTCAAGAGGATGAGGCAACCCGGGCAAGGCTGGCCGACTGGCGCGTGGGCGTCGGGGGCAAGGTCCGAGAATACGATGGTTCGGAAGACAGGTCACAGCCAGACCACCGCAAGCGGCGCGCCAGACGGGGCGAGCCGCGGGAGGCCATTCAGATGAGCAGCGCGGCGACACCGAAGACCGCTCGAGGTCCGAAAACCGGGCGGCAGGCGCCAGCGGCGTCCTCCCGTGGCGACTCGGGCGAGGAGCCGAGGACGGATGGTCTGCGGTGGGTCGTGGCGGGGGGAGGCTCGCCCGAGGCGCTCATGGAGAAGGAATGGCTGCTCACGGATGGGCTGGGCGGGTTCGCGATGGGGACGGCGCTGGGCGCGAACTCGCGGCGGTATCACGGGCTGCTGGTGGCGGCGACGGCGCCGCCGGTGGGGCGCGTGGTGGCGCTTTCCAACGTGGTGGATGACCTGACGATGGCGCCGGGGACGGGGGCGGAGCGGAAGGCGTCGCTCGCGACGTTTCGGTTCGGGCCGGGGCCTGTGACGACGAGCCCGGATGGGTGGACTCGGCTGGCGCGATTTGAGCAGGATGAGACGTGCCGGTGGGTGTTCGATGTGGATGGCGTGCAAGTTGTGCGCGAGGTCGGGCTGCTGCGCGACGGGGGCGGGGCGGTTGTGGTGTGGCGATTCGGCGCGTGCGACCGGGCGATCCGCCTGACGGCGACCCCGCTGGCGGCGATGCGTGACTTTCATGGCGCGCTGCGGCGCGGGGATGGGCGCGAGTTCTGGGTGGATTGGCCGCGGACGCAGGGCGCGGCGCGGGCGAGCGTGTGGTCGGCGGGGATGCGGCTTGACCTGGCGTGCGAAGGCGGATGGTTCGAGTGGGGGCCGGACTGGTGGATGAACTTCGACCATGAGCGCGAGCGGGAGCGCGGGCAGGATGATGTGGAGGATCTGTTCGCGCCGGGCAGGTTCGTGTTTGAGATTCCACCGGGGCGGAATGAGCGGGCTATCGGTTTGACGGCGCGGTTGTTGGCGGGAGAGGCGGCGAAGACGCCGCCGAGCGATGCGCCCGCGGAGGCGGTGCGCGCGGTCGAGCGCGACGCGGCGGCGCGGCGGACGCGGCGGGCCGCGCAGGTTGAAGCCGCGGTGAAGGCGAGTCCGGCGCTCGCGCACGTGAAGGAAGCGGAGGCGCTCGTTGCCGCGGCGGACCAGTTCATCGTGCGGCGGACGGTGGACATGCGGCCATCGTGGACGGTGATTGCGGGGCATCCGTGGTTCAGCGACTGGGGGCGGGATGCGCTGATTTCGACGCCGGGGCTGCTGCTGGCGACGGGGCGGTTCGAGGAGGCGCGGGCGGCGCTGGAAACCTTTGCGCGGAATGTGAAGAACGGGCTGGTTCCGAACCTGTTCGATGATCGCACGGGGGCTGCGCACTACAACACGGTGGATGCCTCGCTGTGGTTCCTGCACGCGGCGTGCGCTTACCTGGAGGCTTCGGGCGACCGGAAGGGGTTCGATTCGGCGCTGAAGCCGGCGTGCTTTGAGATTGTGCGGAGTTACGCGGAGGGGACGGATTTCGGCATCTGCGTTGACCCGGCGGACGGGCTTGTGACGGCGGGCGACGCGAACTCCCAACTGACGTGGATGGACGCGAAGCGGGACGGCGTGGCGTTCACGCCGCGGCATGGGAAGGCGGTTGAGATCAACGCGTTGTGGGCGCACGGGCTGGCGGCGCTGCGGAAAGCGGTCGAGGGGAAGGAAAAGGCGAAGGCGCGTGAACTCGGCGCGATGTGGGATGCCGCGGCGAAGACGTTCGAGAAGACGTTCTGGAACGCGAAGGCATCGTGCCTGCATGACTGCGTGACGCCGCGGGCTTTGTCCGCGGGCGGGGGCGGGGCCGGGGGCAAGGGCGGGTGGGAGGCGGATGCTTCGATCCGGCCGAACCAGATCTTCGCGGTGAGCCTGGATGACGTGCCGCTGAGCGAGCCGAAGAGGCGGGCGGTGGTTGCATGCGTGCGCGAGCGGCTGGTGACGCCGTTCGGGCTGAGGACGCTCGATCCCGCGGATTCGCGATTCCGGGGGCGGTTCGAGGGCGACATGTGGAGTCGGGACAGCGCGTATCACTACGGCACGGTGTGGCCGTGGCTGCTGGGGGCGTATGTCGAGGCGCTGCTGAAGGTGAACGGCTTCTCGGAGGCGGCAAAACGCGAAGCGCGCGATGCGATGGCGCCGCTGCTGCGCTCGCTGGGCGAGGGCTGCCTGGGGCAGGTGGCGGAGGTGTACGACGGCGCGGGGGACGCATCGCGGCCGCAGAAAGCGGGCGGGTGCGTGGCGCAGGCGTGGAGCGTGGCGGAGTTGCTGCGGGCGGCCGCGCTGATCGGGGGTTGAGGCGGCGAAAGGGAACGCGCGCTCAACTCGGCCTCAAATTACCGCGCCGCGGCGGCGCCGATGAGGTCGAGGGTTTTGGTCACCATTTCGCCGATGCCGTCGAAGACTTCGTGGATCGGGGCATCGCACATGTAGGCGGGGGTGGTGACGAGCCGGTTCGCTTCATCCACGATGGCTTCGGTTGCCGGGCGCTCGACGTGGCGGGCGCCCATTTTTTCCGCGGCTTTCGCGGCGTCGGACTTCCCGCCCATGGTGATTTCGCAGCCGGGGCCGCCGGAGGCCTTGCCGAAGATCTTCGCGGCGATGACGGGCGCGATGCAGGACATGGCGATGGGTTTGCCGGCCTTGCGGAAGTCGCGGACGACGCGCTCCACCTCGGGGTTCACCGTGCAGTCGGCGCCCTTTTCGGCGAAGTTGCAGAGGTTGCGGGCGGCGCCGAAGCCGCCCGGGAAGAAGAGGGCGTCGTAGTCCGCGGCTTCCAGGCGGCTGAGGGGCGCAATCTTGCCGCGGGCGATGCGGGCGGATTCGACGAGGACGTTGCGTTTTTCCGGGGCGGGCTTGCTTGTGACGTGGTTGATGACGACGGCCTGATCGATGTCGGGCGCGAAGATGTCGTAGTGCGCGCCGCCGCGGCTGAGGTGCGTGAGGAAGGCGACGGATTCGTGGACTTCGGCGCCGTCGAAGACGCCGCATCCGGAGAGGACGACTGCTGCGCGGGGCATGGTGTTTCTCCTCGTTCGTTGTTGGTCGCCGGAGGGCGGACGCGCGCCCGCGCAGGAGGCGGGCGAGGGCCCGGGGGCGCGAGCGACGCCGGAGTGATTATATTGCCGCGGCGGACGTTGATCGCGGCGGCGGCGTTCAGAACGCAGCGGCAGCGAGCGCTCAGCGGATCCGGGGCGGAGGCATGGAATGAAGTGTGTGATGGCGTGCGGCGCGGCGTGGTGCATCTGTGCAGCGCCGGCGGCGTTGGCGCAGGCGGAGCATGCCTCCGGGTCGAAGGCGCCGCCCGCGGATCAGGCGGCGCCGGCGACGTCGGAAGCGAAGGTCACCGAGGGCGATACGCCGGAAGCCGCGGCGCCGACGGGCATCCTGCCGCTCGTCAACTACGGCGGCGACCTGCTGGAGCGGCCGCGGCTGCTCGGCGACCTGTGGGGCGCGCGGACGGGTCTTGCGGAGCGCGGCTTCCAGTTCGGGGTCGATTTCACGCAGGCGATGCAATCGGTCGTGGATGGCGGGCGGGACACGACGACGCGGTACGGCGGCTCGCTCGACTACACGATGAGCCTGGACCTCGACCGGATGGGGGCCGTGCCGGGCGGGCTTGTGAAGTTCCGGGCGGCGTCGCGGTATGGCGCGTCGGTGAACGGCGCATCGGGGTTGCTGCTGCCGGTGTACTCAAACGGGTTCACGCCGTTGACGGATGAACTTGATGAGGACATCGCATTCACGATCACGGACCTGAACTACACGCAGTTTCTCTCACCGACGTTCGGCGTGTTCGTGGGCAAGTTCAACACGCTGGATGGGGACGCGAACGAGTTCGCGGCGGGGCGGGGCGTCTCGCAGTTCTTCAACTCGGAGTTCGTGTTCAACAGCGCGATGGCGCTCTCCGTGCCGTACAGCACGCTCGGCGTGGGCGCGGTGTGGGCGCCGGACCCGAACGTTCAACTCACGGTCACGCTCGCGAATCTGCAGGATTCCTCGACGACGACGGGCTTCGACGACTTCGGGGAGGGATACCTCGTCTCGGGCGAAGCGTGGTGGCAGTACCGGCTCGGCGCGCTGCCGGGGGGCATGATGCTCTCGGGGCTCTACGCCGGCGACACGGACTTCGCGTCGCTGGGCTCGAGGCTGGTGTTCCGCCCGGGGGAGGGGCTCTCGATCCCGACGGAGGATGACACATGGGCCATCGCCTGGAACGGGTGGCAGTACGTGTTGACGGAGGAGGAGGCGGAAGACAGACCCTTGAACCTGCTGGACGGCGCACCGGATCTGCAGGGGATCGGCCTGTTCGCGCGGTTCGGCTTTGCGGACCGGGATACGAATCCGGTCGAATGGTCGCTGAGCGGAGGAGTGGGCGGGCGAGGTGCGATTCCGGGGCGGGATCGGGACGTTTTCGGCGTGGGATATTTCTACAACAGCATCGTCGAGGGGCGGCTGCTCGGGGCCGCGGGAGTTGATGACGAGAGCGAGGGATTCGAGGCGTTCTACAACGTGTCGATCACGCCGGCCGCGGAGCTGACGCTGGATGCGCAGTGGACGCATTCGCCGCTGCCGGGGGCGGATGACGCGGTGATTCTGGGGCTGCGTCTGCGGCTGCGGTTCTGAGGCGCCGGGCGGACTCGCGCGTCATTCGTCGCACTCGCCCTCCAGCCATTCGTCGATGCGGGCGGCGATTTCATCACGGACGCGCCGAAAGACGGTGAGCCGGTCCGCTTCCGAGCCGTTCGCCGCGGCAGGGTCGTCGAACGGCCAGAAGAGGGTGCGCCTCGCGAAGGGGTAGATGCGGGGGCATGCCTCCTGAGCGCGCTCGCAGACGATGATGGCCCAGCGGACCTTCGCGCGGTGGAGGAACTGCGTGACTCCCTTGGAGTACAGGCCGCCTGTGCTGACCTGGGATTCCTCGAGGGCGCGAATGGTCAGAGGATTGACTTCGGAGGGCTCGAGCCCGGCGCTCGCGGCTTCGAATCGGTCGCTCGCGCGGTCGCGGAGGATGGCCTCGGCCATCTGGCTGCGCGCGGAGTTGCCGGTGCAGAGAAAGAGCACGAGGGGCTTCTCGGCTGAGTTCGGCATGCTCAACCCGCCTTTCGCGCCGAGATATCGAGGCTTGTGATGTAAT
>CAZGVW010000149.1:0-9493 GCA_964529265.1 uncultured Phycisphaeraceae bacterium
AAGCCCGTTTCAACGGGCTTCCCCGTCCGTGGCTTTAGCCGCGGGGCGTTCAGTTCACGGTGTTGCGTGCCACCAACCGTCGCTCTGGACGCTCGGTGTCTTCGTTGTGGCTGAATCCCCCGGACGGCGCCGATCGCTCAAAAACCGCACAGTGGTGGCACACGCCCTGCATGCCGCCCTCCAAGCCCCCCCTCTTCCTGCTACACCTCTGTGCCAGGAGCATCCCCCATGCCCACCACACCCCCCTCAACCCGCGAGCGCATCATCCGCGTCGCCCACGATCTCTTCTACCGCGATGGCTTCCACACCATCGGCCTCGATCGCCTCCTCGCCGAAGTCGGCGTCACCAAGACCACCTTCTACAACCACTTCCCCAGCAAGGACGACCTCATCATGGAAGTCCTCCGCCGCCACGATACGTGGTGGCGCGACATCTTCCGCGAGATGCTCCGCCGCTTGGGCGGCGATGCCCCCCGTGCGCAACTCCTGGCCGTCCCCGATGCGCTCGACGAACTCTTCGCCACCGATGGCTTCAACGGATGCATCTTCGTCAACGTCGCCGTCCAGTTCCCACTGGCGCACGATCCCGCCCACGTCGCCGCCGCCGACCACAAGCGCGCCATGGGCCAGATCATTCAGGAACTCGCCGGCTACGCCAACGCCGATGACCCCGCCGCCCTCGCCGACGAGATCTCCCTCATCATGGAAGGCGCCTACGTCACGCGCCAGGTCTCCGGCGAACCACGCGCCTCCGACATCGCCCGCCGCCTCGTCAATCTCGCCGCAGGCCGCCGCCTGCCCGCGACTGCATGACCCCCAAAAAGCGGCAAGCCGCGGGGCCGGCCCGCGGCTTGCCAGTGAAGCCCTGAATCGCGGCGCGAACTCACGCGCCCCACGCGCCGAGCATCGCGGCAAGGTCCGCCGCGTTCACGAGGCCATCTCCCGTCAGATCAGCGGCGCAACCGCCGCACACGCCCCAACTGCCCAACAGCAGCGCCAGGTCCGAACCACCGATCGCGCCGTCGCCATCGAGGTCGCCGAACTCCCCAAGATCATCCGAAAGCAGCGCCATCGCCTCCACCGGGTGCGGCGCCTGGAACTGTCCCTCCATCTCCCCCGTCGCTGCGTCCATCCGCACGATCAGCCCTGAAGCGTCGCTCACCAGCACGTCGCCGTCGAGGAACACGATCGCGCTCGGCTCCACCGGCGCAACGAAACCGCCGACCAGGAACCCGTTCTCCAGATCGAACTCCAGCACCAGTCCTCCCTGTCCCGCGGCGTACAGCGAGCCGTCGCCCACCGTCAGCCCGCGGATATTCGGAATGCACGCGCACCCGAAGTACGTGAACTCCCCTCCACCCACCGGCGTCCGCCAGACATCGCCCGATGGCCCGCCCACGTACAGGAAGCCATCGTGCTCCACCATCGCGTCCACCTGAATCGGCGCGTTCATCTCCCCGCCCACGTCGCCGTTGATCTGGCTCACGCGCCGGACCACCCCCGCCATCTCCGACACCAGCAACTCATCGTGGTTCGCCACCATCGCCGTCGCCCCCGCGGGCACGAAGTTGAAGCCCTGCAGGAACCCCGTGTCGAGATTGAAACTCACGATGCTTCCGAACGTGTCGCCCGCGAACACCGCGTTCTTCCCGATGGTCAGCGATTGAATCGGCCCGTTGCACGTGCAGCCGAAATACGTGAACGCGCCGCTCTCCGTGTCCGCCTTCCACACGTCCCCCGTCGGCCCGGCGACGAACAGAGACGCCGCGCTCGCCGCGGCGGTTGTCAGACAGATGCACGAGAGTGACGCGGCAACGCGCCCGATGGGTGTGTGCAACATGAGCAGTTCTCCTGTTTGGGGGGAGCAAGGAATCGAATCCGCCTCGATTGAAGCGGCGCCGCCGCGCGGCGGGCAGGGGCGCGCGGGTCACGCCGCTCACCCACCGCATGTCCGAGGCCCCCCGCTCCATTGCACCCCTTCAGGACACCTGCCCTCCCGACCGCCTTGTCACCGCCGTGAGGCCCCGAAACGACATCCGACCCGCAGACCGGCGCGCCAACCCGGAATCTCCGGAATGTCACATTTCGACAGCCCCGCGCGCCCGTTTCGAGCAATGCCCGCGTTTACCCCCCAAGCCCGTGCGGCCACACGAATCACCCCGGCAAACACCGCACACACCACCAGGTGCGAGAAAAGGAACAAGTCATGTTCGCAATCAGCAAGACGTCGATGGGGCAGATCTTCAAGGCCGTCCTCGGCTTCACCATCCGCGGCGGAACCACCCGCCGCCGCCGCGACCGACCCACGAACAACACTCTCCGCAGGGGCCCAGCCATGTTTCGACCGAACACGACCGCTGTCGCCGCGTCCGCCATCTCCGCCCTGTTCCTCGCCGCCGCGGCCGGCGCGTGCCCGACCGGCGTCGAAGGGTACGCCTGCCCGAGCAAGATCGTCTGCGCCGAGCAGAACGGCCAGAAGTGGTGCACTGTCGCCGACTTCACCGGCTACTTCTACCTCTTCGCGACACAGTGCGCTCCCAGCAACGCGCAGCAGCAGTGCCTGCCCACCACCGGAAGCATGCACCTCTCCGTCGTCGGGTTTCCCAACGAAGGCATGACGATCAACCGCTCGATTCTCGCCGAGCGATTGGGCGGCACGTGGCTCCAGCTCGGCTGCTCCGGCATCGTCCACACGCCGGTCGTTGGCTTCGCGAACTTGCACCTCCCGATCTCTGACGCCGCCGTCACCGCCGGTCCCGACGGCGCCATCATCGCCAACAACATCGGGTCGACCGGTCAGGACGGCGTTCAGGTCAGCATCCGCCACTCCCGCGAGGTGTCCATCGATTGGGACGTCATCCCGCCGCCTCCCGCCGGCGCCGAGTCGCAGTCCCTCACCGCACACGCGCTCGGCGAGATCGACGCCCAAAATCAGGTCGTCGCCTCAGTTGGCTACCGCTTCCGCCCTGCGTTCTTCGACGTCTTCGTCGACTTCTCCGCGCAGACCGACGGCCCCGTCCTCGTCGAGGTGATCCGCGACGGCGCGGTGCTCGCCTCCTTCGTCGCGCCGCAGGGCGACGTCGCGGAGGCCGCGCTCGCCGCGAGCCGTGTAAGTTTCGAGTCGACCAACGGCGCGCGGCGCCCCCGCTGCGCGATCGGATGGCACATCGCCAGCAACATCCTCACGCCCATCGGCGCATTCGAGGCCGACGAGATCCGCATCTCCCCCGATCCCGGTGCGCCGTCGATCCCCGTCGCCGCGATCACCGGCGCCGCGATCCTCGCCGCCGACACCGGCCCCATCCGCATCACCGGCGAAACCAGCGTCCCCCTCTGCGCCGCCGACCTCAACGCCGACGGCCAGGTCACCGCCGCGGACCTCGCGCTCCTCCTCGGCGCGTGGGGCACGGGCGCCGCGGACCTCAACGGCGACGGCGTCACAAACGCCAGCGACCTCGCCGCCCTCCTCGGCTCCTGGGGCGCCTGCGCCTGAACGAGCACGCCCCCGCGCACGACTCCACCGAACACCTTTACTCCTCCGACGAGACGCCGAGCCCTCCTCGGCGTCTCGCTATTCTGCGCGCCAGCGCTCCGCTCACGCTCCCCGCACACGCCCACGCTGACCCCGCTCCCCCCCCGCGGCAACGGAATCCCACGACGCGAAATTCGGAGAAACGCCACTTCAGAATGAACCACACCGCACAATCCCGAAGCGCCGAACGCCGCATATCCGGCAGGAAGGCGCGCAGCCGAGGCCGGCCCCGACGGGGCCGGCCTTTGTCTTCATGGGGCCTTTGCCCCCACCCCGCCGGGGGATCAAACCCGCATCCAGGGGATGCGTGCGCAGAAGTGAATTTCCAGCGCCGTTGCGTGGAAATGCGCAACGGATTGCGCGTGCGCTGTACATTGTGCCCACGAGTCGGCGCAGTGTGCGCTGAAGTCGCGTCCATTCGTTCGACGCGCTCTGTTTTTTCACACACGGATTGCGTGGGGGAAAGGAGAGCCGCGATGAAGCGTCTCAATCGATTCGGCAGGGGTCTCGCAGCGTGTTCGCTCCTGGGGGCGATGGCCGTCGGCGCCGCGACACTGGCGACGCCGCGCGCCGAGGCACGCCCCATTCTGCTCTGCGGCCCGACGTATCAGTGGATCTGCACGTTGCCCGGCGGGGAAGTCGTGCCCTTCGGCGGAACGATCTGCGAGATGCTGGAGTTCGAGAAGCGCAAGCACGCCGATTGCGTCGTTGCGCCTGCGCCATTCCCGCAGTTCTGACCGCGCATTCGCGCAATGTCGCGACAACTGATCGCCAAACGGCGCGGAACTCATCGTTCCGCGCCGTTTTTCTTTCCCGTATTCCGTATTCCGTATTCCGCATTCTGCATTCCCCTCCCACATTCTCTCGCGCGCACAAACAACGTCACTGCGCACCCCCCGGTCCACCCGCCGCAAGAATTGTGCGCGCAGTGACCGTCTTTGTGCGCCAAATTCCAGTCACTACGGGTTTTCCTCTTGAACGCCGCGGCCCCCATGCGATCATCCTCAGCCTCAGCCCGCGCCGCCTCCTGCCTCCTCCGCCATGGCCTGTTGCCTGCTCCCTTTTGCCCCCTCCGTTCATGTCTTTTCCCTTCCCGGTCCAAAGGCCCGCCGCTAGATTCGACCCGGACCCCCAACCCGGAGACTCCGCCATGAAGCCCGCCCGAACCCTCGCCGTGGCCCTCGGCCTTTCGTTTTCACTGTGCGCCGCCATCGCCTTCGCCGGCGATGCCCCCTGCGGCGTCTACGTCTCGCCCAAAGGCAGCGACATGATGGGCGGCCTCGACCCCGAGGAGCCCCTGCGCACCATCACCGCCGCGATCGCCCTGGCCCAACTCGAGGGCCTCTCCTGCGTCTTTGTGCAGGGCGGCGACTATCCCGAAGTCGTGCGCCTCGTCCCCGGCATCACGATCGATGGCGGATACGACTCCGACTGGGAGCGCGACCACCACTCGCAGATCGGCCACCAGACGCAGATCGTCGGCCAGTTCGATGGCTCATCCGGCCTCTTCGTCGCCGTCATCGCGGAAAACCTCGATGACGTCGCCACGGTTTCCAATCTGCGCATCACCGGCCCCGCCGCCGGCGGAATGACGCCCGGCGGCGATGGCATGTCGTCCTACGCCGCGTGGATCAGCGAGTGCCTCCTCGTGCGCTTCATCGATATCACCTTCGATGGTGGGGGAGGTTCCAGCGCCGCGTCCGGGGCTTCAGGAACCGCCGCGCCGCAGGCTCAGGCCCCGGCCGGCAGCGCCGGCGCTCCCGGACCGAACCTCGAAGGCGACTGCGACGACTCGACCCGTCCGGATGGCGGCCAGGGCGCGGTGAACCCGAGCGACACCGCCACCCGCGGCGGCAACGGCGGCCGCGGCGGAGAGGCCGATACCGATTGCGGCGGCATCTTTCCCGATCTCGACCCCCAGATCGGTGATCCCGGAATGCCGGCCCAGATTTCTTCCCCCGGCGTCGGAACGGGCGGCGCCATCGGTGGAACCTGCGGCAACGGCGGCCCCGGGGCGCCGGGCGGCAACGGCGCGACCGGCCCCACCGGCGCCCCGGCGTCGAACTCGATCACGGTCATGAGCGGGTTCTTCGTTCCCTCGCCCGGCGGCGCCGGATTCATCGGTTCCCGCGGCACGGGCGGCGGCGGTGGCGGCGGGGCAGGCGGATGCGGCGGCTTTGCGCCCAACTACCCCGGCGGCGGCGGTGGTGGCGGCGGCGCGGGCGGCCTGCGCGCCCCCGCGGCAGGCCAGGGCGGGCGCGGCGGCGGCGCCAGTGTGGGCCTTCTGGCGCACCTTTCTTCAATTATCCTCACAGATGTGCATTTTGACGTCGGTTCTGGCGGAAACGGCGGCGATGGCGGCGCCGGCGCCCCCGGTCAGCCCGGCGGCCCCGGCGGACCAGGCGGCCTCACACCCGGCTCGACCTCCGGAGGCCCGGGCGGCGCGGGCGGCCGCGGCGGCGCATCAGGCCCAGGCGCCGGCGGCGCGGGCGGCGCCTCCGTCGGCCTCCTCATCAGCAACGCCAGCATCGGAATGAGCGGCGCATTCACCTTCGACCTGCCCCCGGGCGGCGCGCCCGGCGGCGATGGCGGCGCAGGAGTCCTCGGCCCCGATGGCGCCGGTGGCCCCCCAGGCCTCGTCTTCCCCGGCTTCGATGCATCCGCCCTGCGCGCCGAAATCGCATTTGATGCGAATTTGAGCGCACTTTCCGTCCAATCCGGCCTCGAACGCGGCTCACTCTGCTCGATCCTCCCCTGCATCGGCGGCGGCGGCGCCTGCGCCGCCGACCTCAACGGCGACGGCTCCGTCGGCGCCCCCGACCTCGCCCTGCTGCTGGGCTCGTGGGGAATGTGTCCGTGAGGAGGTGCAGGTGGTAGGTGGTAGTTGGTAGGTGGTAGGTGGGGGAAGAGGGGAATACGGAATACGGAACACGGAACACGGGATTGTTCTTCTTTGGCAAGTTGATCGTCTAAGAGGGCGCCGCGGACATCCCCGCGCAGGGGATGGGGGGGCGAGTCTCCCTTCCGGGGCCGCGCGGGCAGTGCGGACTGGCGCACGGCGCGGCGGCGTGTTAGGTTATGTCTCCATGCCGAAGGCTCTGATCGGGTTGCTGGTGGTGGTGGGATTGCTGGTCGGCGCGGCGTTCATTCTGAAGACGCTCGTGGAGGAGCGGCTTCGGAAGGCGAGGGCGGCTGGCGGCGGCGGCGCGGGGACGCCCGATGCCGGAGCGCGCAGCGCGAGTGGGCCGCCGCCGTTCCGGGGCGTTTCGTGTTTCCTGTCGCGGGCGGAGGCTGAGTTCTTCCGGGCGCTCGTCGCCGCGGCGGGGCCGGAGCGGCACGTCTTCGCCAAGGTGCGCCTGGAGGACCTGCTCGAACTGCCGCGGGGCGTGGAGAACAGGCAGGCGTGGCGCAACCGCGTGAGCCAGAAGCACATCGATTTCGTCGTGTGCGACCGCGCCACGCTGAAGCCACTGACGCTGATCGAACTCGACGACTTCTCCCACGCCCGCCCGGATCGCGTGGATCGGGACAACTTTGTGGATGAGGTGTGTCGGAGGGCGGGGTTGAGGATCGTGCGAGCCTCCACGGGCTCAAGTGCAACACACATCTCAATGATGCACAGGACGCTATGCGACTGTCACAAGTGACTATTACGCGGTTCCGATGCATCGAGCAGGTCACGCTAGACCTAGATGACTATACGGTCGTTGTCGGCCGAAATGGGTCTGGCAAGTCGACGCTACTGGAGGCGATTGAGTTCTTTTTCTCTGTAAAATACTCACCTACTGTCCAGGACTTCTTCAATCATGACGCCACGAGGGAATTATCCGTGGCGATCACAATCGTAGACCTAGCAGAAGACGAGTCGCACGAGTTATCGAAGTATATCCGAGATGGTCGCCTAGTTATCGAGAAAGTGTGCCGTCGATCAGAGCGCGATGACACCTTTGAGACGTCGTACCACGGGACGCGATTCCAGTGTCCAGACTTCGATCATGTACGCGCCCTCGCCGGTAGGCTTTTCCTGCGCGCCTACAAAGCCCTCCAGGACTCGAGCCATCCGGACCTGCAGCGCGCCGCTTCAGAGGCTCAGGGACGGGCGCAGCTGGAGGCTTGGGAGGAGCAGCATCAGGATCAGTGCGCGATTGAACGCGATGATGGCCGCTTCTTCGGATACTCGGCCGTAGGAATCGGCAAGCTCAAGAAGTGTGTGACGTTTGTTCGAGTGCCTGCGAGAATGACTGAGCGTGACTACGACGAGGGTCGAGAGGGCAATACATTACGAGCGCTTGTGGATACGCTTGTTCGTCAGAGAGGCGGGGCAAGCACAGCATTGGACGACCTAAAGGCTCGGGTTGAGCGCGATTACGATGCGTTACTACAGGACGACGCCTTTGACTTGAGCGCAGTGTCGTCGGCGCTAAGCATGGGAGTCGCCGAGTTTGTTCCAGATGCCTCGGTCGATGTACGGTGGGCTGCGTGCGGGATACGACTTCAGGAACCAAGCGCGGTTGTACAACTCACGGAGGGCGGCCTAACGACGCCTCCACGGTACAAAGGGCACGGATTACTTCGGGCTTATGAGCTATCTGTGTTGGCGCTCCTGAGCGAGTCAGTCATAGACCAGATGGGTGAGGATGCGAGCAGAGTGTTGCTCATTGCAGTGGAGGAGCCAGAACTCTATCAGCACCCCACGCAGGTGCGTCGAATCGCAGAGCGGCTCAAGCGACTCGGGGGGTCTTCAGTGGCCGGTTCGCGCGTTCAAGTCGTATGCACTTCCCACTCTCCGCTATTCGTAAGCATTGAGGACTGCGAGCAGCTCCGGCTGGTACGTCGCACGGTGCAAGGTCGGCTCCAGGGCGCGGCAACTATCAGGAGACCGACGTTTGAGGGGATGGCTCAGCGCATGCGAGAAGCCGGGTTTGGCGGGGAAGAAATTACTGGAGAAAGACTCGCAAGCAGGATGCACCATCTGTTTCAGCCCAACATATCGGAAGCCGTGTTCGCCGACTTCGTCATTATTGTTGAGGGTCAGGAGGACCAAGCGTTTGTTCGTGCGGTGTTTGCATCACAAAACCTTGAGAGCAAACTCAGCGACCGCGGGATCTTTATTGCGGCCGTTGGCGGCAAGAATAATATAGACAAGCTTGTCGTATTGCTGCATGAACTCGGAATTCCGCACTACGTCCTATTTGACACGGATTCGCACAAGCAGGATCCGGATAGGGAGGATGAGCTGAACGGCCGTATTGTGAGCTTATGCACAGGGGGGGCGGACGCGGCCGTGCCGAGGGAGACTTCGTGTCGGGCGAGTTGGGCAACGTTCGATCCGACGTTGAGTGATTGGGTGTCCAGAGAGGTCGGTGCGGATAGGTGGCGCACGACGGAGTCAGAAGTTGCCGGAGCATTGGGCTGGGCGAGTCCGGCGGCAGGTCGGAAGAATCCGACATTCGTGAGGGCGTGCCTGAGTCGATTAGCAGGCAATGGAGGCGTGCCTGCCGGCGCGATAGAACTTATGGCCGCTATTGGTGCTGCCGCTGGTTTGGGGGGGAACCGAGTGCAGGAGGAGGAGGGCTGACGAAAGGGACCATGCATGAAGATGCACAGCGTGAAATCTACGGCGCTTGCGGCGATTGGATACAATGCCGAGCGATCAGAACTCATAGCGCAGTTCATCGACGGCGACGTCTATGCATACGCAAAGGTACCGGCGGGCGTGCTTGACAAAATCCTCCGTGCCGACTCTGCTGGAAAGGAGTTTGATCGTCTTGTAAAGAAGCCTGGGTATCACTATCGCCGCGTCCAATAGGGAGGAAGCGGACTCCGTGGGCGGCCTCACCACTCCGGCCCGCCGTTGTAGCGGCCGTACACGTCCGCCATGGCCTGGACCATTTCGCCGAGTGTGCAGTTGGCGAGGGCGGCTTCGACGAGGGCGGGCATGACGTTTTCGGCGCGGCGGGC
>CAZGVW010000150.1:0-10757 GCA_964529265.1 uncultured Phycisphaeraceae bacterium
GCTCCCGGCCTTCGCGGAGGAGTCATTCATGCGCGCCAAACTCTCGCGGCTGTGGCCGGTGCGACTGGTCCGCACGCTCGGGATGCTCGAGCGCGACATGCGCGAGCACGAGGTGGAGACGCTGGAGCGGGCGGTGAGGGACATGCAGGGGTGAGGCGCGCGGTGCGCGGCGTGGCATCGTAAGTGTTGGCGTCGGGCCGTCACGGCGTTAGGCGCCGAGAGCGGCATCTTCGTGTTCGTGCGCCCCTCCGGGGCGGTTGCTGCGGGCGGCGAGCGCCAGGGGCTTGCTCGCTTCGCTCGCTGCGCGCCCTGGGCAACAGGCGCGCGCCCCTCCGGGGCGAGACTCGGCGAGACTCACGGGTGGCTTCGGCGTCAGGCGTGGATGCCTGGAGCGCCGCTGAGGCGATCGCATAGCCACCCAGAGCGGTGGCCATGCCACCCAGGAGCGCGGGCCAAAGCGCAGTTGAGTTCAGACGACGTTGATGGCGACGTCGATGTTGCCGCGGGTGGCGCGGGAGTAGGGGCAGATCTGGTGTGCGGCGTCAACGAGGGCGCGGGCGGTGGTGGGATCGAGGCCGGGGAGGTGGATGTTGAGGCGAGCGCCGATGCCGTAGGCGCCGTCGGTCGTGCCGAGATCGACTTCGGCGTCGATGGCGGTGTCGGGGGGGAGCGGTGTTTTCATCTTGCCCGCGGCGACTTTCATGGCGCCGATGAAGCAGGCCGACCAGCCGATGGCGAAGAGCTGCTCCGGGTTGGTTCCTTCGCCGGGGCCGCCGGGAGAGGAGAGTTTCACGTCGAGGCGGCCATCGGAGGTGCGGCCGGCGCCGTCGCGTCCGCCGGTGGTGTGGGCTTTTGCGGTGTAGAGGACTTTGTCGAAGGGCATTGTGCGAATCTCCTTTGTGCTGGGGCAGCAAGGGTACCGCACGGGCGGACGGGTGGGACGGTTTCCAAGGGCTGAAGCCCCTGGCAACGGTCGGGGGCCCCTCCGGGGCTCGCTCGGCGGCAGGTGGTGCGGCTGACGCAGAGAGAGGCTTCCTCCACCCCTCCGGGGTGGTCGGGTTGTTGCGGACATGCTTCTACGAGTTGCGCTGTCAAGGCTGCGCCTTGGGGCGCTCCACTCGTGGCTACATTCCGCGGCCCCTCTCGGGGCCGGGAGGCGGGGAGATGGGGCAGAGCGACTTGCCGTTGCCGGCGCCTCGGGCTCGCCGCTGCGCGGGCTCGCCGAGGCGCGGCGACAGGGGGGTGGACGGACGCCTGCGCCGCTCAGCGGCGACGGCGGGGCGCGACGACAGCGGCGAGTGCGATCGCGACCGCGGCGCCGGGCGCGGGAAGGTGTCGGAGCGTGACGTAGTCCCATTCGGACGTGCTCGCGAAACTGCCGTGCCCGTCGCCGAAGTTCATCGCGAAGGTGCCGCCCGCGGCGGTGACCCAGTCGATGGAAATGCGCTCGACGCCATCGACGAAGAGCGTCGAGTTGTTCCCCTGCGCAACGACCTGGTAGGTGTGGAACGCGGTCACGGTGTCCATCAGGTACGTATCGGTGAGGAAGCCGGCCTGGAGTGTGACGCGGTCCTGAAAGATCTCGAGGCGGTTGAAGTTCAGGTTGTCATGCAGCCAGAGCTGGACGCGCGAGTTCGGCGACTCACCCGCCGTGGTGACGCGGAGGCGCGATTCGACCATCCAGCCCTGAGCATTGTCCACCTGATCATTCCAGAGGGCGTCGGGCGCCCGGAACTGGCGGAACATGGGTGAATCGATGGTCAGGACGCCGCCGGCGACAGCGTGCGCGCCGCCGGAGGCCTGGAGAATCCAGCCTTCGGCGACGGGGTCGGTGGACATATCGAGGGTGTAGTCGAAGATCCCGGCGTTCGCGGTGGCGGCGAGGAGCAGAGCCGCGGCCGGGGCCGCGCAGACGGACAGCGAACGAATGCTGGCGACGAAATGCATGGATTCCCTCCGGGGCCGATGGGCCCCAAACGAACGACGTGTTCCCCAGGCGGCCGCGGACGTGACGGACCGCTGCGAGTCGGCGAGCCTGCGGCGGCGGCGGTGAAGCCGCGGTCCGGGCGCGCCCCCTTCTCGAGGGTTGAGGATAGTCGGTGTGCGTGGAGATGGAGGACGAATCGCGGGGTTTCGTGAGAATCGCGGGACGGCCGCGGGGGGAGGGAAAATGTGCGGACGTGGGGGAGGAGTTTGTGGACCTGGAAGCCGGACCACGGCTGAAGCCGTGGCCTCCAAGCGAGCAAGGCCGTTGAAACGGCCTGAAGACGTGGCGTTGGACTCCAGTTCACGGCGTTGGATGCCACCCTCGATCGATCGCGCTCCCCCTGTTCCGCCTGTTCCCCTCTGCTATTTCCTATTGTCTATTCCCATTGCCTATCGCCTCATCCCGATTCCGATGCACCGCGTGGCAGTCGCTGCACGCCGTCTTCAGATTCTGCCACAGGTCCGACGCCTGCTTGTGCTCGGCCGCGACCAGCGCCTCCTCCAGCGCCAGCGCCATCTCGTGCGACCGCTTGATTTCCGCCTGAAACGCTGCATCGTGCTTCAGCGTGTCGGGGTCGGTCACGAGGTCGCGGAAGCGATCGGCCAGCATGCCCGCCTCAGCGGCGGGAACGAGGTCCGGGTGATCGTCGGGAGCGCGCCAGCCCGCCAGACGCGTCTCGCCCAGGCGCTCGAAGGTGCGCTCGATCTCCGCCATGGCGTAGACCATGCCCGTCACCACCGCGCGCTCCGTGAGCGTGGCCGTCGCGGCTTCGATCTCATCCATCGGCGCGGGCGACGCCGTGCGCACCGCGCGGTACAGGCCCGGGTACGAATCCGATGTGCCTGAGCGCCGCATGAGCGCCTCGCCCTCGTCCGACGTGATCTCGCCCAGGCACACGAGGGCCGTCGCCGCCGCGGCGGGCCCGCGGTGCTTGCCGTGGTGGCAGTGCAGATAGAGCGGCCCCTCGGCGCCGCTGATCGCGCTCGCGATGCGGATCTCCTGCTCGCGCGAAAGGCCGGAATACGCGATCGGGACGTGGATGTAGTTCATCCCGTGAGCGCGGGCGGATTCGAGATTCGGCGAGGCGCCATCCACGCTGATCACCGTCCGGATGCCCATGGCCTGCAGCACCGCGAAGCCCGCATCGCCCTCCGGCGCCGAACCGCTCCACACGCCCGGTGAAAACTCGTAGACGTTCTCCGTGGGGCCGTGCGCAGCGCTCTGCGGCTTCGCGGTCGCAGCCGCGGTCTGCGCGGATGGCGTTCCGCCGCTTGAGCACGATGCCACTGCTGCGATGGCCGCAACAAGCGCCAGGGAGCAACTCAGTCGCACGCTCCAAGACTCATGCTCTCTTCCTCTGCGTTCTCTGTGCCCTCCGTGCCTCTGTGGTGACATCCGGCTCTTCCCCCTCAGGCCTGAAGCCTCGCCGCGACCTCGACCACGCGCCGGCCGATCCCCAGCACCGTCTCGCGCTGTTTTTCATCGCGCAGGCGGCCGGAGTCGTCGAAGGCGTCCGTCGCGCGCCCGACCGCGAGTTGCTGCGGAATCACGAGCGTGTTGATGTTCCCCAGAATCGCCCGCACGTGCACCAGCCCGCGCAGGCCGCCCAGCGCGCCGGTGGACGCCGACATCAGCCCCGCCACCTTGCCCGTGAACGCCGCGAGTGAGGGCTCCCCCGGCTCCGGGCGCGAGGCCCAGTCGATCGCGTTCTTCAGGACGCCGCTGATCGAGGAGTTGTACTCCGGCGCCGAGATCAGAAACCCGTCGCACGCCTTCATCTTCTCCTTGAAGCGTTTCGCGTGCGTGGGGATCCCGTCGCGCTCCTCGAGGTCGCCGTCGTAGAGCGGCATGGGCATGTCGCGGAAGTCCAGGACCTCCACCTCCGCCCCCGCCTGCTTCGCGCCCTCCGCGGCGATGCGGATCAGCATCTTGTTGAAGGACTTTGTGCGCGTGCTGCCTGCGAATGCAAGGATCTTCACCGTCATCGTCCGGCCTCCGCGCGCCGCCTCGGGGCGCATGGCCGGTGAGTGTAGTCGCTCGGCCCGAGTGGGGGCCCGGGAGACGGGCCAATCTCGCCCGCGCGGGTCACGCCTGTTTCAGCAGGTCGGCGATGAGGGGCTCCGCCTCCGCCTTGAGGCCGTTCAGTTCGAGCCACTTGCGCAGCGCCTTGGCGGAAGGCGATTTCTCGGCCACGATCCGCGCCAGGATGTCGCGCGCCTGCCTCGATTTCGCCGCCGCGGCAAGGTCGGCGATGATCGCGGTGCGCTGGTCCGCGTCCGAACTCTTGCCTTCGGCCAAGCGCGGATCCTGCTCGATGAGGCAGAGCGCCCGCGCCATCTCGTACAGCCCGTAGTCGCCGCCGTTGGTCCTGTCGCGCACTTGAATCGCCGTCGTGAGCGCCTGAACGGCGCCGGCGAGGTCCGGCCGCGCCTGGTCGCGCAGGGCATAGCCCAGTTGGCCGTAGTTGCGGTGGAAGTTTCGCGCGACGTCCGATTCGATGAGCGCCTGGAAGATCGGCACGGTGCGCTCGATCGTCGATTTCAGCCGCTCGTCGCGGAAGCCGCGGCCGCGCGCATCGCGCGCCCGGTAGAACGCCTCCGACTTCACGTCGTCCGGCGCCTCGCGCAGCAGCGCCTTCATCTCGGCGAGCCGCGCCGGATCCGGCTCGCTGCTCGGATCCAGTTGCCGCGCGATGAGCGCGAGCAGCCGCTCGTGCTTCTCCTGCCGCTCCTGCGTCTTCTCCTGCTTGCGCTCGACCTGGTCGATCTTGCGCTCGAGCACCTGCGACAGCACCGCGCTGATGATCGGCCGACCCCCGAACCCCCCCACCACGGCCAGCGCCACCACCTTGACGAACTTCCACAGGCTCTCCGCGTCCACGTCCTCGGCGACGTCAAAGCTGCCCGGCATGAGCAGGAACACGGCGTAGCCGCCCGCCAGTCCATACAGCATGTCGGCCACGACGCCGAGGCGCACATCCGCGTCTTCATTCAGACTGGGGACGGTGAGCACGCCGGTGAACATCGCGTAGAGCAGCCCGCCGAGCATCCCCGGGACGCCGATGAGCATGAATGAGTGCCCGAAGAGCGCCTTGTAGGGAAACGGGAGAAGACACGCCGCGACGAAGCCGGCGCTGACCAGCAGCAGAAGCGCTGTGCTGAACACCCACGATCTGACGCCGCGCCTGCCCATGCCGCCTCCTTCCGCCACCGCCGGAAGTGAGACGCCGCGCCCCTCCCCGCGCGCGGATTCGTACAATTGGGACATGACCGCCGTGCACGAAGTGAACGCTTTCGCCACCCCCCCATTTGCCGGGAACCCCGCCGGCGTCTGCCTGCCGGATGGCCCGGCGAGCGACGACTGGCGGCAGGATGTGGCGCGGCTGATGGGGTTCTCCGAAACCGCGTTCCTCTCGGCTCGGCCGGATGGCGACGGCTTCGACCTTCGCTGGTTCACGCCCGTGCGCGAGGTGGAGTTGTGCGGGCACGCGACGCTGGCGAGCGCGCACGCGCTGTGGTCGAACGGGAAACTGCCGCGGGGGCGCGAGGCGGTGTTCCACACGATGTCGGGCAGGCTTTCGGCGCGCCCGGTTCCCGGGCCGGGGGGGTGGATCGAGATGGATTTCCCCGCGGCGCCGCCGCACCGGGCTGATGCGCCGCCGCGGCTGGCCGCCGGGCTCGGCGCGAAACCGGTGTGGGTCGGGCGCTGCAGCCTGCACTACTACATCGCGGAACTGGAATCGGACGAGGCGGTGCGCTCGCTGGATCCGGATTTCAAGACGCTCGCGGAACTGGACGGGATGTGCGTGATCGCGACGGCGAAGTCGTCGGATCGCGATTTCGACTTCATTTCACGCTGTTTCTGCCCCGCGGTGGGGATTGACGAGGATCCGGTGACGGGTTCGGCGCACTGCGCGCTGGCGCCCTTCTGGGGCGCGCGGCTGGGGAAGGCGAAGATGATCGGCCACCAGGCGTCCGGGCGCGGCGGCGTGGTGCGCGTGACGCTGGGGCCGTCGCGCGTGATGCTGGGCGGGCAGGCGGTGACGGTGCGCACGCACAACGTGCCTGCGCCGCGGTGACGCTTGAACGACGTCAGGGGCACGGTCCCCAGGAGCCGAGGAGGATCGCGAGGTCGGGGGCGCCGACGTCGCCGCTGGAATCGAAATCCGCGGGGCCGCTTCCGCCCGCGGCGCCCCAGGAGCCGAGGAGGATCGCGAGGTCGGGCGCGCCGACGCTGCCGTCGCCATCGAGATCTGCGGGGCAGGGGGAGCCGACGAGCGTGTTCAAAACCCACACGCCCTGCGTGAAACTTGCGCCGAATGAGCCCAGGAAGTAGATATTCACGGTTCCGTCGGGGAAACGGTCGGAAATCGCGACTGCATCGGTGCGGAGCGTGATATCGGCGAGGTTGGAATCCGCGGATCCGTCGCCATCGCTATCCACCATGGTCTGGTTGGTCGCGGCGACGACTTCGCCGTTGACGATGATCAGTTCCTCGCTGGCGGCGGTGCGCCAGGTGCAGACCCAGTCGGTGGACTCGTTGATGAGCGCATCGCCGGTTGTTGAACCCAGAGTGTGAAAAACGCCGTCGAACTCCAGAATTGTGTCGCCTTCGCGCAGTTTGACGCGTCCGTTCACGACCAGCACCTCATCGAAGTTGAATGTGCCGCCGGTGGCGCTCAACGTGTCGCCGATGAAGAGGTAATCGCCGAAATTGTTCACATCGGCGTCGGAAAAGTTGTCCCAGCGCTCATCGGGTTCGCGGTTATCGACGAGCATGGGCGAGTTTTCGCGCACCTGGCCGCCGCCGATCTCGAGAACGGCGCCGTTCAGCACCATGATCGCATCCGTATCGGTGGTGACGCCGCCGACGGGGTCCATGAAGCCTTCGACGATGAAATTCGCGTTTCCGCGCGCGAAACCGACGGATTCGGTGTCAAATCCGCGCGGCGAGCCCGCGCCGATGGGGCCGACGGCGCCGGTGGGCGTCATGCCGGTGGCGAGCAGGGCGACGGGCGCGGCTTCCGGGCGGCCCCGGATGAGCGAATAGCCCACATTGGTGTTGGATGCGCTGGTATCGGGCGTGTCCTGCCATGTGGCGCGCCAGACGGGCTCGCCATCGGAGATGCCATAGGTGGAGAGGAACTGGCCATAGAACTTGCCGGAGATGGCGAGGGCGGCTTCGAGGGGGGCGTGGACCGAATCGGGGCGGGAGGCGACGGGGCCGGCGGGGGTCCAGAGGGACCAGGGCGTGCCGGTGGAGAAGAGGGTGGCGCCGGCGTCGTTGAAGCCGATGCGGGGGAGGAAACTGGGCACGCCGGGGGGCGGGAGGGTGCTCTCGATGGCGAAGAACTGGCCCGCGGCCGGGGGGCCTCCGGTGAGGTGTCCCCAGATGAAATCGGTGGGGCCGCCGGTGGCCTTGATGGCGTAGCCGCGTGTGGCGTTGGTGACGACGGTGGCGGAGGGGAAATCGGTGGGAGCGAAGGGCGGGAAGGTGCCGGGGAGGGGCTGGTTGGCGATCATGAGGGCCGAGGCCACGGCGGGGGCGCCGGCCAGGGCCGAGGCGGCCAGAGAGGCGAGGGCCAGGCAGAGAGCGATAGCGAGGGGGGCGAATCGGGGCATTGGGGGGATCTCCTCCAGAGGCGTGTAGGCGAGCGAGCGAAGCCATGATCGCCGGGAGCCGCGGGGAGTCAATGGTGGAGTGGGAAGAATGGGGTTGTGACGGGAAATTGGCGCACAAAGTGGGTGAGTGCGCGACGGTGAGGGGATGGCACCGCCCGCGCGTGACCCTCGGAGGTCGGCCGTGGAATGAGATGACGCCCTGCCTGCTCGAGCAACCAACGGTGAACGCCAAGGGAGCATCGCAGCGCCGCGCCTGCCAGGCGCGATCCCTGATTGCCAAGACGTTGCGGCAGGGACGTTTATGTCTTCCTTGACGTAAGCATTACTCCGTGAGCGAAATCCACAGCGCAATCGAACGTTGATTTGTGGAACCCGCTGGAAGCAGGATGCGGACCCTTCGGCAGCCCATGCTGATTGGGCTGTCACATGGTGGTCCGGCGCTGGGAGGTACAGCGATGGTGACACAGAACCTACGCGACCGAGGCAGAGGTTCTTTGCGTCCTGGCTCCGACGTCGCTATCGCGGCATTCTTCATGGCGTTGGCGGCATCGGTGGGTGCGGATCCGCGCACCGACGTGACCGGAGTCGAGGCGACCGCCGCGGGCGAGACGCAGACCACCTCCAGCCATCGAGGTATGACGCACGAGACAGTGCGGCAGGAACGAGGTGGCGGGCCAGCCGTCATTGAGTGGACCCTTACAGATCAGGGTTTCATCGACGGCGGCCAGAATGGGGCACTGCGAACGTACACCAACCCAGGAAGCGTCGCAGCGAGCCCATGGACCGTTTCCAGCGGTGGCCGAGCATTGACCCTTGAGTTTGAAGATGACTTTTTTTGCGCAGGGCACAACCAGAACGCTCAGATAGCGACGGCGAGCGCCACGATCGACCTTGATGCGCCCGCGCGCCTCACGATTTACTGGGAGGGTGCGGGGCAGGTCGCAAGCGCCGGGACAGACGCGATGCAGGTCAGTGTTGACAACGAATTGCTGGGGTCTGCGGCGTCGCCTGGCGGGGGACCGCCTGAGTCGTGCGCGGTCGGGCCGGTGGTCTCGGACCCGGAGCCGCCAGTTGAAGTGCTTCTAGACGCAGGCACCCACACCCTGCTCGTCTGGACGCTGGCGAATAAGGCGTTCAATGTCGGTGCGGGGTACTATGTGGAGTTCGAGTTCACTGAGCTGTTCATCGTGGCGGACACGGACCGGGACGCGGACATCGACGACGATGACCTCGAAGGGCGGAACGTCTGGACGAAGGAGCGCGGGGCGCTGTTCTTCGTGAACTGCAACGACAGCGACGACAACGACGCCCCGGATGGACTGGAGTTCGATCACGATCACATGCCGGTCAACGTGGATACGACGATCAACGGCGCCATGGACGTGGGGGACATCACGCCCTTCAAGATCGCCGCGTTCGGCGACCTGACCAACAGGAAGGTGTTTCTCGAAGCGCCGGAGGAGCAGATTCGGGCGGTGCACATCTTCAAGCGGATCGCCGCTGGGGAGACGCGGATCTGGGGCGGACCGGAGGAGATGCTCGATGAGGTGGAGATCACGGCGCACGTGAGCGCCGAGGACGACGTGATCATGGGGCTCGAAGGGCTGATGTTCCGGTACGATAATGAGGGCCACCCCATGCACTTCGAGGGGTTCGTGGATTTGACGCTGAGCGTGCGGGACGCGATGACGGGGGAGGAACTCGTGTCGGATGAGATCCGGCTGAAGGTGGCGCCGTTCCTGATGCTGCCGAATACGCAGTCGAGCGTTGAGGTCTTCGCGGCCAACTTCGGTGCCCTCAACACGGCGTTTCGTGCGGCGTTTCAGACGACGGGCCAACTCATCGTGTATCAGACCGATACGCAGTGGGCGCAGGATCCGGTCGAGATCGGGTACACGGAAACGCCACTCACCTGGTCGTGGATTGCAGCGCACACCCGGCATCAGGGCCAACTGGCCGGTGGAGACGTGCAGTGGGTGCAGGATCACCTTCTGAAACTGAGGCGTGGTGTGTATCGTAACCCGCGCACCCCTCCAGTCATTGGGGGATCCGAGTCAGGCGACTTCGGGGGAAACATAGAGCTCATGCCGCCGACGCCCATGCACCCCCTTGGGCGCATCGTTGTAGGTGACACTATCTCTCAAGACAAGAAGGCCTTCCTGCAAAGTCAGGAGGTTCAGCCTCTTGTGGAACTGGACACCAACTGGCTGTTCGTGGGGCACGTGGACGAAGTCCTGGCGTTCTACACGAAGTTTGAGAAGGCGGCCGGAGGAAAGGGGCCGCCTGAGCCGATGGACGTGATCATCGCGTCTCCGGAACGCGCGTACATGCTGCTCAACGCCGAGTTTGGTCAGGGGGGGCGCGGCGCCGAGTGCCCGGGCGACCTCAACGGAGACGGGCTGGTGAACTCCTCGGATCTGGCCATCGTCCTGGCTTCGTGGGGTATGATGGGGATGGGCCTCACTGCGGATCTCAACGAGGATGGCCTCGTCAACTCGTCTGATCTGGCCATTCTCCTGGCGTCGTGGGGTGACTGCTCCGCGCCAGTTCTCGATCCTCCGGACCATGCGCCGATCTTCGCGCTGGGCGCATCGGACCACGGCGTGGCGACGGGAGGATCGCTCAACCGGCTCCTCGACCTGTCACGCGACTTCACGGGCACCACATGGCAGTACGTTCACATATACCAGGGCGGCGGCGTCGGACAGACGGCGGAGATCGTGGGACGGGGCAACGGGTTTCTCGAGATCGGAACGGTGTGGGGCCCCTACGACGTGTCCCTCACCACGGGCGGAATCGGGGACGATTGTGCCGGCGGGCCATGCGCGTTGGGATACAGCCCGGAAGTGGTGTACGGCGCGTGGTTCACGACGCCGGGGCTGGGGAGTCGGTACATCGTTGTGGAGGATACAGTGTTCTGGAACTCCGAAGGCGTTGAGCAGCGCGCGAGCGCGCGGGGCCAGCCGCTGAACTTGGCCGTGCCGGCGCTGACGACGCTCCGGATGGTGAGGAACAACGCGGGTCTGCGGTTAGTAAACGAGGAGGCCCAGGAACGGATCGACGGCATTCGCGCAGCGGTGGAGGCCGCGGCTGGAGCAGGCGTCGTGCGTTTTCTCGAAGTGCCTGTCATTTACACGTCGAACCAAGCA
>CAZGVW010000151.1:0-2780 GCA_964529265.1 uncultured Phycisphaeraceae bacterium
GCCCCTCCCGGAGGCCATCGAAGCCGCCCGCGAGGCCATGACCTCCGCCTGGGCCAACCCATCCTCCATCCACCGCCCCGGTCAGGAAGCCCGCCGCCGCGTCGAACTCGCGCGCCAGTCCGTCGCCCGCCTCATCGGCGCTCGACCCCGCGAAATCATCTTCACCTCCGGCGGAACCGAATCCATCGATCTCGCCATCCGCGGCGCCCTCACCGCGCACGCCCTCACGCGCAGCGCCGCCTCACCGGCCCCCGCCAAACCGCCCATCATCATCTCCACAGCCATCGAGCACTCCGCCGTCCGCACACTGCTCGATGCGCTCTCCAAACGCGGCGAAATCGAACTCCGCCTCATCCCCCTCCTCGAAGGCGGCGTCGTTGACGCCGAAGCCCTCCCCGCGCTCATCGAAGATGGCCGCACCGCACTCGTCAACGTCCAGTGGGCCAACAACGAAACCGGCGCCATCCATCCCATCGAGCGCATCGGCGCCATCTGCCGCGAGCGCAGAGTCCCCTTCCACGCTGATGGCGTTCAGTGGGTCGGCAAAGCGCCCGCCGATGTGAAAACCGCGCCCTTCGATCTCCTCTCCTTCTCCGCGCACAAGTTCCACGGCCCCAAGGGCGCCGGCGGCGTCTGGGTCCGCCACGGCGCGCGCCTCAGCCCCGTCATCAACGGCTCGCAGGAAAACGGCCGCCGCGGCGGAACCGAAAACGTCCCCGGCATCGCCGGCATGGGCGCCGCCGCGGCTGCTCAAACCGAATGGCTCGCCGACCCCGCCAACCCCGCGCGCATCGAAGCCCTTCGCGACCGCCTCGAACGCGGCATCCTCAAGCGCGTCCCCGAAGCCGTCGTCAACGGCCCCACAAGCCCCGGCTCGCGCGTCTGCAACACCAGCAACATCGCCTTCCCGCGCCTCGAGTCCGAAGCCCTCCTCATCGCCTTCAGCGAACGCGGCCTCTCCGCCAGCGCCGGCCCCGCCTGCTCATCCGGCTCGCTCGATCCGTCGCCCGTCCTCCTCGCCATGGGAATCCCGGCGGAGCACGCCCACGGCGCCATCCGCTTCAGCCTCTCCCGCTTCACCACCGAGCAGGAGATCGAGAGCGCCATCGACACCGTCGTCGCCGCCGTAGACCGCCTCAAAAAATCAATGCCCACCACCCAGCCGGTGGCATAACCCAGCGGCCCAGGTGTCCACGCCTGTGTCCTTCAGCAGGTGGCACAGGCGTCCCGCCTGTGTCGCGGCGCAGCCGCGAGCGCCACTCGCGCATCCGCCCCCCACGCCCCCGCATCCCTACGCATCCGTCCGATCCACCACCCGATACATCTCCCGCTCGCCCCTTCCCCGCAGCGGATAATCCTTCCGCAAGGGATGCGCCGGGTAACTCTCCCACATCAGAATCCGCCGCAGGTCCGGGTGATTGCGGAACCTGATCCCGAACATGTCGAACACCTCGCGCTCCGTCCACTCCGCGCCGGGCCAGAGGTCCGTGGCGCTGTCGAGGTAGAGCGCCGGGTCCTCGTCCGTCCCCTCCGTCGGCATGCTCGGATCGAGAAACACCTTGACGAAGAACCGGTCGTCGCGCGCATACGAGCACAGGTTGTAGATCACCGCGAACCGCCCCAGCATCGGCGTCGGATAGTTCAGGTAATCCACCCCGATCACGTCCGACAGGAAGTTGAAATCGCACCGCGGGTCCTCCTTCAGGAACCGCAGCGCCGCGTGCAGGTCGCCCGGCTCGACGATCAGCGTCGATTGCCCCGCATACTCCGTCGCGCGCAGGCGCTTCCCTTGAAACGCCTCCTTCACCACCCCGAACACCGGATGATCCACATTCACCTTCGCCATGCGCGCCATCCTACTCGCTCCCGGCGCCCCGTGTCCCCACCGTCTTCCCCCGTATTCCGTATTCCATATTCCGTATTCCCTCTTCCCCCATCTACCACCTACTACCTACCACCTACCCCTCCCCAACCTTCACCCTCTCCCTAAACTCCCCCCCATGGACCTCTCCCCGCCCCGCACGTTCGACGCCAACGATCGCGCCGCCGCGCCCATCCACGTCTTCGAGCCCCTCTGCGCCGTCTTCCGCCGACGACTCAAGGACGCCGGCCAGAAGTACACCCCCGAGCGCGCCCAGATCCTCGACGCCATCATCAAGCTCGACGACATCTTCGAAGCCGAGCAACTGCAGGCCGCGCTCCGCAAGTCCGGCTTCCGCGTCAGCAAGGCCACCGTCTACCGCACGCTGAAACTCCTCCAGGACGCCGGCATCATCCAGCAGGTCCTCCTCGATTCCGAGCAGGCGTCGTACCAACTCGCCTACGGCCGCCGCCCGCGCGACCTCCTCATCCGCGTCGATACACACGAAATCATCCCCATCGACGTCCCCGAACTCGCCGCCATCCGAGACCGCATCTGCCGCGACCGCGGCCTCACCCCCCAGGCCCACCGCTTCCAGATCTTCGCCACCGCCTGACGCCGGTCGCGTGGATGGCGCCTCCCCGGGTGGCATGGGCCACCGCTCTGGGTGGCTATGCCTTCCCACCGCGCGAGCGCGAATCCGTCAGCCCCGCGAGCCGGGGCGTCCCCGCCCCGGCCTCCATCACAGACGCCCGAAATCTCCTCACGCGCACCACCGCCCCCACACTCCGGACACACCACCCCCTCTCCCAACCCCTCGCGCGAATACCCGCACATCACGCACCTGTTCCTCGACCGCCGCAGCGCCCGCCGCACCCACCCGGGCGCCGACACGAAACAGAACACCGCGCCCGACCAC
>CAZGVW010000152.1:0-14088 GCA_964529265.1 uncultured Phycisphaeraceae bacterium
TCTCCTCTCTTCCTCCCCGTATTCCGTATTCCGGATTCCGTATTCCTGTCTTCCCCCGTCTACCGCCTACCGCCTACCGTCTCCCCCCACATTCCACCTGCCACCTACCACATTCCCCTCACCCCCCAACCACATTCACCATCCACGCCACACCGAACCTGTCCGTCACCATCCCGAACTTCGGCGACCAGAACGTCTTCGCCAGCGGCATCTGCACCGTTCCGCCCTGCGCCAGCGCCGCGAACAGCCGATCCGCCTCCGCCGGCGTCTTCACGCCCAGCGACAGCGAAAACCCCGAGAAGTTGCACGGCTCTCCGCACCCGTCCGACGCCATGATCGTCGCCTCACCGATGCGCATCTGCGCATGCATGATCTTGTTCTCGAACCCCGGCGGAACCATTCCCGGCTGCGCCGGCTCAGGGCTGTCCTTGAACCGCATCATCATCTCCACCTCCGCGCCCAGCCCCGTCCTGTAGAACTCCACCGCCTCCTCGCACCGCCCCCCGAAGAACAGATACGGCTGCACCACCGTCGAAGCCCCCGCCCCCGCCCCGGACCCCGACCCCGCCTGCTTCGTCTCACGACCCGTCTGTGTTCCAGTCGTCACGTCTGTCTCTCCTTGGCCTGAGGGTTTGTCTTCCGGACTCAATCCACACACGCGCGCCGCCGCATCAGCAACGGACCGCGCACACCCCCACACAACGCTCACTCTAAACGCCAACCCCACCCCGCGCCCACCCCCCGAAAAGACCCCCGCGAGCCGGGGCGTCCCCGCCCCAAGCACCACGTCAGTAAAAGGGGGCGCCGTGGTGCAGCCGCCTGGGCTGCACCACGAGTACGCGCAGATTCGCCGACTCCGTCCGGTTCACGCCACCTCACGCCACCGACCCGCCCCTGAGCGGTCGGCGTCCCCCCAAAAGGGCGCCACTGGTGGCTTGCCCACCAGTCCAAAGGGGCGCCACTGGTGGCTTGCCCACCAGTCCAAAGGGGCGCCACTGGTGGCTTGCCCACCAGTCCAAAGGGTGCCACTGGTGGCTTGCCCACCAGTGAAAAGCACTGCGCACAACCAGATGTCTGCGACCGACGGCATTCGCGGTTCAGCGGCCCCGCGCCCCGACAACACAACCAAACCAATCACGCCATGCGCCCTCCGCCGGAGGAACGTGCGGAGCGAACCAGCAGGTTCCCTCTGCATCGCCGCCCGCGCCGCCATCGCCGCGCAAAGCACCCATGCCTCCCTTCCGAACCCCCGTCTACCGTCTACCGACTACCGTCCACCGCCCGCCGTCTCCCCCGCGCATCTACCCACTTTGTGCGCAAATCTTCCCACAGTGACGCCCTTTGTGCGCCCATTCCCGGTAACAACACGGAATCCCTCTTGCACACCCCGGCCCCGATGGGAAGATGCTCCACAAGGCCCGATTCACGCCCTTCCCGGGGCCGGCGCCCGCACACGCACATAGGAGAACACGGTCATGCCGCTCCACCTCTCGCCGCCCAACAAGCCCATGAGCACACACACTCGGCTCCTCGCCACCCTCTCCCTCGCTTCCCTCGCCCTCACACTCTCCCTCGCCGCCGCGTGCTCTCCCCCCGGCAAACCCATCGATGGCGGCTGGACCAAAAAACCCGCCGATTCTCACACCTCCACAACCACCGTTGCGCATCCGCGCACACACGCCACCGCCTCCACGCTCCCCCCGCCGCCCGACGCTGAAAAACGCCCCGTCACCACCACCCTCCACGGCGAATCCCGCACCGACAACTACGCCTGGCTCCGCCACCGCGAGGACCCCGCCGTCGCCGCCTACCTCGAAGCCGAAAACGCCTACTTCACGCGCGCCATGGCCCACACCGAGCGCCTCCAGCAGCGCCTCTACGACGAAATGCTCTCCCACATCAAGGAAACCGATATGCAGCCGCCCTTTCGCGAAGGCGGCTTCTTCCGCTACACACGCACCGAGGAAGGCAAGGCCTATCCCATCTACTGCCGCAAACGCGGCTCGCTCGATGCGCCGGAGGAGATCATCCTCGATGTCAACGCCCTCGCCGAAGGCCACGAGTACACCGCCGCCGCCAACGTCGAGATGAGCAACGATGGCCGCATCCTCGCCTGGTCCGAAGACCACACCGGCGGCGAGAAGTACGTCACGCGCTTCCGCGACCTCGTCACGAAGCGCCACTGGCCGGAGGAAATCCCCAACACCACCTATTCCTGCGCCTGGGCCGCCGATAACCGCACCTTCTTCTATGTCACGCTCGATCACGCCATGCGCCCGGACAAGGTCTGGCGCCACACCCTCGGCGATCCGCCCTCGAACGACGTCATGGTCTTCCACGAGCCCGATGAGCGCTTCTTCGTCAACGTCGGCCCCACACGCAGCCGCGACTACATCCTCATCCAGTCCGGCAGCATGTCCACCACCGAGATCCTCTTCCTCAGCGCGCACGCGCCCCAGGGCCGCTTCCAGCCCATCATCCCGCGCCAGGACAAGGTCGAGTACGACGCCGATCACCACGGCGAGTGGTTCTACATCGTCACCAACGAAGGCGGCGCCACCAACTTCAAACTCGTGCGCACGCCCGTCGCCGCGTCCGGCTCGAGCGGCGTCGAAACCCTCATCCCCGAGAGCGAAAGCGTCTACCTCACCGGCGTCAACTGCTTCGCCGACCACCTCGTCCTCACCCAGCGCCGCGACGGCCTCCAGTCCCTCCGCGTCCGCCGCTTCAGCGACAACGCCGAGCACGAAGTGTCGTTCCCCGAGCGCGCCTACGCCGTCTTCCCCATGCAGAACGAAACCTTCGATACCCCGCTTCTCCGCTTCAACTACATGTCCTTCATCACGCCCCCCAGCGTCTTCGATTACGACATGAACACGAAGCAGCGCACCCTCATCCGCGAGCAGCCCGTCCCCAACTACGATCGCTCCCTCTACACCGTCGAGCGGCTGGAAGCCCCCGCCCGCGACGGCAGGCGCATCCCCATCTCCATGGTCTACCGCAAGGGCCTCAAGCGCAACGGCGCGAACCCCTGCGTCCTCTATGGCTACGGCTCCTACGGCGCCAGCATGGAGCCCTATTTCGACGCCGACAACCTCACCCTCCTCGACCGCGGCGTGATCTACGCCGTTGCCCACATCCGAGGCGGCTCCGAACTCGGCCGCCGCTGGTATGAAGACGGCCGACTCGCGCACAAGATGAACACCTTCACCGATTTCATCGATTGCGCGGAGTATCTCATCGACCGCAAGTACACCAATCCCGATCGCCTCGCCGTCATGGGCGGCAGCGCCGGCGGACTCCTCATGGGCGCCGTTGCCAACATGCGCCCCGATCTCTTCGAAGCCGTCGTCGCCGTCGTGCCCTTCGTCGATGTCGTCAACACCATGCTCGATCCCGCGATCCCCCTCACCGTCACCGAGTGGGAGCAGTGGGGGGATCCCCGAACACCCGACGATTTCCGCCGCATCCGCGCCTATTCGCCATACGACAACGTCGCGCAGCGCGGCTATCCCCACATGCTCGTCATGACCTCCCTGAACGACCCACGCGTCGCCTACTGGGAGCCCGCGAAGTGGACCGCGAAACTCCGCGACATGAAGACCGATGACAACCTCCTCCTCCTCCGCACCAACATGGAGGCCGGCCACGGCGGCGCATCCGGCAGATACAACCGACTCCGTGAAGAAGCCATCCGCCAGGCATTCATCCTCGACCGCCTCGCCGTCGAATAGCACCACGCTCGAAGCGTCGTTGTGCCCCGGGTGCCGTGGTTGAGTCTGCTTTGAGACTCAACCACGACCACTGGGGTGTTGGGGCGCCGTGGTGCAGGCGCTTCGCCAGCACCACGACCAGGCGCGAATTGGGGAACAAGTGTGGCATGGACAAGCCGCCCTGGGCTTGTCCATGCTCTCCATCGGAACCGCTCACTCCCGGGGGTGCGCATGTCCGACTTCTACTCCGCCGACCTCGCCGACATCCACGACGTCGCCCACACCGATTTCGTCCGCGCCGCCGCCGCCACGCTCCTCCCCATCCTCCGCGCCCGCACCACCGAAAACCGCCTCGTCATCGACCTCGGCTGCGGCAGCGGCGTCCTCGCCGCGCTCCTCCTCGACGCCGGCTACGACGTCCTCGGCGTCGATATCTCCGAGAACATGCTCGAAATCGCGCGCACACGCGCCAAAAGCGCGAAATTCGTGCGCGCATCCCTCCACGACGTCGAAATCCCGCCCTGCGCCGCCGTCACCGCCATCGGCGAATGCCTCAACTACCTCGCCGACGCGAAATCCGGCGCACATTCCACGATTTCAGCGCTCTTCTCGCGAATTCACCGCGCCCTCGCCCCCCGCGGCGTCTTCCTCTTCGACATCGCCACCCCCGGCCGCGGCGGCGCAACCCGCCACATCGTGCGCGACGACTGGGCCGTCATTTCCGAATCACGCGAAAGCGCCGAAAAACGCGAACTCACGCGCACAATCACGCTCTTTCGCGCCCACAACGGCGCCTGGCGCCGCACCGACGAAGTCCACCGCCTCCGCCTCCACGACCCGGCCGAAATGGGCGAATTGCTCCAAAAAGCCGGTTTCACCGTGCAAAAACTCGATTCTTACGCCAATTCCCCGTTCCCACCCGGCTACACCGCCTTCCTCGCGGAGAAGGCGCCATGACCCCCCGCGCGCACTCAGGCCGCCGCGTGACCCGCATCAACCTCGGCGACGTACGGCCGCTCCGCGGCCGCGGCGTCTTCCTCGCGCTCGATCGGCTTGCCCTTCGCGTCCGTCAGGGCCTTGCCCTCCAGATCGCGAATGATCGGCGTCGGGTGCTGTTTTTCGTGCTCCGCGAGCGTTTTTTCCCACTTCGCGCGCACGTCTTCGGGCAGTTCCGTCCACTTCCCGCGCCCGCGGCATTTCGGGTATTTGGAGCAACTCAGCCACGGCCCCCGCGCGCCGTTGCGCAGCATGAGCGCGCTCTCGCACTTCGGGCACGGCAGGTCCGTCTCGACCGGCGGCGTCGAGGGCGCCAGGACGTTGCCCTTCTTGTCCGCCTTCAGGATGCCGTCGCACTCCGGGTATCCAGAGCAGCCGAAGAACACGCCGAAGCGACCGGTGCGCTTGATCATCGCCCGTCCGCACTTCGGGCACGCCACGTTCACGGTTTCGATCGGGCGGGGCTTGCCTTCGCGATCCACCGGGCACGCGTAGTCGCACTTCGGGTACCGCGTGCAGGAGAGGAAGCGCCCGTTCTTGCCGAAGCGGTACGCCAGGTCCGCGCCGCACTTCTCGCACCGGTATTCCTTCGGCGCGGGCTGCGTCTCGGCCTTGGCGTGCGTCATCTCCTCGTGGGCGCGCTCCAGCGCCTCGCTGAAGGGCTTGTAGAACGCGTGCAGCACGCGCACCCAGTCGGCGTGCTCCTCCTCGATGAGGTCCAGCCGGCGCTCGAGGTCGCGCGTGTAGCCGACCTCCATGATGCGCGGGAAGCCTTCGATGAGTTTGTCCGTCACGACCTCGCCGAGATCGGTGGAGTAGAACCGCCGGTCGATCTGCTCCACGTACTTGCGGTCCTGGATCACCTGGATGATCGAGGCGTAGGTGGAGGGGCGGCCGATGCCCTCGGCCTCCAGCGTCTTGATGAGCGACGCTTCGGAATACCGCGGCGGGGGCGAACTGAACTTCTGCTCCGGCTCGATCGCGAAGGGCGCGAGCGCCTGCTGCTCCTTGAGCGACGGCAGCGTCTGCTCATCGGACGCGGTCGGCACGCCGGCGACGCGCATGAAGCCGTCGAACACGAGCACGCGCCCGGTGGCGCGGAACGCGCACAGGCGCTTCGGATCGGTGCCGCCGGTGATGGTCACGGCGGTGGAATCCCACTGCGCGGGCGTCATCTGGCACGCGAGGAAGCGCTCCCAGACGAGCGAATACAGGCGGAACTGGTCGGGCGTGAGCGCGCTCTTCACGCGCTGCGGCGAATACTCGCTCGAGGTCGGGCGGATCGCCTCGTGCGCCTCCTGCGCCGCCTTGTTGCTCGAGGAGTAGAAGTTGGGCTTCTCGGGCAGGTACTTGTCGCCGAACGTGCGCTGGATGTACGAGCGCGCCATGTCGATGGCCTCGCCCGTCAGGTGCGTCGAATCCGTTCGCATGTAGGTGATGAGGCCGACCGCGCCCTCGCCCGGAATCTCGATGCCTTCATAGAGCTGCTGCGCGGCCCGCATCGTGCGCTGCGCGCCGAAGCCCAGGCGCGTCGCGGCGGTCTGCTGGAGCGTGGACGTGATGAAAGGCGCCGAGGGGCGCGACTGCGTGCGCTTCGTCTCGATCGACGTGATGCGGTACGGCGTCTTCACGTCCGCCACGCCCGTCACCGTGCGCACGAACCGCGCCGGGCCCTTGCCCTTCTCGTCCTCCGTCACCGTGGTTTCGATCTTCGTCAGGCCGGCGAGCCGCGCGATCTCCGCGACGTCTGTCGTCAGATCCCTCGGCTTCGAATCAGCCGCGCCGGGCGCCGTGATCTCGAACTTCTCGCCGCCGACTTCAACCAGTTCGGCCCGCAGCGCGCCGTGGCCCGCGAGCCACGCGTTCTGGGCCTTGATCGTCGGCTCGTTGCCCTTTTCGTCCTTCGTCCGGTTGAACGCGGCCCACTCGCCGAGCAGTCGCTGCGCGAGCGAAGGCTCCAGCGCAAAGCAACCGCTCATCTTCCACGATTCATCCGGGATGAATGCGCGGATCTCGCGCTCGCGCTCCACGATCAGCCGCACCGCCACCGACTGCACTCGCCCGGCGCTCAGCCCGCGCCCGACCTTCTTCCACAGAAGCGGCGACACCTGGTAGCCCACGATGCGATCGAGCACGCGCCGCGCCTGCTGCGCGTTCACCTTCGCCTCGTCGATCGGGTGCGGGTGCGCGAAGGCCTTCTGGATCTCCGTCTTCGTGATCGCGTTGAACACCACGCGCTTGGCCTGAGACGGATCGATGCCGAGAATGTTCGCGATGTGCCACGCGATCGCCTCGCCCTCGCGGTCAAGGTCGGTCGCGAACCACACGTCCGCCGCCTGCCTGGCGATGCGCTTGAGGTCGGTGACGACCTTGGTCTTGCCCGGCAGCACCTCGTAGGTGGGGGCGAAGTCGTGGTCGAGATCGACACCCGGAACCGGGCTCTTATCGCCCTTGGGGGCCTTGCTGGGCAGGTCCCGCACGTGGCCGACCGAGGCCTGCACCACGTAGCCGGGGCCCAGATACTTATTAATTGTTCGCGCCTTGGCCGGCGACTCCACGATCACCAGCTGCTTGCCCTCGGCCGAGCGCGGCGTCCCGCCGCCCCCACCTCCGGCGCCGGTAGTGCGGGCCTTGGACCGGCCCTTCGCCGCCGCGGTGCGGCCCTTGGAGGGGGATCGTCCGGCTGGTTTGCCGGCTGCTCGTGTGGCTGTCTTCCGCGCCATAAGTCGAATGAGACCTCGCTGAAGCCCGTCCCGGACGCCGGGTCGCCGGCGGTCGGTCGGCCGCGGGGGAGGAAAGGGAGCCGCTCCCGGAATGTCAAGCCGACGCCCCGCGGCGTGGGGCGTTCACACTTTCGGCGCGCCCGAGCCGCCGCCTGTAGTGGATTCGCGGACGGTTTCCAAGCGCCGGGAAGCCGATGTCAGGCTGTAAGCACTGTCTCTACAATGGTTTGCGCACATTCCGCGGCGGTCAGGCGCTCGGCGTCCAGGGTCACCGGTCTCCCGGGGTGTTCGTCCCGGGCGGAGGGGCCGGCTGACGTGTCCCGGCTCTCCGCGGATTTTGGGGGTGGCGGCGGCGCGAGGAGGCGGCGGAGCCAGGTCCGCTGGCTCTTGGCGAATCGGCGGGTTTCGATCTTGGTCTGCTCCAGCGCTTCCTCGAGCGTGCATTCGCCCTCGAAATGGCGGATCAGTTGCTTGTAGCCCAGCGCCTCCCGCGCCTGGGGGCCGAGGCGGGCGGATTCCCAGAGCGCGCTGGCTTCCTCGACCAGCCCGTGCTTCGCCATGTGCGCGACGCGCGCGTTGATGCGGCGGTTGATGGCCTCGGTGGACCATTCGAGGCCGAAGACGAGCGCATCGGCGCGGCGCGTGCCCTGATCCCACTGGCTCTGGAGTCGGCTGATGGGCGCGCCGGTGGCGTGGAAGACTTCGAGGGCGCGGATGGTGCGGCGCTCGTCGTTGGGGTGGATTCTGGCCGCGGCTTCGGGGTCGAAGCGCTGGAGGTCGGCGCGACGGGAGTCGGGGCTCATGGCCTGGAGGCGGGCGCGGAGCCCCGGATCGGGCGCAGGGCCTTCGAAGAGTCCTTCGAGCAGCGCCTTGATGTAGAGGTGCGTGCCGCCGACGACGACGGGTGTGCGCGAGCGGGCGCGGATTTCGGCGATTGCGTTTTCGGCGAGGCGCAGCCAGTCATCGACGGTGAAGGGCTCGGTGGGATCGCGGATATCGATGAGGTGGTGCGGCACGCCGCGGCGATCGCCGGGGGGGATTTTGCCCGTGCCGATATCCATGCCGCGGTAGACCTGGAAGGCGTCGGCGGAGATGACTTCGCCACTCAGGCGCAGCGCGACCTCGACGGCGAGTTCGGATTTTCCGCCGGCGGTGGGGCCGATGATGACGGGGAATGCGGAGGACATGGGCAACGGTTGTGTCTCCGCGTGGGCATGGCGCCCATCGCGTTGCGAAATCGTAAGGTCTTTGACTGCATCGGGATAGGAGCGCGCCGGCTGGTTGCGGCAGGCGGCGTTGCGCGGTTCAATGGTGGGAATGTCGGTTCGCGCTGCGGCCATGGCCCTGACTCTGCCGGTCGCTCTCGCGCTGACGGCGAACACGGATGGGCGCCTCTCCGGGGAGGGCGCTGTGGTGCGCGCGGGGCCGGCGGAAGCCCGGCACACAGCGCCCACGTCTCTGCAACATGAACGTGTTGCGCCGCCCGGCATGGTGTGGATTCCCGGCGGCGAGTTCACGATGGGGGGGGACGATCCGCTGTCGCGAGCGGATGAGCGGCCGAAGCATCGCGTGCGCGTGGATGGATTCTGGATGGACGTGACGGAGGTGACGAACGCGCAGTTCGCAGAGTTCGTGGATGCGACCGGGTACGTGACGGTGGCCGAGCGGCCGGTGGACTGGGAGGAACTGAAGAAGCAGGTCGAGCCGGGGACGCCGAAGCCGCCGGACGAGATGCTGGCGCCGGGTTCGCTCGTATTCACTCCGCCTGATCATGCTGTGGACCTCGGCGACATCTTTGCGTGGTGGTCGTGGGTTTCGGGGGCGAACTGGCGGCATCCGGAGGGGCCGGAGAGTTCGATCGAAGGGCGCGAGCGGTTTCCGGTGGTGCATATTGCGTATGAGGATGCGGTGGCGTACTGCGCGTGGGCGGGGAAGCGGCTGCCGACGGAGGCGGAGTGGGAGTTCGCGGCCCGGGGCGGGCTCGAGGGGAAGGTGAACTGCTGGGGCGATGAGCCGATTGATGGGGCTCGCGCCAACACGTGGCAGGGATCGTTCCCGAGCGTGAACACGAAGGAAGATGGCTTTCTGCGCGCAGCGCCGGTGAACTCGTTCCCGGCGAACGGGTACGGGCTGTACGACATGGCGGGCAACGTGTGGGAGTGGTGCAGCGACCTATACCGGCCGGATGCGTATGCGCTGCGCGTGGAGGAGATGGGGCCGGAGGGCGTGGCGGTGAACCCGGCGGGGCCGGAGAAGAGTTTCGACCCGCGGAATCCGCTGTCGCCGGAAAGCCGCGTGCATCGGGGCGGGTCGTTTCTGTGCAACGATGCGTACTGCGCGAGTTACAGGCCGAGCGCGCGGATGGCGTGCCCGACGGACACAGGCTTGCAGCACCTGGGATTCAGGTGCGTATTGACCGAGACGATGCGGAGACAAGAGAAGAAGGAGAACTGACATGAGCATCATGCGCTTCAAGACTCTGGTCCTCTCGGTGTGCATCGCCCTGCTCGCGGCCTTGGCCGCGGCGCCGGCGGTCGCGCAGAGGAGCGGGCAGGCGGCGAAGCCCAACATCCTCGTGATCTGGGGCGACGACATCGGGACGTGGAACATCAGCCACAACAACCGCGGGATGATGGGGTACAAGACGCCCAACATCGACCGGATTGCGCGGGAGGGCGTGGCGTTCACGGATTACTACGGGCAGCAATCGTGCACGGCGGGACGCGCGGCGTTCATCGGCGGGAACGTGCCGGTGCGCACGGGCATGACGAAAGTCGGCCTGCCGGGCGCGAAGGAGGGCTGGCAGAAGACGGACGTGACCATGGCGACGGTGCTCAAGAGCCAGGGCTACGCCACGGGTCAGTTCGGCAAAAACCACCAGGGCGATCGCGACGAGCACCTGCCGACGATGCACGGGTTCGATGAGTTCCTCGGAAACCTCTACCACCTGAACGCGGAGGAGGAGCCGGAGAACCGCGATTATCCCGCGGACATGCGGCTGCCGAACGGCAAGACGTTCAAGGAGCAGTACGGCCCGCGCGGCGTGCTGCGGTGCAAGGCCGACGGCCGCGGCGGGCAGACGATCGAGGACACGGGTCCGCTCACGAAGAAGCGGATGGAGACGATCGACGACGAGACCGTGGCCGCGGCGAGGGAGTTCATCAAGCGCCGGCACGAGGCGGGCGAGCCCTTCTTCTGCTGGTGGAACGGCACTCGGATGCACTTCCGCACACACGTGAAGGCGGAGCACACGGGCATCAGCGGCCCGAGCGGCGATGAATACCACGACGGCATGGTGGAGCACGACCGGCACGTCGGGCAACTGCTCGATCTGCTGGATGAACTGGGCATCGCGGGCAGCACGATCGTGCTCTACTCGACGGACAACGGGCCGCACTACAACACGTGGCCGGATGCGGGGACGACGCCGTTCCGGAGCGAGAAGAACTCGAACTGGGAGGGGGCGTACCGCGTGCCGGCGTTCGTGCGGTGGCCGGGGCGGTTCCAGGAGGGCGTGACGCTGAACGGGATCGTCGCGCACGAGGACTGGCTGCCGACGTTTGCCGCGGCGGCCGGGGCGACGGACATCACGGAGCGGCTGCGGAGCGGCGTGGAGCTGAACGGCCGGCGCTACCGCAACTGGATCGACGGCTACACCATGCTGGACTACCTGAGCGGGAGCGTGGATCGCTCGCCGCGGCGGGAGTTCATGTATGTGAATGATGACGGGCAGGTGGTGGCGCTGCGGCTGGGCGACTGGAAGGCGGTGTTCCTGGAGAACCGCGGGCAGGCGTTCGAGGTGTGGCGCGAGCCGTTCACGGAGTTGCGCGTGCCGCTGCTCTTCAACCTGCGGCGCGACCCGTTCGAGAAGGCCCAGCACAACGCGACCACGTACAACGACTGGTTCCTGGACCGGGCGTTCGTGTGCGTGCCGATGCAGCAGGTCGCGGCGAAGTTCCTGCAGACGATGACGGACTACCCGCCGAGCCAGACGCCGGGATCGTTCAACCTGGAGAAGGTGCAGAAGATGATCGAGGACGCGGCGTCGGGCAGGTGAGGCCGCCCCCGCCCCCCCTGAAACGAACAGGAGACGACGATCATGGGATTCAGGATTGGCCGCCTCCGCGCGATCGCGGCGGCGGCGGCGCTGCTGTTGCCGTTCATGGGCGGGTGCGCGGGGCATTGCTGCCGCGCGAGGCTGGATTCGTGGAATGACACGGCCTCGCGCCGCGCCATCGTGGAGTTCGTGGAGGCGGCGACGCACAAGGGCTCGGGCGGCTACATCGCGCCGGAGGAGCGCATCGCCGTCTTCGATAACGACGGCACGCTGTGGGCCGAGCAGCCGATGTACTTCCAACTGGCGTTCGCGATCGATCGCGTGAAGGCCCTGGCGCCGCGGCATCCGGAGTGGCGGACGACGGAGCCGTTCAAGTCCATTCTCGCGGGCGACGTCAACGCGGCGCTGGCCGGTGGCGAGAAAACGGTGATGGAGATTCTGGCCGCGACGCACGCGGGCATGACGACGGAGGAGTTCCGGCACATCGTGCAGGACTGGACGGCGACGGCGAAGCACCCGCGCTTCGACCGGCTGTACACGGAGTGCGTGTATGCGCCGATGGTGGAGATGCTCGACTACCTGCGCGCCCACGGCTTCACGACGTACATCGTCTCCGGCGGCGGAATCGAGTTCATGCGCCGGTGGGCGGAGGCGGCGTACGGCATTCCGCCGGAGCAGGTGATCGGCTCCAGCGGGAAGACGAAGTTCGAGATGCGGCCTGCCGCGGGCGGCGCGCCCGAGCCGGCGCTCCTCAAGCTGCGCGAGATCGGCAGCATCGACGACGGACCCGGCAAGCCGGTGAACATCAACCTGCACATCGGCCGGCGGCCGGTCATCGCCTTCGGCAACTCCGACGGCGACCTCGAGATGCTCCAGTGGACGACGATGACGGAAGGCCCGCGCCTCGGCGTGATCATCCACCACACGGATGCATCGCGCGAATGGGCGTACGACCGCGGCTCGCACATCGGGCGGCTCGAGAAGGCGCTCGACCAGGCGCCTCAGCGCGGGTGGATCGTCGTGGACATGAAGGAGGATTGGGAGCGGGTCTTCGCGTTCGAGAAGTCGGCGGACTAGTGCGCACGGGCCGTGCGCCTACACCCCGTGGGAACCCCGGCAACGCGCCCCCGCGCGCGGTACCATCCCTCCCCCAAACTCCCGACCCCCACCCCCCCCCCGCGCCGCCGCAGCCGGCGCGACCGCCGGAGGAGCCCATCCGTGCCGAAGAAGACGATCGACCAGGTGAACGTGAAGGGCAAGCGCGTCCTCATGCGCGTCGATTTCAACGTGCCCATCGAGGGCGGCAAGATCACCGACGATCGCCGCATCCGCGAGGCCCTGCCGAGCATCAAGAGCGTCACGGAGCGCGGCGGGCGGCTCATCCTGTGCTCCCACCTCGGCAGGCCGGAGGGCAAGGGCTACGAGGCGGAGTTTTCGCTCGCGCCGTGCGCGAAGCGGCTGTCCGAACTGCTCGGGCACGATGTCGCCTTCCCCTCGCAGGACTGCATCGACGAAAAATCCGCCGCGGCGGTCAAGGGCCTCGCCGACGGGCAGGCCCTGCTGCTCGAAAACCTGCGCTTCCACAAGGGCGAGAAGAAGGGCGACCCGGACTTCGCGCGCAAAGTCGCGGCGGATGGCGAGATCTACTGCAACGATGCCTTCGGCACGTGCCACCGGCCGGATGCGTCGATGGTCGCCGTGCCGAAGGCCATGGAGGGCAAGCCGCGGGTGTGCGGGCTGCTGCTGCGCAAGGAAATCAAGTACCTCTCCGAAATGCTCGCGAGCCCCGCGAAGCCCTATGTCGCGGTGCTGGGCGGCGCGAAAGTTTCGGACAAGATCGGCGTGGTGGAGCGGCTGATCCCGCGCACGTCCGCCATCCTCATCGGCGGCGCGATGGCGTACACGTTCCTCAAGGCGATGGGCAAGACGGTGGGCAAGAGCCGCGTGGAGGAAGACCGCCTGAAGGACGCCAAGCGGATGCTGGAAGCCGCGGCGAAGGCCAAGTGCGATCTGCACCTGCCGATCGACCACGTGGCCTCGACTGAGTTCGCGGAGCGCTCCGGCGATATCGAGATGTTCCAGGGCGAGATCCCGGCGGGCTACATGGGCCTCGACATCGGGCCGGAGACGCAGAACGATTTCACGCGCGTGATTTCGCGCGCGAAAACCATCGTGTGGAACGGCCCCATGGGCGTGTTCGAGTGGATGCCCTTCCGCATCGGCACGCAGCAGGTGGCGGAGGCCATCGCGGAGGCGACGGAGCGGAATGGCGCCGTATCGATCGTCGGCGGCGGCGATTCGGCCGCCGCGGCGGAGAAGTTTGGCGTGGCCGGCCGCGTGTCGCACGTTTCGACCGGCGGCGGCGCGAGCCTGGAAATGCTTGCGGGAGCGGAGTTTGAGTCGCTGGGGTTGTTGGATGAGGGGTGAGGGGGGAAGCCAAAGCGAGTTAGACGCTAGTTCTCAGCATCGGAACGTCGACGGGCGACGCACATGAGCGACATCGCAGCGGCGGCACTATCGCAATCGATCCGCGACAGCCGTTGCGCCAGGCGTATCCGCCAGGGCGCTCGGCCGTGCTCGCCGTTGAGGATCGCCCTGC
>CAZGVW010000153.1:0-6329 GCA_964529265.1 uncultured Phycisphaeraceae bacterium
TTCCCCTCCCCTCTTGCCTTCACCACTCCCATCCTCCTTCAGGAACCCCGCCCCCTCATGGACACCGCCCAACGCATCGCCCAGTTCGAGAACATGGCCCAGGCCGATCCCGACAACGACATGGCCCACTTCTCCCTCGGCCGCGTCTACGCCGAAGCCGGCCGCCACGCCGACGCCGCAAACGCATACCTCAAGTGCGTCGAAGTCAACCCCGCCATGAGCAAGGCCTGGCAACTCGCCGGCGAATCACTCCTCGCCGCGGGCGATGAGAAACAAGCCGGCGACGTTCTCACCACCGGCTACACCCACGCCGCCACCCGCGGCGATCGCCTCCCCCAGAAAGCCATGGCCGAGATGCTCACGAAACTCGGCCTCCCCGTCCCCGAAGTCGCGCACACCGAGCACAGACAGCGCGCCACCGGCGATTTCGTCTGCAGACGCACCGGCAAACCCGGAACCCGCCTCGATTCGCCCCCATTCAAAGGCCCCGTCGGCGCCTGGATCCACGAAAACATCTCCGCCGAAACCTGGCGCGCCTGGATCGGTCAGGGCACCAAAGTCATCAACGAACTCCGCCTCGATTTCTCCCGCGAACAGGATCAGGAAGTCTACGACCGCCACATGCGCGAATACCTCGGCATCGACGACGACCTGCTCGCACGGCTGCGGGAAAAAGCGCCGGCCTGAACGATCGCAGTGTGCTGCTCCCTGTGTGGCATGGAACGGCGCTTCGCCGATCCATGCCGAACCACATGGCCGATCCATACAGCCGGCCGCCGACCGACCGATCAGATATGTCGGGAGCGCCACGAGAGAGACCGCCTCGGTTTCGCCCGTGCCGAATGCAACAACAGCGTCCGTTTCGCGATCAATCCGCTGTCCCAGGTCCGACTCTGCGGGTGCCGTGGTGCAGAGGCTGCTTTGAGCCGCTGCACCACGACGTCCGACTGTCGATCTCCCGCCCCACTCACCCCTCCACCCCACCCCGCGGCGCCACCCGCATCATCGTCGCCTGCATGATCGCCACGCACGCCTCCGCCCCCGCGCCGTGCGCCGTAACCTCCGCCGTCGCCACGCCCACCGTGCGCCCCACACGCACCACGCGCCCCCGCGCCACGAACCGCTCGCCCACCGCCGGCGCCAGCAGGTTGATCTTGAACTCAACGCTCAACACCGCCGACCCCTCCGGCATCCGCGTCAGGCACGCATAGCCGCACGCCGAATCCGCAATCGTCGCAATCGCCCCCGCATGCGCGAACCCGTGCTGCTGCTGAATCGCCTCAGCCCACGGCAACTCAATCTCCACTTCACCATCATCCACCCGCACCAGCCGCGCCCCCAGCGTCACAAGCAGTCGCTGACGCCCAAAAGACTCCAAAATGCGCCCATGCAGCGGCGTAATGCTCATAGCGCAGCATATCGCGCACACGCCTGAATAGTGTTGCGCGCCGCTTCGACCATCTCAGTTGGGCGCCACTGGTGGCTTGCCCACCAGTGCCGACGCGCGCCATGCGCACCACCCACAGGGGTGCAGCGGAACCCGTGGCGGCCCGCTTCAGCCTGCTCCTGCACCCCTCCCCTCACCCCATCCCCCACATGCGGGTCACGCAGTGACGCCTTTTGTGCGCGCATTTTTCGTAGTGACGCCCTTTGTGCGCGCATTTCAGGCAACATCGCCTCTTCCCTCTTGGCGCGGCAAATCCGTCGCGTACAAAGGGTGGCCCTGCGCGCCTCGTCGGCGCACAGGCTCTCCCGGGAGGCTCACACATGGCTGCCTATCGCATCATCGCCTTCGACGGCGGCGGAATCCTCGGCCTGCTCACCGGCGTCCTTCTCCGCCGACTCATCCAGGAGCGCCCCGCCGCGCTCGACCACGTCGATCTCTTCGCCGGCACATCCACCGGCGGCATCATCGCCCTCTCCATCGCCTCCGGCGTCCCGGTTGACACCATCATCGCCCTCTACCGCGATAAAGGCCCCTCCATCTTCGATGACACCTGGCTCGATGATCTCCGCGATCTCGGCGGCCTCACCGGCGCCGATTACGACAACAGGAACCTCAAGAAGGAACTCACGCGCGTCTTCGATAAAGCCACGCTGAAAGACCTCAACCGCCGCGTCCTCGTCCCCGCCTTCGATCTCGATAATCTCGATCGCGCCCCCGAGCCCGGCGAAATCCGCCACTGGAAGCCCAAGTTCTTCCACAACTTCCCCGGTTCAGATTCCGATGGCGCCGAATCCGTCGTCGATGTCGCCCTGCGCACCAGCGCCGCCCCCACGTACTTCCCCTCCTACGACGGCCACATCGATGGCGGCGTCGTCGCCAACAACCCCTCACTCGCCGCCGTCGCCCAGGCCATCGATCCCCGCGCCGGCAAGCAGCGCCTCGAAGACATCCACGTCCTCTCCATCGGAACCGGCCGCAACCCCGCCTACATCAAGGGCAAGTCGCACGATTGGGGCTATGCCGGCTGGGGCAAGCAACTCATCCGCATCATGATCGAAGGCGTCATGGGCGTCGCCGAGTTTCAGTGCCGCCAACTCCTGGGCGATCGCTTCCACCGCCTCGATCCCTGGCTCCCCCAGGACATCCCCCTCGATTGCGTCAAGAAGATCCCCGAAATCGCCGCCATCGCGCAAACCGTCAACCTCGCGCCCACCATCGATTGGATGAAGAAATGCGGCTACTGATCCCATCCTGGTGGCCCGGCTCCTGGTGGCCCGGCTCTCCGAGCCGGGTCCGTTGCGCTCTCAAAGCGCTGTGCCTTCTCTTCTCACCCCATCGACCCCAGCGCCTACCGCAGCATCCCCCTCTTCCGCAGATCCTGAAGCAGCAAGCCATCCAGGTCCGCATCGCTCCGCAGCATCAGGTGCGTCATCCGCCGCGCAGCGCAGAACGCCGAAAGCCCCGCGCAGTGCTTCTCCAGATTTTCCTTGTACCGCTTGATCAACCCCGCCGTCACCGTCACTTCCGCGGCATGCCCCGTCTCGACATCCGTCAGCCGCAGGTCCCCCAGCAATCCATCCCCCGCGCGAGCGCGCTTCCGCCCGCCGGCGCCCGCCTTCTCCGCGCCCTCGAACAGCGAGAACGAACCCATCCGCTCCAACTGCGGATCAACCTCCCCCGGACTCAGCACCTGCGCGCAGAACACATCCAGCCCCGCCGCGGCGGATGCGCCGCCCCCGGCGGCGCCCCCATTCCCGCCTCCACCGCTCGAGAGGAGTTTCAACCCATCCTCATACCCCTCGCGCAGCAGAAAGTCGGACATCACCACCATCACTCCGCTCGTCCGCCGCGTCAGCGAGATCGCGCGCATCGCGCTCGTGAAATCCGCCCCGCGCCCCGGCGTCCCCGCAGTTCCGGGCTTGACCTTGTTCAGCAGGAACGCCCCCAGCCGCGTCGCCGCCGATTTGCCACGGATCTCCTCCAGCCGCTCCAGCCGTTCGCCCCCGAACGCCGTCACGGTGACACGGTTCTGCTTGACCAGCCCGATGTACCCCAGCGCCATCGCCAGCCGCTGGCAGAAGATCAGTTTGTTCGGCGTCCCCGCGTCCATGCTGAGGGAGCAATCGATCGCCATGTGCAGCGCCAGGTCCTGCTCCTCCAAGAACAACTTCAGGAACACTCGATCCAGCCGTGCGTACACCTTCCAGTCGATGCGCCGAATGTCGTCGCCCGGCGAATACTGCCGATAGTCGTCGAACTCGACCGATTGCCCCCGCCGCTTGGAGCGCCGTTCGCCCGGCAGTTTCCCCGCGAAGATGCGCCGGCTCGCGAGATCAACCCTGTCCAGCCGCGCCATGAGCGCTGGGCCGATCAGTTCCTCGATGGTGCTGGGCCGCCGGGGCGGCGGAACGGCGAGCATGACGATTCCCCTTGCGCGGCGCCGCGCCCGGCGCTCAGCCGTATAGTAGTCGCACACACGGAGTGCCCCGCGATGCCATCCACATCCTCCACCCCCCGTGCCATCGAATTCCCGACCACCTGTGCCACCGACCGCTGCTTTGCGCGGTCGGCGCCTTCCTCCACCTCGCTCCTCGCCCTCACCGCCCTCTCCATCCTCCTCACATTCTGCGCCCCCGCGCGCGCCCAAAGCGATCAAAGCGTCCTCGAACTGCGCCAGGAAAACGCCCGTCTCCGCGACCGCATCGCCCAACTCGAGGCCCAACTCGCCCAATCCAACCGCCAGGTCGAATCCCTGAAGGCGCAGAACACAGCGCTCCAGCGCCGCCTCACCCCCGGGGGCGGCGGCGGCAGCGGTCCACCAACCACCCCGACCCCCGCCCCCTCCAACGAGCCCGATCTCTCCAACCTCCCGGACGACCCCTTCGCCGCGCCCGACGCCATGCTCCGCGAACTGCGCTCGAAATACGTCGAAAACTTCGGCGATGCGCCGCTTTCCACCCCCGAAGAGCGCGAAAAGCGCATCCAGGACGCCCGCCCCTGGACCCGTCGCATGTCCACCGAACTCCGCCGCGCCGTCGAGTGGCTCGTCACCGTCGTCCCCGATTCCGAAGGCCGCTGGAGCCAGCCCGGTTTCGGCCGCGACACCGTGTTTCTCCTCCAGGTGCTCGATTCTGCTTCCGGGGGCGGGGCGCCGATCGGCCGCCCATTCCCCATCTCCGTCTCCGGCCGCGACGCCGGCCGCCTCCAGGCCAACCCCGATGGAACGCGCTGGATCGTCTCCGGCGTCTTTTCCGCCACGCCGAATGTGAATCCGGAGCGCGAAACGCCCGGTTTGTTCGAAACACCCGCGTTGGTCGGCCCGTTTGTCGAATTTCAGCACTCCCTCGCCGTCCGCGGCCTGCGCCCCGCCGATGAACGCGACGAAACCGAGCGCTGACGCGCCTTTTTCCACTCCGCATGCACAAAAACGCGAACTCCGCGCTCGCCCTCACGCTCGCCGGAATCCCCCTGCGCAACCCCGTCATCCTCGCCGCGGGAACCGCCGGATACGTCGATGAAATGTCCGATGCGCTCGATCTGTCGCAAATCGGCGCAGTTGTGACAAAATCCATCACCGCAGCGCCCCGCGAGGGAAACCCCGCCTGGCGCATCGTCGAAACGCCCCGCGGCATGCTGAACGCCATCGGCCTCGCCAACGTCGGCGCCGATGAATTTGAACGCCGAATCGCGCCGAAACTCGCAAAAGCGCCCACAACCGTGTTCGGTTCCATCGCGGGGTTCTCCATCGAGGAATATGTGGCCGTGGCGCGGGTTTTTGACCGGATTGGCGCGATTCCCGCCATTGAACTCAACGTGTCCTGCCCCAACGTGCACGGCGGCGCGATGTTCGGCGACACCGCCGCGGCGCTCTCCGAATTAGTGAAGAACGTGCGCGAAACCGTGAAAAGAGCGCGCCTTTTCGTGAAACTGCCCCCCGCGACCACCTCCGCCCCCGGCGCCTCCATCACCGACCTCGCCCGCGCCGCCCTCGACGCCGGCGCCGACGCCCTGACCATCGCCAACACGATTCCCGCGATGGCGATCGATGTGCGCACGCGCCGGCCGCGGCTGGCGAACGTCACCGGCGGCCTCAGCGGCCCCGGCGCGCACCCGGTGATCGTGCGCCTCGTGCACGCGGTGTACACGCAGGTGGCGAAAGCCGCGGGCGCGCCGATCATCGCGGCGGGGGGCGTGACGACGTGGGAGGACGCCGCGGAGTTCATCCTCGCGGGCGCGAGCGCGGTGCAGATGGGCTCGGCGCTGTTCATCGATCCGAAATCGCCGGGCGCGGTGGTCCGCGGATTGGAGCGATGGGTGAGCGCGCAGGGCGCGAAGAATATTTCGGAACTGACCGGCGCGATGGAGACGGCGCGGTGACGGACGCGGAGCGAGCGCGGTTCGATGCGCTGCTGGAGGATGCGCTCGGCGCACTGCCGCCGCACCTGCACGGGCTGCTGGAGGAAGCGCCGCTCATCGTCGAGGATCAGCCGTCGCCCGAGATCATGCGCGAACTGGAAGTCGATGATCCCGAGGAACTGTGCGGGCTGCACTCCGGGCGGGCGCTGACGGAGCGGTCGGTGGAGCACTCGCTGGACCTGCCGGACCAGATTCACCTGTTCCGGCGCGGAATTGTGTCGCTGGCGGGGGGTTGGGAGCAACCTTTCGCCGACCAGGAGGTGTACGAGGAGATCCGGATCACGCTTCTGCACGAGATCGGGCACCACTTCGGGCTCGATGAGGACGATCTGGCCGATCTGGGATACGACTGAGTTCTGGGAGCGGCTCTCCGAGCCGCTCAAATTGGTGACGCAGAGAAGAGCGGCGCGGGGAGCCCCGCCCCCCCCGGCCGAGAAAACGCGGCCGGGTGTTACCCAAAAAGAAC
>CAZGVW010000154.1:0-10430 GCA_964529265.1 uncultured Phycisphaeraceae bacterium
GCTCCTACGTGGGTGGGTTGGTTGTGGGTGGACCCGATACCAGTCCCCCCCCCCCACCCCGGCGCCCCTCTCGCTCAGCGAGCCTCTTCTCAGCGCGGTGTAAGCAGGGTCCAAGGGAAATCGCGCGGCGTGAGCGCCGGCCGATCGTGCAGCCAGGAGACGAGCCACTCGAAGGCGTCCACCAGGCGCGGGCCGGGGCGGCTGAACATCTGGTTTCCATCGACGACGGCGATGCGCCCCGCGCGCGCGGCGGGCAGGTCGCGCCACCAGGGCTGCGAGGCGAGAGCCGCGGCTTCATTTTTCGCGCGACCAAGATCGAGGCCGCAAGGGCAGATGATGACCGCGTCCAGCCGGGCGGCGATGAGTTCCTCGGGCGTGACGCGGCGGGAGGGCGGGGCGCCGGCTGCACCATCTCCGCGGGGCGTGGGGTTCAGGGGGTGGGCGGCGCCGGCGCGCTCGATGAGTTGCGGCGTCCAGTGGCCGGCGACGAAGAGCGGATCGGTCCATTCGAGGTGGGCGACACTCGGGCCGCCGGCGTATGGCGCAACGAAGTCGGAAGCGCAATGAAAGCGCTCGCGGAGCGCAACAACTGCGTGAGCCGCGGCGCGTTCGAGGCCCACGGCGCGGCCGATCGTGAGCGCATCGTCGAACACGTCTTCAATGGAGTGGGGGTTGAGGCTGATGATGCGCGGCGGAGGCGCAAGATCGGCCGCGATGCGCCGCACGGACTCGACATCGATGGAGCAGACGGAGCAGAGATCCTGCGTGAGGATGACATCCGGGCGCAGGTGGCGCAGCCGTTGCTCATCGAGCGTGTAGAGCGAACGCCCCTCGCCGAGCGCCGCGGAGACGCGCCGATCGACGGCGGCGCTGGAATCGAAACGGGTTATCTGGCCGGTGAGCACCGGCCGATCCTGCATATCGGCCGGGAAATCGCACTCGTGCGACCGGCCGACGAGAAGGCCGGAACCGCCGACGAGGCAAAGCGTCTCAGTGGCCGAGGGAAGAAGGCTCACGACGCGCAGCATGCCCTCGATCGTATCGGCGCCCCCCGGGGCCCGGACGCCACGGCTCTCGGCGCGATTTCTTCGCGTTCGGCGCTCGATTTGCGTGCATGTCCGGCGACGGCTCACTCTCTGAACGCGCATTTCCGGAGGAACTGCCACCATGAAGCGGAAGACCATCAGCGCCATTCTCACGCAGGCCGGAACGGATTCCCGCATCGCTTCCCGCGGCACGACCCTGCTCCGCGCGGGCGCCCTGCTCGCCGCGGCGACGGTGGGCGCGGCCCAGCCCTCGTCGGCGCAGCCGGCCGCGGCTCAGCCCGGGCGGGCCGATGCGCAGATTCCGGGCGAGGGCGAGGTGAGTTTCAGCGAGTTCTCTGAGCCCGTGGACCTGCAGGTGCTCGTGGATTTCGTGAGCAAGCGGCTGGGGATCAACTTCCTGGTGCAGAACGCGGGCCTGGCCGGTCAGACGGTGGTGTTCCGGGCGCCGATGACGGTGCGGGACGACCAGTTGCTCGATCTGCTGCAGATGATTCTGCAGACGTACAACTTTTCGATCACGAGAGACCCGCAGAACGGGTGGTACATCATCGGCGCGGCGGGCGACCTGCCGATCGTGATGGACGGCGACGGCGAACTGGCGACGACGCAGGTGATTCCCACGCCGCTGGTGCGGCCTTCGGCGCTGCAACCGGCGGTGACGTCGATGCTGCCGACGTCGGCGAACATGCGTGTGGCGTACGTGGATGAACTGGGCGTGGTGATTTCGACCGCGCCGCCGTCGCTCAATCGCTCGCTGGAGCAGATCATCCGGTTGATCCTGGACGGGCGGCGCGATCAGCGGCTGCACAGGTTCGATCTGACGCACATTGCGGCGGTGGAGGCGCGGGACCGGATTCTGGAGCTCGTGGGGCAGGGCCAGCGTGGGGGTCGCCAGGGCGCCGCGGCGGCAGCCGCGGCGGCGGCAGGGGCCGCCGGCGCCGCGACCGGCGCGGGTGGATCGCTGAGCAACCTGCCGGACCGATTGATCATCGATCGCGCGGGCAACGCGCTGATCTTCCGCGGCGACGACAATGAGGCCGTTGAGGTGCGGCGGTACATCGAACTGGCGGATACGCCGAGCCGGCTGGTGATCCGGCGGTACAACGCGGGTCCGATGGCGCCGACGATCGCGGCGTACGGCGAGCAGCAGGGTCTGGGGCCGGTGATCTCATCGCCGGGGGGCGGCCTGGGCGGCGGTCGGTCGGCAGCCGCGGCGGGCGGCGCCGGGAGCAGTTCGCTGGCGGGCAGCGGGTTCTTCCTCGATGCGGGCGATGCGCTGGCGTTCACCTATTTCGGCACAGCCGAGCAGCACCTGCAGATCTCGGCGCTGGTTGAGGAGTTCGCGGAGCAATCGCGCGGGGCGCGGGTGATCGTGGAGTTCTACAAGTTGCGGCACTCCAACGCGGCGGCGGTGGCGGATCTGCTGTCATCGCTGCTGGAGACCGATCAGCAGGGCGTGGCGCAATCGCCGTTCCTGCCGCGGTCGGTGGAATCGGCGGCGCGGCGGCGCATCACGCCGGTGGGCGATATCTCGGGCAGTTCGGCGCAGACGCCCGCCGGCGGGACGGACGCCGCGACGACGGCCACGGGCGAAGAGCCGACCGGGCTGACCCCGGCGGAGGGCGTCGGCATCATCGCCGACGAGGCGAACAACCAGATCATCATCAAGGCGCCGGCGCGGCAGCAGTCGGAGTTCGCGCGCATCATCGAGAAGCTCGATCGGCGCCGCGCGCAGGTGCTCATCGAGGTGGTCATCGTGTCGGTGAACCGGTCGCACGACTTCGAGTTCGGCTTCGATTACGCGCTGGAATCGGACAAGTATCCGCTGTTCACAAACCTGGGCATCCGCGGCGGGACGGACCCGTTCACGACCATGGTGCCGAACGCGGCGGGCATCACCGCGGCGATCGTGCGGTCGAACTACATTCCGGTGATCGTGAACGCGTTCGAAGCGAAGGGCAACGGGCGTGTGCTCTCGCGGCCCCGGCTGCTGGTGAACGACAACGAAACGGCGTCGATCTCGAGCACGCGGAACGAGCCGTTCGCGGAGACGTCGCAGGTGGCGGGCGCGCCCTCGACCACGTCGCTGGGCGGCGAGGTGTCGGCCGGCACGCAGCTGGAGATCACGCCGCAGGTGAGCGAGGGCGGGTTCCTGGTGCTGGAGTTCTCGGTTGAGTTATCGTCGTTCGGCGAGCGGCCGAACCCGGATCTGCCGCCGGCCACGCTCTCGGACAACGTGTCGAGCATCGTGACGATTCCTTCGGATTCGACGGTGATCGTGGGCGGGCTGACGTTCGAGACGAAGAACGATTCGGTGAACCAGGTGCCGTTCCTGGGCAATATTCCCGGGCTCGGATGGTTGTTCCAGTCGAACATCAAGGAGAACAGCAAGCAGACGCTGTTCGTGTTCATCACGCCGCGGATTCTTCGCGACGGCAACTTCGCGGACCTGCGGCTGCTGAGCGCCGGACCGATGCGGGAGGCGGGGGTCGAGGACGTGACGCCGCCGCTTCAGCCGGCGATCATCGAGCTCTTCCTGGGGCCCGAGGCGACGGCCTCGGCGGAGAAGCCTGCGGGCGGCTCGGCGGTGGACCTGTTCAAGTCGCTGGCCGGCGCCAATGATTGACCTGCCATGAGTGATCCAAAGCCTCGCAACCGGTTGTTCCGCGGATTGGCGTCGTCCGGCGCCCCGGCCAACGGCCCGTCGGGAATGGGGGCCTCTGCGCCCGCCCCAGGGGCCGGGCCGGCGGGAGGGGATCCGCTGACGGCCGCCGCGACGGAGGAACTGCGCTGGCGGCGCGTGGCGGAGCTGTTCCAGACCGTCAGCCCGCGATCGGAGAAGATGGCGGGGTTCGCCAGCCTTCCGGGGGCGGATGAGGAGCCGTGGGACCTGCTGCTCTCGACACTGGGGGTGGAGGAGCACTCCGCATTGCAGGCCCTGGCGGAACGGTGCGGACTGGTGTTCGAGCCGGAGCCGAAGCCGCACGAGAGCGCGGAGAAGTTCTACGAGCGGATTCCCGCCGCGGCGGCGCGGCGGCACCAGGTGGCGGGGCTCGAATCCGACGGCCAGACGATGGTCGTGGCGACGGCCCAGCCGCTGCAGCCCGCGGCATTCGCGCTCATGGAGCGCATGCTGGGCATGCCGATCCGGATCGTCCTCTCGCCGCGGGCCCAGGTGGGCAACCTGATCAACCGCGGGTACGAGCAGCGGCAGGACCTGGTCACCGAGATCGTCGAGGACATGCCGTTTGACGAGCGCGCGATCGAGTCAGCCGCGGGCTCGGTGAGCAAGGCGACCGACCTGCTGCAACTGGCGCGGCAGACGCCCGTGATCCGGCTGGTGAACATGATTCTGTTCGAGGCGCTGCGGCTGCGGGCCTCGGATATTCACATCCATCCGCTCGAAAGCAAACTGCTCATCCGCTACCGCATCGACGGGATGCTGGTGGACGCCTTCAGCCCGCCGCTTTCGCTGGCGCCGGCGATTTCCAGCCGCATCAAGGTGATGGCGGAACTGGACATTGCGAACCGGCACTCCCCGCAGGACGGCCAGACCACGGTGCGGATCGGCTCGCGCAAGATCGATATCCGCATCTCGTGCGTGCCGACGATCTTCGGCGAGCGGCTGGTGCTGCGTCTGCTCGATCAGAGCCAGACGCAGCTGAGCCTCGATGCGCTGGGCATGACCCGGCCGATGCAGGCGCAGCTGCTGGGCCTCATCGGGCGGCCCACGGGGATGATCCTGGTGACGGGCCCCACCGGCTCGGGCAAGACGACGACGCTCTACGCGGCGCTGGAGAAGGTGGATCGCCTGTCGCGCAACGTGATGACGATCGAGGACCCGGTCGAGTACCACATGGACAACATCGGGCAGGTGCAGGTGAACCCGAAGCGCGGCGTCACCTTCGCCTCCGGCCTGCGCAGCCTGCTGCGGCAGGATCCGGACGTGATCCTGGTGGGCGAGATCCGCGACGCGGAGACGGCGCACCTCGCGGTGCAGGCCGCGCTCACGGGGCACCTTGTGCTCGCCACGCTGCACACGAACGATGCGCCGAGCGCGATCTCGCGCCTTCAGGACATCGGCATCGAGCCCTATCTCATCAGTTCATCGCTGCTGGCGGTGATCGGCCAGCGCCTGCTGCGCCGCTCCTGCCGCGTGTGCGGCGGGACGGGCGAGTTTGCGGGCCGGCGGTGCGATAAGTGCGTGGGCACCGGCTTCTCCGGGCGCGTGGCGATCTACGAGATGATGCCGATGACGGACGAACTCCGCCGCATGGCCATGTCCATGGCGGATTCGCTCTCCATCGCCGACCAGGCCAAGCGCGACGGCATGCGGCCCATGATCGAGGACGGCCGCGACAAGATCGGCATGGGGTTGACGACGGAGACGGAACTGCACAGGGTGTTGCATTGAGCAGGCAATAGGCAATAGGGAATAGGCAATGGTGAAGAGGGGAGTGAGCGCGGGGCGGCTCTTCAATGACGCGGATTGATGCGCCAACGCAGTGGTTCTTCACAGCCATCGCCACCGACGGCGGGCGCAAGCGCGGCGTGCGCCTGGCTTCCGATGAGTCGTCGCTGGCGGATGCCCTGCGCGAGGACGGGCTGCTCCTCCTGAGCGCCCGCCGCCTCCCGGCATGGACGGCCCGTACGTCAGACCTGCCCATCCGCGATCAGGCCGCGTTCAACGCCCAACTCGCCACACTGCTCCAGCGAGGCGTGCCGCTGGTCGAGGCGCTCGAAGTCGCCGGCAGCGTCGTCTCGGCCCGCGCCACCGAGAAGGTGGAGCGCATCCGCGGCCTCGTGCAGGCAGGCGCCTCCTTCGCCGACGCCTGCGCCCAGGTGGGCGGCTTCGACGAGATCTCCGTCACCGTCTACCGCGCCGCCGAGCGCACCGGCGATCTGGGCGATGCGTGCAAGCGGCTCGCCATCTCCGCGCAGCGCCGCCGCGCCATCGCGACGAAGGCCACGACGCTGATGATCTACCCCTCGATCGTGGCCACGGTGAGCATCCTGATCGCCGTGCTCGTGCTCACGGTCGTGGTGCCGCGGATCGGGCGGGTGCTGCGCGATTCCGGCATGAAACTGCCGTGGTTCACGACGATTGTCATCGATTTCGGCGAGTGGCTGCGGAATTACGGCCTGTTCGCGCTGCTGGCGCTGGTCCTGATCGGCATCGGCGCGTGGTTCGCGCGGGCGTATGTCTTCGCACTGCTGCTCAGAGCCGTGCGCGTCTTTCCGCCCGCGGCGAAACTGGCCCTCGCCATGGAATCCACCCGCTTCTTCGCCGTGATGGGCGCCATGACGCGCTCCGGCGTGCCGCTGTCCGATGCGCTGGCCGTCGCCTGCGGCGCCGTGAGCCATCCTGAACTGCGCGAGCAACTCGAGACCGTCCGCCGCCGCCTCGTCGAGGGCGGCCTGCTGCGCACGCTCATCGAGCAGGTGGAGGCGCTGCCCCTCGCCACGCGCCGTCTCCTCATCGCGGCGGAGCGCTCCGGCGACCTGGACGCCGCGTTCGACGGCCTCGCCGAGGACCTGTCCGCCGAGGTGGACAAGCGGTCGGAGCGGCTGCTCGCCGCCGTGGAGCCCGCGCTCATCATCGCCATGTTTATGGTCATCGGCTCGCTGCTGCTTTCGATCATGGTGCCGCTGCTGTCGATCACCTCGAGCATGGAGCAGTAGGAGCGGCGTCCGCGGGCGCTCCGCCCCCCCGCGGCGGTCCGAAAAGGCCGCCGGAGCAGGGGTTTTTTGACGCGAACCGCCGCGGGGTTCATGCGTCATACAATGTGGACTCGCGCCCCGGTGGGACGCCGAAGAAGAGAGGCTGCGCTGCGCAGCCGCGGCAACGGGGCGGAAGGAGCGATTGGGACCATGGAACACACCTCGCCTCGCACACGCAGGGCGTTTTCGCTGCTCGAAATGATGCTCGTGCTCGTGATCATCGGCACGCTGACGACCATCGTGGTCGTGAACCTCGTCGGCCGGCAGGATCGCGCCAACCGCTCGACCACGCTGATGAGCATGCGCCAGATCGAGGACGCGCTGAAGGACTACAGCTTTCAGAACGCGGCCTTTCCCACCAGCGTCGAGGGGCTGGGCATCCTCGTGCCCGACTACCTCGTGAGGGTGCCGCAGGACGCCTGGAAGAACGAGTTCGTCTACGTCAGTCCGACCGACGATCCGAACATCCCGTACGACATCATCTGCGTCGGCAAGGACAAGGAGTTCGGCACCGCGGATGACATCGTCCTCTCGGAGGCGACGCAGAAGGGATCATGATCGCGCGGCGTGGATTCAGCATGCTCGAGATCTCGCTGGCGGTCGGCCTGCTCGCGACCGCTGTGGCGACGATCCTGGGCGGCTACCAGTCGATGCGGGAACTCTCGCATCGCAACCAGGAGCGCCTGAACGCCACCGAAGTCGCGCACCGCCTGCTGCTCATCTACATGCACGAGGGCCCCAGCGCCGTGCCTGATGAGGGCGAAGCCATCGAATACGGCAAGGGCTACTACCGCTTCCGCCTCCAGGAGGATGTTCTTCAGGAGTCGCCCGATACGCGTGAAGGCCTCTCGGTGAAGGTCGCGCGGCCGATGAGCACGCTCTCGACAAACAAGCGCTTCGAGGGCCGCCTGACGATGGTGACCGTCAGCGTGTATCCGGATCAGGTCGGCCCCGTGCCGGCGATGCAGAAGCCGCTTGCCGCGCTCAGCCGCACGTACGACCCCTTCGATATGACCAGCGTGCCCGACGATGTGCTGCTCGACATCGTGCGGCGCCGCCTGGGCGGGGACTTCGAGATGCCGCCGGCGGAGGGCGAGCAGCCATGACCCGCCGCGGATTCAGCATGCTCGAGATCTCGCTGGCGGTCGGTCTTCTGGCGACGGCGGTGGCCACGGTCCTCGGCGGCTATCAATCCATGCGAGAACTCTCGCACCGGAACGAGGAGCGCCTGAACGCGACAGAAGTCGCCCACCGCCTCCTGCTCATCTACATGCACGAGGGCCCCAGCGCGGTCCCCCACGAGCGCGAGCGCGTCGAATACGGCCCGGCGCACTACCGCTTCCGCCTCGAAGAAAGCGTCCTGCAGGAGTCGCCGAACACTCGCGAAGGCCTGTCCGTAAAGGTGGCGAGGCCGCTCGAGACACTCAGCGCGAATCAGCGCTTCGAAGGCCGCCTCACCCTCGTCACGGTTCACGTTTACCCTGATCAGGATGGCCCGATCCGCGCGACGCAGACGCCGCTCGCTTCCGTGAGCCGCATCCACGATCCGTTTGACGCCTCCAGCCAATCGGATGAAGCGCTGCTCCGCCACGTGCAGAACTTTCTGGATCCCAAGCCCGCGCCGGAGCCGCAGCCATGACCCGCCGCGGGTTCACACTCCTCGAAGTCGCCCTCGCCGCGCTCCTGGGCTCCTTCATCCTTGCCGCGGCCCTCGGCATGTTCGGCCTCATGGAGCGGCAGGATGTTCGCGTCGGCCGGAACTACGACGACACGGCCGAACTCGCCCGCTGTCACCAGACGCTCCGCCGCGCGATGCAGACGCTCGTCGCCGCGCCCGGATCCGCCACCACCAGCGCCACCAGCGGGGCTCCCGAAGAGCCTGAATCCACGCCGGCCCCCGCTGAAGCAGATCAAGAGCAGGATCAGGGCGAAGAGAGCGAAACCCGCAACGGCGAAGACAACGACGAAGGCGAGGGCGAGGAAAATGAAGGCGATCGCCGCGCCACACGCGGCCAGCGGGTCGCCGATTCGCCGCGCCTCCCCCACTTCCTCATGCGCGCCTATTCCGATGAGGACGAAGCCGCCGCCATCGAGGTCGGCGAAGCCTCCTGGCGCCTCGAAGTCGTCCTCACCACGCCGCCCATCGCCATGAAGGATCCGCCCGATGGCTACGTCCGCGGCGCCTTCGACATCATGCGCGTCCCCAGCGCCTGGGGCCCCGATTACGACACGTGGTCCCTGCAATGGACGCCCATCGATCCGCCCGGCGAGCCCGTTGTCCTCGCCCGCGACCTCACCCTCGCCCTCATGGCCGCGCTCCCGCGCGAGGGCGATCAGTTCACCGCCCGCCTCACAGCGCGCGATCTCAAGGAGTTCCCGCGCGCCGTCCGCATGATCCTCTGGACCGCGGGCGGAAGGAAGACCGACTGGCTCTTTGAGCCCGGCGTCACCTCGCCGGATAGTTGACCAGCATGCACCCGGGGATTCGCACATTCCGGTTTCCACTCGCCGCCGCGGGGCGCCGCGCCTTCATCCTGCCCGTCGTCCTGGCCCTCATCCTCATTTCCACGCTCTTCCTCACCGCCTCCTTCCAGCGCCAGTCGATGGAGACCCGCATCGTCACCCGCCAGCTGGCCGAATACCGCCGCCACCACGAGGCCTTCTCCGTCCGCGCCATCGTCCGTCAGTGGGCCGAGTCCAACTTCGACGAACTCGCCGAGATGGCCAAGCCCGATCGCCGCGGCAAGGACGAAATGGACTACGGCTTTGTCCTCCCCTCCGACGCCCGAATCCGCGTCTTCGTCCGGGATGGCCAGGGCGAGGCCCACGTCATGCCCAAGGGGATGGTCGATCGGACCATGGAGGTCTACAACGCCATGCTGGAGCGCCTGCCCAGCAATCGGCCGGATATCCGCCGCCGCGTCGGCCCCGCCCACATCAGCGTCATGGCCGCGCCGAAGGAGGTCCTGGAGGCCCTCCTCCCCGAAGACGGCAAGAAATTCGCCGAGCGCGTCATCGATTCGCGCGATGGCTCGTTTTTCGATCGCGAGGCCCTGGAGCAGATCCTCCGGGCCCGCGGCCTCTCCGATGAGGAACGAAACGAGATCCTCACCATCCTCACCTTCGATCCCTCGGTCTGGCGGCTGGATGTCCTCGTCGAGGACGACCACGGCCAGCGGCAGTTCCGCATGGTGATCGACCGCGTCGTAGGCCAACTCAACATCCGGGAGTGGTTCGAGCTGCCGCCTCCGGCCGATGAAGGGGATGGCTCTGGATCCCCGATCCGGCGGAGTGACCGTGCGCCCGGCCAGCAATACAGATGATCAGAATCCACCCAGACAAGGCGGCCCGCTTCGTCCGAGCCTCACAGATCGCCCTCATCGCGGCCGGCGTCTTCGCCGTCGCCGCGCTCCTCATCCCGATGCTCCCCGCGCCCGAAGCCGCGGCGCCGGAGGTCGAGCCCATCTCCCTCCCCGGCATCGAGCGGGCCGCCGCCGAGCCCACCCCGATCCAGCACGCGCACACGGATTGGGCGGCGCTGGCCGGCCCACTGGCGTGGATGAATCCGCCCGAGCAGCCGGGCGGGCCGATCGCCACCACGCCCGAAGAGCCCCCGGTCGGTCCCGGCGGAACACGTGGCCCCGATGATCCCGGGGGGGGGCG
>CAZGVW010000155.1:0-4860 GCA_964529265.1 uncultured Phycisphaeraceae bacterium
TGCGGCAGTCCTGCGAAAAGGAATGGGCGATGACCCACCCGCAGTACGCCGTCTCGAAGTGGATGGGCCACAGCCTCACGGTCAGCGGGCGGCACTACGCCAACGACGTTCCCGACGAAGTCTTCGCCCGCGCCACGTGCATAAAGGGATCGCCGAAGCCCCCCGCTCGGAGCGGCGCCGAGACCACTCCGGCGCGCAGCGCGCAGCGCCAGGCGCAGCAGAAGGCGCACGCACGGCCTCGCACCGCGTCGCAAACGGCGCAGGCGCAGAACGGCCGCGCCGCGCGCAACTCCGCCACGTGCGAAGCCTTGCGCGACTCTGCGACTCAACGCGAGAACGCGGAAAAGTGGAGCCGGGGGGATTCGAACCCCCGTCCCGAAACAGTCGGTGTGATGCCTCTACGCGTGTGTTCGCTGATTTCATCTCGGCCTCAGCCCCGCCAGCGACAGCGTTGCCTTCGGCCCAGCCCGCAGTGTTTTCTCACTCCCCGCGCCTGAAGGCGCCGCGCAGGAAGCCAGCCCGATGTCTTTCGGCAACCGCCCCATCGGGCGTCGGACGGTCGCCGCACCGCCTGATCTCAGGCGGCGAGAGCAAACTGCGTGTTGGCAGTTATCAGTGTGCACGCTTGATGACGCGGCCAGCGTGCGCCGCGACGCGCCACATCACACGTCACATGTCCGGTCGAAACCATTCGGCCCCATGTTGTCAAAGAACGATGTCAAAGAACACGAGAACCCACCCGCCTCCGCCAACAGTCACCCATCGCACGGAAACCGCGGGGATTCTAGGCGCGCCCCGCCCCGGCTCGTAGCCCGCCGGAAGTCTCCGGAAGACCACGAACCGCAGCCGAACCGCCCTCCCCCATCGTGTACCATGCCCCCATGATGAAGATCGGCGTCATCATCGCCGCCGCCGGCGCCTCCCGCCGCTTCGGCGATGGCCGCAGCAAACTCGACGAAGACCTCGGCGGCCGACCCGTCCTCCAGCGCACCGTCGAACTCTTCCTTAAGCGCGATGACGTCGCCCACATCCTCGTCGCCGGGCCCGCGGCTGACGACGCCTTCGAGGACTTCCGCCGCCGCCATGGGGACAAACTCGGCCTCCTCGGCGCCGCCATCTGCCGCGGCGGGAAGACCCACCGCTGGGAAACCGTCAAGGCCGCGCTGCCCGAGTTGCCCGCGGATTGCACGCACCTCGCCGTCCACGATGGCGCCCGCCCCTGCGCTCCATTCGACATGCTCGATCGCGTCTTCGGCGCCGCCGCGAAGCACATGGCCGTGGCCCCCGGCGTCGAACTCACCGACACCATCAAGCGCGTCGCGCCCCAGGAAATCGTCGATGAGGACGTCGATCCGCTTGACGCCATCCTCGGCTCCGCCGCGAAAGCCAATGTCAAAGTGAAGATCGTCGAAGCGACCATCCCGCGCCAGGGGCTCGTCGCCGTGCAGACGCCCCAGGTCTTCGAAATCTCGCTCCTGAAACGCGCCTACGAACAGGCCGATCTCTCGAGCACCGACGACGCCGGCCTCGTCGAACGCCTCGGCGAGCGCGTCATCATCGTCGAGGGCGATCCGCGCAACATCAAGATCACCCGCCCCGCCGATGTCCCGCTCGCCATGGCCATCCTCGGCCTCAGGCCCTCGCAGGGCCGCCCCACGCACCTGAAGTTCTGATCGTTGCCGCGGTCCGCACGCATCGCCAGCGCCGCGCCATCGCCTTCACTTCGCCAGCGGCGCCCCCCGCCCCCACATCGAAACCGCGACCGCCAGAAACACCAGCGCGAACGCGATCCCATCCTGCGGCCTGATCTTCTCCTTCAGGTACAGAATCGAGAACGCCGAGAACACCGCCAGCGTGATCGCTTCCTGAATCACCTTCAGCTGCGGCGCCGAGAGCGTCCCGCCGAAGTTCACGTGCCCGATTCGGTTCGCCGGAACCTGCAGCATGTACTCCGGCAGCGCGATCAGCCACGAAATCAGGATCACCGGCGCCAGCCGCAGCAGCGAGAGCCGCCCGTCGCCCTCCCCCTCGGCCTGCCCCGAATACTTCAGGTGGCCGTACCACGCCATCGTCATGAAGATGTTGGAGCCGACCAGCAGCAGCACAGTGATCAGCCAGCGTGGCATCGCGCGTCTCGCCGAAAAACGCCCCTCAATCCTCCGGCGCATCCTTCGCGATCAGCGCCCGGAACGCCTCGCGCAGCCGCTTCGTCACCGGCCCCTCGCCGTTTGATTTCACCGTGTGCTCGTCGATCTGCCGCACCGGGATGATCTCCGCCGCGGAGCCCGTCAGGAACACTTCGTCCGCGCCCAGCACCTCCTCCAGGCGCATCATCTTCTCCGAGCACGCGATCCCCATCTTCCGGCACAGCCCCATCACCACGCCCCGCGTCACACCCTCCAGAATCCCTACGTCGCTCGGCGGCGTGAAGACCGCTCCGCCCTTCACGATGAACGCGTTGTCGCCCGTGCACTCCGCCACCCACCCCTCCGTCGAGAGCATGAGCGCTTCCAGCACCCCCGCATCGATCGCCTCGATCTTCGCGAGAATGTTGTTCAGGTAATTCAGGCTCTTGATCCGCGGATCCAGGCACGCCACCGGAATCCGCGGGCGCTTCGCCACGATGATGTGCATCCCCTGCTCGTACATCTCCGGCGTGTACATCTGGATCTTGTCCGCGATGCAGAACACGCTCCCGCGCGGGCACCGGAACGGGTGCAGCCCCAGCGTCCCCACGCCCCGCGTCACCACCAGCCGGATGTACGCATCCTTCAACCCGTTCGCCTTCAGCGTCTCGCGCATCAGCCCGTCAATCTCATCCTTCGTGTACGGAATCGTCAGCCTGATGCGCTCCGCCGATTTGAACAGCCGGTCGATGTGCGTCCTGCTCTTGAAGATCCGCCCGTTGTAGACGCGGATCCCCTCGAACACGCCGTCGCCATACAGCAGCCCGTGGTCATACACGTTGATCACGGCCCGCGACTTCGGCACGATCTTCCCATCGAGCCACACCAGCGGCTTGTCAGCGTCAACCGGCGCATGCGAAGGCGCCGGCGACCCCAGCGGCGCCGGCGGCGGCGGTGCGGATGGCGATTTCCGGGGCTGCGCAATGCTCATAGGCACAAACTCCTCATTTCGCCCCACAGTCTACACAAATCACGCCGCGCAGCCCCCGGGCGCACAGCAACGGCGCACGCCGGACGCAAACCCGCCCCGCAGCGCCACACCGCGCACACTCGGCCCGTGATCGCTCCGACTCAGCCCTGCTTCAGCCCCGATCGCGCCCACAGATCATCCGAAATCCCGTAGATCGCGTCGAACATCTCCCCCGCCGCGCCGATCAGACGCTCCCGCTCCGCCTCGCCCAACTCCACCGCGTCCAGATCAGCCTTGAACTTCTTCCACACCTGCATCTGCCGCTCGCCATACGGGTCCAGATACCGATCCCCCGCCCCCGCAGTCAGCCCATACGCCTTCCGCACGTTCACCGCGATGTACTTCGATCCGTTGTTCGAGCCCTCGAGCACGTAGTGGAATCCCAGCAGCGCCACGCCATCCCCCGCCGCCTGCCCAATCCGCTCCACCATCGCCGCCGTCCCCGCCGTCGGCGCAACTCGCTCCGCCTCCACCCCGAAATGCCGCAAATCTTCCCGCAGATACGGCGCCTGCAACTGCTCCCGCGTCACCACCGCCTTCACCGGCGCCGATCCGCCATCCATGCACGCGCACAGCGCCGTCTCCAGCGCCTCATGCACGCACAGCATCTGCTGCAGGTAATCCACGTACGATTCCCGCGGCAGCGCGCCCTTGAACAGCGCCCGCTGATACTCATGCCGCTCCGCCGCCGCGTGCTGCGCCGCCGTCGCCGCCTTCAACTTCGATGACGTCGCGTTCGGATCAGCCGCCTCGCCATGCCCATGCCCGCCATGTGCATGCCCATGATGCGGATGCGCATGCGCGCCCGCCGCCCCGTTCACCGACGTAGACGTCGTCGTCGTCATCAAATCACTCCCCCCCGAACGCACGCACCGCAACCACCGCCGCCGGAATCGCCAGCCACAGCAGTCCCTTCACCAGAAAGAACAAAAACGCCGCCGCTCCGACCCGCTTCGCCCACCTGCCTGTCGTCGCATTCTTCATCACTGTCTCCGGCCCTGGACCATTGAGACTCAGTCTCAGAGGGCAACACACTACGACCCCCCACCCCCACCGTCAACCAGCCTCAACCCGCGACCGTCCACCCAGTCCGCGGCTTTCCGGCTTCCGGGTTTCCGGGTTTCCGGGGGGGGCTCACCCCGTCCGAATCTCCGCCCCGAACCGCTCCCGGCACGCCTCCATCACCCGACCCATCTGCGGATCAACCTCCTCATGCCGCAGCGTCCGCTCCGGATGCCGGAACCGAACCCGCAGCGTCAGCGACTTCCGCCCCGACCCCGTCTGCTTCCCCCGATACACACCCACGAACGCCACGTCCTCCATCAACTCCAGTTTCAGCCCGCGCACCACCTCCGCCAGCGCCCCCCACCGCACACGCTCCTCCACAATCAACGACAAGTCCCGCTCAATCGACGGAAACGCCGGCAACGGCGCCGCCACCGACCGCGGCGGGAACATCCCCACCAACGCCGCGAAATCCAACTCCGCCGCCACCGTCGCCGTCTCCAACCCGAACGCCCTCTGCACCTCCCCCGACACCCTGTACATCTCCCCGATCGACCGCCCCCCCACCGTCACCTCCGCCGACGCCCCCCTTGCCTGCGCGGCATACCGCGCCACGATCGGCGTCTCCGCGACCACCCCCCCAGCGCCCCCCAACCACCGCACCACCCCCACCACGAACCCCCGCCACACCCGCACCCT
>CAZGVW010000156.1:0-7579 GCA_964529265.1 uncultured Phycisphaeraceae bacterium
GGGAGAGTGGCCGTGACCGACGGCCCGTACGCCGAGACGAAGGAGCAGTTGGGAGGGATTCTGATCCTGGAGGCGCGGGATCTGAACCACGCGATTCAGCTGATGTCGAAGCATCCGGGCGTGCGGGTGGGGCCGTTCGAGATCAGGCCGGCGGAGGACCTGAGCCGGATGATTGAGGAGAGCGATGCGCGGAGAGGTGTGACGCGGGGATGATGTCGGCTGGAGGGGGCGCTGGAGGGGGCGCGAATCGACTCGGGTTCGTCACCTGGTCTGCACATGACACAGGCCCGCGGAGCGGGCTCCGCGGGCCATGGGAATCGCCATGCGGACGATGTCGTTCAGCCGCGGCGGCGTCGGGTGGCGCCGAGGGCGAGGATGGCGAGAGCGCCGGCGGTCGAGGGCGCCGGGATGTAGGCGAGGCCGAGGAGGTTGCCGGGGCCGGTGGGTCCGATCGGGTCGGCCTGACCGGTTCCGAGATCCATCTTGTAGAACATGTCTGTGGAGTTATCGACCATGTACATCGCGCCGTCATCGGGGCTGTAGGCGAGGCCGTTGGGGTTGGTGGAGTTCACGAGGGGGCCGATGAGCGCGACGGCGCCGTTGGTGACATCCATCGTGTAGAAGGAATCGGCGCCGCTGTTGCTCGCGTACATCTGGTTCTGGACGGGGTGATAGCCCAGGTTGATGAACGACGTGAGGCCGGATGTGCCGATCAGCGTGGCGAGTCCGTTGTTCGGATCGATCCTGTAGAGGCCGCCGTTGTGGGATGAAGCGCCGTAGAGCGTGCCGGTGCCGCTATCCCACTCGAGGCCGTGCATCACGACGGCCGAATCGCCATAGGCGCCGACGAGTGTGGCGGTTCCCGTGGCGATATCGAGCGTGTAGAGCGCATCGTTGCCCGTGGAGCTGACCCACAGCGTGTTCGTGAGGCCGTTGTACGCGAGCCCGCCGGTCGTTCCCGCGTTGGAGGTCGCGGTGCCGAGCAGCGTCTTCGCGCCGGTGGTTGGGTCGATTTCGTAGTAGTTCCGGCTGCTCTCGATGGCGACGAGCATTCCAGCGGACGCGGCGGGCGCGATCGCCGCGACAGCCACACCGCACCATTTCATGGTGTGTTTCATTTTCCCTCCTCAAGTTGGAGGCCTTCCGTGGCCGTGACGTGTTGAGGGCCAGCATAAGGGGGGGCGACCCGGGGAAACAAGGGAATTCCCGCAGGCCCGAGGCCACGACAGAGCAGGCCCTGCGGGGCCCAGCGCCGGGCCTCCAACCCCTTGTTCCCTCACGCCTTACGAACAGCCTGGTGGTATGCTCCGCGCGTGAATATTGCCCAGAAACTGAGGGAACTGGCGGGCGATGTGCGGCGGGCGAAGAGTCCGGCGCAGGCGCAGGCGGCGTGGGAACTGGCCGGGCGGCTGCTGGCGCGGTCGGGCGTCGCCGCGGCGGAGGTGGAGCGGCTTCGCCGCGAGGCGGACGTGGCGGGGCTGGAGACACTGATTGCGCATCTGGAGGGAGGGCCTATACCCGCACCCGCGACCGCGACCCGGGATGTGGGCGCCGCCGCGGCGGCGCCGAGCGCCGTGTCGGAGGAGGCGAAGGCATCGGCGCTGCGCGCGTTTCGCAAGCGGCTGAAACTCGCGCGGCTGGCGGATGAATCGAAACTGGGCGGGCGGCAGCTCTCCGGGGGGAAGAAATCGGGGATCGACGCGATCCTGCCGCCGCACGAGTTCCCTGCCGAGGTATGGGAGGCTCTGGCGCGGGATGGGAAGTTGAAGGACACGGGGCAGGGGTTCTACGCGCTGCGATGATCGGGCGGTCTGCTGGCGGTCGGGGGGTTCCGGACCGATGATTCGGGGGCGGCCGATGCCCGACCGGCAGCCGCGGCAGATCGGGAGCCCGCATGCCTGCATGGCTTGAAACATCTCTGAGCGCACTGCTCGCCACGGCTGCGCCCGGCGTCGCCGGCATGGAGGCGCTGGGCCCGCACAGCCCGGAGACGATGATCTCGCTGCCGGCGTGGCATGGCTACGCGTGCATCGGCATCTTCGTGTTCGCGTACATCGTGGTGATGACGGAGGAGTACCACAACCTCCGGAAGTCGAAGCCGGTGATCATGGCGGCGGGGGCGATCTGGGCGATCATCGCGCTGGGGGCGACGGCGCGGGGCGTGCCGCGGTCGGTGATCCATGACGCGGTGATTCACGAGCTGACGTCGTACGCCTCGATGTTCCTGTTCCTGCTCGTTTCGATGACGTATGTGAACGCGATGAACGATCGCAACGTGTTCGCGGCGCTGCGCTCGTGGATCGTGCGGAGGCGCATGACCTACCGGCAGTTGCTGTGGGCGACGGGCGGGTTCGGGTTCGTGCTCTCGGCGGTGGTGGACAATCTGATCTCGGCGCTGCTGATGGGCGCGGTGGTGATGGCGATCGGGCGGGCGAGCCCGGGGTTCATCGGGCTGGCGTGCGTGAACGTGGTGGTGGCGGCGAACTCAGGCGGCGCATTCTGTCCGTTCGGCGACATCACGACGCTGATGGTGTGGCAATCGGGGCATCTCTCGTTCTTCGAGTTCTTCGAGTTGTTCCCGGCGTCGCTGGCGACGTGGCTCATCCCCGCGGCGGTGCTGAGCCTGTTCGCCCCGACGGGCACACCGGAGATGGACGAGGGGGACGAGGTGGCGACCAAGCGAGGGGCGCGACGAATCTGCATGCTGTTTGCGCTGACGATCGCGCTCGCGGTATGCTTCGAGCACTTCCTGGGGCTGCCGCCGTTCCTGGGCATGATGACGGGCATGTCGCTGCTGATGATCTTCACGTATTACGTGGGGATCACGTCCGGAGGGGAATCGGACGAGGAGATCGACGTGTACCGCGAGGTGGGGCGCGCGGAGTGGGACACCCTGCTGTTCTTCTTCGGTGTGATCTTCGCGATCGGGGGGCTGGCGTTCCTGGGGTACCTGGAGATCGCGTCGCACGCGCTCTACGGAAACCTCGGGCCGACGGCCAGCAACGTGATCGTGGGCGTGATCTCGGCGGTGATCGACAACATCCCGGTGATGTTCGCGATCCTGAGCATGGAGCCCGACCTCAGCCGCAATCAGTGGCTGCTCGTGACGATGACGGTGGGCATCGGCGGGAGCCTGCTCTCGATCGGCTCCGCGGCGGGGGTGGCGCTCATGGGGATTTCGCACGGGAAATACACGTTCATGTCGCACCTGAAGTGGGCGCCGGTGATCCTGCTGGGATATGCCGCGGGCGTGCTCGTGCACCTGGCGCTGCACGGGACGTGAGCGCCGGTCGGCGCGGCGGTGAAATCAGGTTTGATAGCCGCCGAACCCGCGCACGGGAGACCACTCGGGCGTGGCCTGCGACGGCGGGCCGGGATCGAGCGATTCGAACGGGCCGGCGGCGTAGACGACGTGCCCATCGAGAATCGTGAGCGCGGACTCGATGGTGGAGATGCGGTGTTCAGCGATGGAGAAGTAGTCGTCGCTGAGCACGGCGCAATCGGCGAGGCAGCCGGGCGCGAGGCGGCCCTTCTCATGGTCATCGCCGCTGAACCAGGCGCTTCCCAAGGTCATGAGACGGAGCGCTTCTTCCCGCGTGAGCCGCTGCCCGGGCGGCTGGAGTTCGGCGCCTCCGAGCGTGCGGCCGGTGACGGCCCACGCGAGCGCGAGCCATGGGTTGTATGACGAAACGCGTGTGGCGTCGGTGCCGAGGCCGAGGGGGACGCCGGACTCGATGAGCGCGCGGAAGGGCGGCGCGGCGGCCGCGGCAGAGGGGCCGTAGCGCTCGAGGAAGTATTCACCGGCGAAGGCCATGCGGTTCTGGATGGCGATGCCGCCGCCGAGCGCGCGCACGCGCTCGATGTTGCGGGGGGAGATGGTCTCCGCGTGGTCGATGGCCCAGCGCAGGCCATCGAAGGGCGTATCGCGGTTGATGCGCTCGAAAACGTTCAGAATGCGCGTGATGGATTCGTCGTACGTGGCGTGGATGCGGATGGGCCAGCGGATCGAGATGAGGAAGCGGGCGATTTCCTCGAGTTCAGGCTCCATCTGCGGGCCCTGCTCGGGGCGCGGCGCGAGGAAGTTCTCGTAGTCGCCTGCGGCCCAGGTGAGAAACTCGCCGCCGCCCTCCAGTTCGAAGCCGTGGAGGCGCGCGGCCATCTGCTGACCGGCGCGGTTGAGGCGGGCCCATTCGCGGAAGTCTTCGCTCTCGCGCCCCGGCTTCTGCGGGAAGAGGTGCATGGAGACGCGGAGCGCGATCTCGTTGCGCGTGGCGAGTTCCATGGAGGCGCGGTAGTCATCGGGGAAGAGGTGGCCGCCGCCGCCGGCGTCGATGGCGCTGGTCAGGCCGAAGCGGTTCAGTTCGCGATAGAAGTGGAGCGAGCCATTCACCTGGCCGGCGAGCGTCAGGTGCGGGAGTCGCGCGATGGCGATGTAGAGGATGGTCGGATCGGGCTCGGCGTGCAGGATCGCACCGCCATCGACGAACTCGTAGCGGCCGCCCTTGGGAGGCGGGGTTGACTCCGAGAGGCCGAGGGCCTGCACACCGGCGCGGTTCAGGTAGCCGCGGCTGTAGAGGAAGAGCACGAACGCGGGCGTATCGGGCGCTGCTTCATTGAGTTCGGCGACGGTGGGCGGCCGGCGCTCCTCGAACTGGAAGGGCGACCAGCCGCCGATCACGCGGACCCACTGGCCGGTGGGGGTGCGCCCGGCCTGCCCGCGGACCATGTCGAGCCCACGGGCGAGGGACTTCACGCCATCCCAGCGGAGTTCGAGATTGAAGAAGCGTCCGGCGCGGGTGACGTGGAGGTGTGAATCGTTGAGGCCGGGGATGACGGTGCGGCCGCGGGCATCGATGACCATCGTGCGCGGGCCGATGAGCGGGCGGATCTGCTCATCGGCGCCCGTGGCGACGATGCGGCCGCTGCTGGAGGCGATGGCGCGCGCGAATGGCATTGCCGGGTCGTTCGTGAACACTTTGCCGTTCAGGATCGCCAGTTCGACGTCGCCGAGGCCGGGGAACGGGGCGGATTGGGCGCGCGCGACACCGGGGGCGAGGCTGCCGACAGCCGCGCCGGCGGCGCCGGCGCCGATGAGTTGGAGGAACCGGCGGCGATCGAGTGTCATGGCGTGCTCCGTTGGCGGGTGTGACACAAGTGTACCGCCGCGAGTTGCTCGTTCCCCGGAGGTCGGGCCGGAGGATTGCGCGCCGCCCCCCGGGCCCCCGGCCCCCCGGACCCCCGGGAGCTCAGGGTCTACGCCAATCTCCGCACAGCCGCGGCGGCGAGATCCACCTGCTCTTCGTTGTTGAGCAAGCCGGGCGCGAGGCGCGCGTAGGACGGCTCATAGGGCGTGACGCTCGCGATGATGCGCTGCGCGAGCAAGCGGTCCACGACCTCTTCGGGCGTCATGCCGGCGACTTCGAAACAGATGATGCCGGCGGAGAGATCGGCGCTGAGCGGCGTGTGCAGCGTGACATGGCTCATCTCGGCGAAGGCCTGCTTGAAGCGCGTGTTCAGGGCGCGGATGCGGTCGTAGATGCGCTGCTTGCCGATGCGCTCGTGGAAGAGGAACGCTTCATCGAGCGCCCAGCGGTGCTCGAACGAATGGAAACCGCCGGGCGAGTTGAGCGACCCCGGCTCATCGTGCGAACCGAAGGGCGGGATGATGGGCGCCATGTGCGCCCACGCCTCGGGACGCGCCCAGACGATGCCGGTGCCGCGGGGGCCGAACATCCACTTGTGCGTCCCGGCGATGAAGACATCGCAGCCCATTTCCGCGGGGTCGCCGGGCGCGGCGCCGAGGCCATGCACGCCGTCGATGCAGAGCAGGATGCGGTCTTCTTCGCTCCGGCCCTTGTTGAACGGCGCGAGGGCATCGGCCAGAGCGCGGACGGGCAGCCGCAGGCCGGACTTGGAGTGCACCCACGTGAGCGCGACGATGCGGGTCCGCGGTGTGACGCGATCGATGATCGACGAGACGATCTCCCTGGTGGTCGCGTCGGCGCTGCGCGCATAGAGCGGGGCGCGGACGATCTTCGCGCCGCTCTGCCGGGCGCTCCATTCCAGCGAGGTCCTCGTCGAGTAGTGGTCGTGGTCGCTGGTGAGAATCTCCTGACCGGCGCGGATGGCCAGGCCGCGGTAGACGAGGCCGAGGCCCATGGTCGTGCTATCGGTGAGGGCGATGTGCTCGGGCTCGACCCCGAGGTAACTCCCCGCGGCGGCCGCGGCGGCTGCCTCGCCCTTTTCCTTGCGATTGAAGAACGAAAGCACGGGGTTCGCATCGAGCGCTGCGCGGTGGCGCTCGATGGCCTGCCGGACGGGCGTGGGGTGAGACGCGAGGAAGAAACCCGCGAAGTGCAAGTATGCCGGATCGAGGCTGAACTCGGCTCGCACCGACTCCCAGTCGGCGAGATCGCTCGCCTGGGACGAGGCGCGCTGAGCATGCGCGCGGCGCGCCGTGGCGAGCGCCGCAGCGCCGATGGCGAGGCCGGAACGAACGAGGAATCCGCGGCGATCCATTTGGCGCCCTCCTGAGGATCTCAGAATAGCGGCGGAGGGTGTCCCACGGGGATCGGGACGCGCGAGAGGGCAATCAAGGCGTGGATTCGCCGGCGCGAAGTTCGATGGCGCGTGCGCTCGGGGAAAGATCGTGCTCGATGACTGTCGAATCCTGAATCACAAACATCCTCGCGCTCAGAACAGCCGCGTTGTAGAGTCCCCAGGTCGCCTGCACGCTCTTCGCGTCACCCGGCGCCGCAAAGCGCAGCCTCACACCGATGCGCGCGCTCCAGCCGCCGAGACGGCGCGGCGGCGCGGGCGCCGTCGGCGCCTGCGACAGCGCGTCGAGATCCGCGTCAAGCGGGCCGAGGCTGGCCGAGGCCTCGACGCGCGCCCTGATCGGCTCGCCGTCCGCCGCGGCGGACACGTGGGTCGCCAGGAGTTCCGCCAGTCGCGCCTCGGCCCGGCGCTGCTCTTCCTCGGTAAGGAAATCCATCTCGCCCCGCGCGGGCATCGGCCAGGTTTCGAGGAGAACCAGCGGCGCATATGCATCGACCACGACGTCTGCGCCGTCGCGCCGCCAGATGGCGTGCATCACGGCGAATCGCTCATCGCCCAGAATCGCCTCGGGCGAGTTCGCGGGCGCTTCGCTCCGTGGGCGCAGCGTGACGGTCGCCGCATCGCCGCGGGGCGAGAGGCGGATGCTGCGCGCCGAGCCTCCATCCTCCGGAACTCGAACCGCAAGCGCCAGGTGCGCGGGGCGCCCGTCGCCCCCGGGCCGCTGCTGGAAGGTGAGACACTGGGCCGCGGAGCCCAGGTCGAACGCCATTGATGGCGCGTCGGCGTCTGCCGACCCTGCGCCACGCTCAGCCGCCGCGGCGCGGGGTTGCAGCGCCTCCCCACGCTCATCGCGCACGATGAGCCGCGCGAGCATGCCCTCCGCTGCCGCGTGCCCGTGGTCGTGATGAGGCTCGCCCGCGGGCTCGCGCAGCGTCACGACCACCCGTTCACCCTCCACCCGCGCCTCGCCGCGGATGATGTGGATCGGATGCGCCGCGGCTGCCGCGGCCAGCAGCGCCGC
>CAZGVW010000157.1:0-5364 GCA_964529265.1 uncultured Phycisphaeraceae bacterium
CTCGGCACCGCGGCGTACATGTCGCCGGAGCAGGCGCGCGGCCGCCCGGTCGATCGCCGCGCGGACGTCTGGGCGTTCGGCTGTGTGCTCTTCGAAATGCTGAGCGGACGCCGGCCGTTCCTCGGCAGCGACATCTCGGAAACGCTCGCCGCCGTGATCAAGGACGAGCCGGCATGGAGTGCGCTGCCGGCGGATCTGCCGGAGCCGCTGCGCCGTCTGCTGCGGCGCTGCCTCGAGAAGGATCCGAAACGGCGGCTCAGTTCGATCGGCGACGCGCGCCTCGAGCTGGATGAGCCGTCCATGCCCGCGCCGGCGACCGCACCGCCCGCCGCGTCGTCGCGCCAGCCGTCGCGCGCCGGCTGGATCGCCGCCGCGCTGATGACGGCCGTCGCGGCAGGCACCGTCGCCTGGGCCGGCTGGTTTCGCATGCCCGCCGCGGCGCCGCTCATGCGCGTGACCGTGCAGGCGCCCCCGGAGCACCGGTTGTTTCGCGATCCGGCCAACACGACGATCTCGCCGGACGGGACCAGGGTCGCGTTCATCACCGGCGCGTCGCGGAGCGATGCGAAGCTGTGGATTCGCTCGTTGGATCGACTCGATGCGGTCGCGGTAGAGGACGCGAGCGGCGCACAGTTGCCCTTCTGGTCGCCGGACTCCGCCATGGTCGGCTTCTTCGCCGGCGGCCATCTGAAAGTGGTGAGCGCGGGCGGCGGCCGCCCGCAGACCCTGGCCGAGGCGCCCGACGGCCGCGGCGCCACCTGGGGCGCGAACGGCGACATCGTGTTCGCCGCCGCGAGTGCCGGACCGATCTCGCGCGTGTCCGCGAACGGTGGGGCGGTGACCACCGTGACCGAGCTGCGATCGGCCGACGGCGAAACGGGGCATCGGTTTCCGTGGTTCCTGCCCGACGGCAGGCACTTCCTGTTTGCCGCGCTGCCGTCGAAGGAGAATCACTACGCCATTTACCGCGGCGAGATTGGGTCGACCTCGCGCGAGCTCGTGCTGACGGCCGAGACGGCGCCGCTCTACGCCGACCCGGGGTTCCTCATCTACTCGCGTCAGGGCGTGCTGGTCGCGCATCCCTTCGACGCGCGAAGCCTGACGGTGTCCGGCGAGGCCATCCCCATCGGCGACATGCCCGGCGAAGTCAATCTGGAGTACAGCGCCGGATGGGCGGCGTCGGTCAGCCGCACCGGCAGCCTCATCTATCTGTCGGCGGCGCAGTCACGATCGCGGCTGGCCTGGCTGGATCAAACCGGACGCGAGGTCGGCGCCATCAACGTCCCGTCCGCGCCCTATGTCGGCGTCGCACTCTCGCGCGATGGCCGGCGGGCCGTCGTCGGCCAGCTCGCCGCGCCGCTGTCGAGTCTGTGGTTCGCCGACCTCGTCCGGGGCGGTCTGACGCCGATCGCGCCGGCGACGTCATGGCATTCCAATTCGATCTGGTCGGCCGATGGCCGGTACGTCGTCTTCGGCGCCGACCGGGCCGGTCCCGTCGATCTCTACATCCGCGACGTCAACGCCGCCAGAGACGAAGTGCTGTACCAGTCGGAGTCGTTGTTCAAGTACCCCGCGAGCTGGTCGCCCGACGGCAAGACGATCGTGTTCACCGATCTGAGTCCCGAGACCGGAAACGACGTGTGGACGATCGCGCCGTTCGACGATCGCAAACCGGTGCCCTTCCTGCGGACGAAGGCGCTGGAGACGTTCGGGGCCATCTCCCCGGATGGCCGCTGGATGGCCTATCACTCGAACCAGGCCGGCTCGTTCGACGTGTACGTCCAGCCCTTCCCCGGCGGCGGCAATCCCATCCGCCTCACGACGACCGGCACACTCGACTGGGGCGTCTGGTGGAAGGCCGACGGCAGCCAGGTGCTGATTCTCGGGGGGAATCTCGACCTGCTGCTGGTGGACGTTCGCCTGACGCCGACGCTGACGGCCGGCGCGCCACGCGTGGTGGGGAAGCTGAACTTTCCCATCATCGCGGCCGCCTCAATCGACGCGGCCGGCGACCTCAGCCGGCTGCTCGCCGCGATCCCTGAGCTGGCCGACGGCGCGCGCTCGATGACGGTCGTGCTCAACTGGCGTGAGGCGCGGGCCGCGCGCCGCAGCCGGTGAGCCCGTCCGCACGCACCCAGGCCCGTTCTATGATGCCCTGAGAGCCACCTTCAGCCGGAGGGAACGATCATGACCACGACGCACCGGCTTGCCATCATCGCCGTCGCCGCCGCGACGGCGCACATGACCGCCGCGTACTTCTTCCGACAGCAGCGCCGGCGCTACGCCGGCAATCGCCGGCACATCCTCGTCGTCCAGGGCGGCACGGAGCTGCGACCCACCGCCGAGGAGATCGACGACCTCGTCGTCTCCGTGATGATGGGCGGCGTGGTTCTCGACCTGCGCCACACCACGTTGAGGCAGCGTCCGGCGCACGTCGACCTGCTTGCCGTCATGGGCGGCGTGGTGCTGGTCGTGCCCGATGACTGGACCGTCCGCCTCGAGGTCGAGCCGACCATGGGCGGGATGCGCGACGGCAGGACGGGACGCGACGAGGGCGATCGGCCGGTCGACCTGGTCGTGTCGGGACGGGTTGTGATGGGCGGACTCGATGTGGCCAGTAAAGTACCAGGCGAACGATGGCGCCGCGCCAGGCTGGAAGCGGTGAATCGGAAGCTGGAAAAGAAGGGGCGCGTGGCGAGCCTGCGGCGGGGAGGGGCGTGACGAGAGAACAGCGCGTCACCGGTCCTTCGCGGACAGCGCCGTCGCGGACCTATTCAGTCCGCAGCGTCGACGCCGGATCCACTCGCGCCGCCCGCAGCGCGGGCACGAGCGCCGCAAGACATCCCGTCGCCGCCAGCGCCGCCGCGACGCCGGCGAACGTCGCCGGATCGGTCGGCGTTGTCTCGTACAGGAAGCTCTCGATCACCCGCGTCGCCAGCATCGCGCCGCCGATGCCGGCAATCGTGCCAATCGCGATCGGCCACACCGCATCGCGGAGCATCGTCCGGACCACCTGGCCCGGACGCGCGCCGAACGCCATCCGCACGCCGATCTCCCTCGTCCGCCGCGCGACCGCATAGGCGGTCATGCCGAACACGCCGACCAGCGCCAGCACGAGGCCGAGGCCGCCGAGCAGACTGAGCAGCACTGTCCGGCGGCGGGGCGTGATCACGCGATCGCCGAACCAGTCGTTGCCGGTGCGGATGCGTTCGATGAGCACGCGCGGGCCGATCGACTGCGCGACGCCGCGAAGCTGATTGCCCAGGTCAGGCGTCCGCCCCGACGTCCTGAGAACGACGAGCATCGCCTGGTTGAGATCGGAGACATCGGGCACGAGCGGATAGAACACCTGCGGCTGCGGACCGCGCGTGTTCAGCGGACCGCCATGCCGCAGATCGGCAATCACGCCGAGCACGGTCCACGGTTCGGCATTGCGTCCAGACGACGTGAACTCACGGCCGACGGCAGGGCCGTCCGGGAACATCTCGCGCGCGGCCGTCTCGTTGATCACCGCGCCGCGCAGCCCGGAGGCGTAGTCGGCGTCGGTCGGCAGGCGGCCGGCGCGCAGCCTCGCCTCGATCGTTTCGAAATAACCGGGCAGCACGCTGAAGAACGTAATGGGGACGGGCTTGCCACCCGCTCTGACGCTCGTGAACGCCGTGCCGCCGCCGAGCGCGAAGTTGTCCACGAGCCCCACGGACGTCACGCCGGGAATTGTCCGCAGCCGCTGGACCAGCGACGTGTAGTACGCCTTGTGCACGTGCCCGTCCGGATCGAGCGGCAGCACCTCCATCGTCATCAACCGGTCGGGATTGAAGCCGAGATCGACGGCCGACAGGCGCGCGAAGCTGCGCAGCATCAGCCCCGCGCCGGCGACGAGCACTACGGCCAGCGCGACCTCCGCCGCGATGAGCACCTGACTGCCGCGCCGCGACAGCGACAAGCCTTGTTGGCGTCCGCCGCGCGCGAGCGCCGAGTTGAGACGCACGCGCGACAGCCGTACGGCCGGCACGAGCCCGAAGAGGACAGAGGTCAACAGGAGCAGGGCGGCGGTGAAGCCGAGCACCGTGAGATTGATCGAGACGGGTGAGCTCGACGGCAGCGACATCGGCATGTTCGCGACGATCGCATCGAGCGCGAGCCACGCGAGCAGGACGCCGACCGTTCCGCCGGCCAAGGCGAGGACGACGCTCTCGGTGAGCATCTGGCGGACGAGACGGATGCGCCGCGCGCCGAGCGACGCGCGCACTGCCATCTCGGTGTGCCGCGCGGCGCCGCGTGCGAGCAAGAGTCCGGCGACGTTGACGCAGGCGATGAGGAGAATCAATCCCACCGCGCCGGCGATGACCTTGACCGTGGTGCGGTACCGTGTCGTCGCCTCCTCGAGCCGCGACGCCACCGCGACGCGCACCGGCGCGATCGATCCATCGCGGAGCGGCTCGCCGGCCATGCGCGCCGACAGCCGCTCGCGCGCCTGCTCGACCGTCACGCCTGGCCGCAGCCGCGCGTAGACGTCCACGCGGCCGGTGCCGCGATACGCAAACTGGTCCGGCGGAACCCGCAGCGGCTGGACGATCGGCGTGTCCGGCTCGAACCACGACGGAAGCACGCCGACGATCGTCGCCACTTCGTCATCGAGTCGCACGGTCTCGCCCACCGCCTCACGCCTGCCGCCGTAGCGGCTCTGCCAGTACCCGTATCCCAGCATCGCCACGCCGGGCCCGCCGTGCTGCGTCTCGTCGCGTGAGAATCCGCGGCCGAGATGCGGCGACACGCCGTGCATCGGCAGGTAGTCTTCGGTGATGTACAGCACCTCGATCCGCTCGGGTTCCGGTCCGTCGGCGATGCGCCCGCGGAAGGCGGAGCCCCAGCCCGCCACGGCGGAAAACACGTCGTCGGCCTTCTGCCAGAAGCGCAGGTCGTCCATCGACGGGGTTGGCCGCCGCACCCGGCCGTCGGGCTGAGGGATCTCGACGTTGAGCTCGACGAGCTGCTCCGGGTCGGGATACGGCAGCGGCCGCAGCATCGCGACGTCGATGACGCTGAAGATCGCGGTGGACGCGCCGATGCCGAGGGCGAGGGTGAGCACGGCGACGAGGGAAGATCCACGCTGCCGCAGCAGCTGGCGAACGCCGTAGCGAATGTCCTGGCGCAGTGCGTCCATCATGGAGGACTCCGACAAGTGAGAAGTTAACGGCTACTTCCGCTTCGTCAGGTTCACCATCAGAGAGCCTTCCTCGGCAGTGAAGCTCGTCGGCCGCGTGGTGTCGGACGGCAACGCCAGCTTCAGCTTCATCTTGTCGCCGGTCACCTCGACGATGCCGACCTGCAGCTTGCCGGTATCGCTGCCTTCCTGAATCACGA
>CAZGVW010000158.1:0-43511 GCA_964529265.1 uncultured Phycisphaeraceae bacterium
TCGAAGCCATGTCCGCTGAAAGCGCAGAATGCTCGCCGGAAACCGAAGCGGCGATCGCCGCGCTCGCCCTGCTGCGGCGCGACTGTGAACGCATCGCCGAAGATCCGCGGCGGGCGGAGATCGCGATCTGGCAGGCGCACGAGGCCAGCATCCTCGCGGCTTCGCCCCGGATTCCCGCCGCCTCCGCCGCGAAGCCGACGAGGGCGTTCGCCGCGTTCGTCTCGCCCGCGCAGGCCTGCTCATCGCGCGCGGTGCGTCGCACGGCCCGCCCGCGGCCGAACCTGCGACCGCATCCAGAGAAACATCGCCATGACCACGATGACGATGCTCGACGACTCCGGCGGAGAACGCCCAAAAAAGAAAAAAACGCGCCGGAGCCGCTCCGGCGCGCTTGTTCATCGCTTCATCCGGCTTCCGCGATCAGCCCTTGATGCGCTCAGCCTTCTCGACGATCACGGCGTTCACCGGCACGTTCTTGTGCGCACCCTTGGTCGTCGTCGGCACGGCTACGATCTTGTCCACCACGTCCATGCCCTCGATCACCTTCCCGAACACGGCGTACGCCGCGGTGTCCGGCGGGGGAGGCAGTTGACGGGGCGTGTCGAGGAACGCGTTGTCCGCCACGTTGATGAAGAACTGCGAGGTCGCCGAATCGGGCACCGACGTCCGCGCCATCGCGATCGAGCCGCGCACGTTCTTCAGACCATTCTGCCACTCGTTCTTGATCGGGGCCTCCGGCGTCTTCTGCTTCAGCACGCCCCCCTCATCCGTGAAGCCGCCGGCCTGGGCCATGAAGTCGGGGATGACCCGGTGGAACACCGTCCCGTTGTAGAACCCCTTGTCCACGTAGTTCAGGAAGTTCTTCACGGAGATCGGCGCCTTCTCCTGGTCGAGTTCCAGAACGATGTCGCCCTGGTTCGTCGTCAGCTTGACGTGCACGTACCTCTCCTCGGCGGAGTCCGCGCTGTCGGACGGCGCGTCCTTGGTCTCCTGGGCGCGGGCCGCGCCGGCGGCGAACATCGCCGCGGCAAACAACGGAACGAGAACCGGCGCGAAACGGCGAATCGAACGGGCAAGCGTCATGTGTTCGGCTCCAATGGGTGCAATCGGTCGTCTGTCTCCACCGCCCATCAGCATACCGGCCTCGACCGGCCGCGGCGGCGGATGCAGGCCCGGATCTGTGGCGCAACGGCGCCGCCGCGACTCAGGGGCAAAGGCCCCACGAGGCGAGCAGCACGCCGAGATCCGACGAGTTCACGATCCCATCGTCGTTCAGATCAGCCTCGCTGGCGGAGTTGCCCCACTCGGCGAGCAGTGTGCCGAGGTCGGAGGAGTTCACCTGCCCGTCGTCGCTGATGTCGGCGGCGCAGGCCGGCGCCAGCGCATCGCGGATGCGGATCTCAAGACGGTACGACTGCGACGAGAACCCGGTCGTCGTGGTCGAGATGCGGATGTGGTGAATGCCGCCCGAGGCGAAGAGCATGTTCACAAGTTCCTCGGCCTGACCGATGCCGGCGTCGTCCACCAGCAGAATCGTGGACTGCGCGCCGTTCTGCACCGCGAAGCGCAGGTTCGCCAGCGACAGCGAATCGAACGGATCCCCGGATGAGCACGGTCCGCCGCCCGGCTGGGGCGCCTGGTCATACTCCATGCCGACGGGAACCGCCCGCACCGTCAGGCGCGTGTTCGCCGGGAACTGAAGCCGGAACACGTCCACGTCGGCGCTGTCCCGCAGGCTGAGATCGTTGACGTCAATGACGGTGGGAAAACCCAGAACCCCGAGGTTCGTGAACCCCGCGCCCCCGTTGTTCGGCTCCAGTGTGTCGCCGTACATGCGCTGGGCGCCGCGGATGTCGTCATGCTGCGGGCCGTCGAACACCGTGACCAGGAAGGGCTCCATCAGTTTCGAGGCGTTGGTCGGACAGATGTGCATCAGGCCCAGCCCATGCCCGTGCTCGTGGGCGATCGTGTTGCGCAGGTAGCGGAAGTTGTTCACCGAACTCGACCAGTTCTCCGCGCGATCCAGCACCATGTCGCCTTCCGGCGGGAAATGGTTCCACGCCAGCACGCCGAGGCCGCCGTCGATCGGACGCATCGCGATCCGCAGATCGCCCCGTGTGGCCGAACCATCCGCGCCCCACGATGCGCCGTCATCCGCAACCTCGATGTACCTGACGCCGGTCAGATCTTCGAAGCGGTCGAACACCTGCCGGAAGAGACCCTTCCAGAAGGGCGCTCCACCCTGCGCCGCAAACAGCGAGTTCAGCCGGGCGTGAATCTCGTTCGGACCCGATGGGTCGCCGGTGAAGCCGCTCGGGATGTTGATGCCGTCCGGAGGGAACGAATACCGCAGCGTCCCGCCTGTTCCCGTTCCCCCGCCGAACCAGGCGTTCCCATGAAGGTCGAAGCGGGGCAGAGCCGGCCACAGTGACGCCGTCACCTGATCCACGTAGTCCTGCGGCGTCCCCGGCGCGAACAACGTGCACGCCACCGGACTGGAGCAGGCATCGCGCCCCGGGCAGCGGCCATCCGGCGCAACAGCCAGCGCCGCCGCGGCCGCGGCAGCGACACCCAATCCCAGGAATGCGGATGTCGTCCTCATCTCCGGTAGCAATCCGTCCGGAAACCCCCGGGGGTTCCCACGGCCCGTAGTCTACGGGCACACACCCCACCCTCCAAGCATAAGCGCCAGATCGCCCGCGCCCACCGATCCGTCCATGTCAAGGTCGGCCGCGCCGGGGCCACCCCATGAGCCGAGCAGCAAGGCGACATCGCTCGCCCCGACCTGCCCATCCCCATCCAGGTCGGCCGGGCAGGGGTCTGAGGGGGCCTCAGTCACCGTGACATGCAACTGGTAGATCTGCGAGGAGCCGGTGGCCGACGCCGCGGAGACCCGAACATAGTGCGTTCCCGGACCGGGCAGATCGAGGTCCGCGATGGTCTCGGCCTCGCCCGAGGCCGTCTCGTTCATGGACTCAAGGGTTCCACCGCCGCCATCCAGGACCGCGAGTTCGAGATCCGCGATCACCAGGGAATCGAACGGGCTGCCCGAGGGGCAGGAGCCGCCTGATTGCCCAGCCTGGTTGTACGTGAACCCAACGGGTGAGGCCGTGACGGACACACGCGCGTTGTTCGGAACCGAGATCGCGAACACGTCCACGTCGCTCGCGTTCCGCATGCTGAGGTGCATCACCGTCTCAGAGTCGTTGAATCCGAATCCCCCGAGGTCCGCCGCCGCGCCGATGTCCGCGTTCGGCTCGAACCGATCGCCATAAACGAACGTGCCGCCCCGGATGTCGTCGTGCTGCAGGCCGTCAAACGCGGTCGAGAGGAACGGCTCCATGAGCTTGCTCTGGTTCACCGGGCAGATGTGCAGGAAGCCCAGGCCGTGGCCGTGCTCGTGCATGATCGTGTTCCGGAAGAACCGGAAGTTGCTCCCCGCGCCGGACGCCCAGTTCTCCGATCGATCGAGCACCATGTCGCTGTTGGAGGGAAACTGGTTGTAGGCCAGCACGCCGCTGGACCCATCGAGCGGCTTCATGGCGATGCGCACGTCGCCGCGGCTGGCGCTGCCGCCTGTTCCCCACGCGGCGCCGTCGTCTGTGACCTCGACATATTCAATGCCGGTGATCGCCGACCAGGCGTCGAAGGACTGGCGGAACAGATCCTTCCAGAAAGGCTCGCCACCCTGCGCCGCGAACAGCGCGTTCAGACGCGCGTGAATCTCGTTGGGCGCGTTGCCCTCGCCGATGCCATTCGTGATGTTGAGCCCATCCGGCGGGAAGGAGTACCGGAGCGTCCCCGCGGTTCCGTTGCCGCCGAACCAGGCGCTCCCCTGCAGACTGAAGCGCGGGCCGGAGGGCGGCGTGAGGTAAGACTGCACCTTCTCGATCACGTCCTCCGGCGTGCCCGGCGCGAAGATGGCGCACGCCACGCCGGAATGCTCGATGCGCTCGCTCCGCGTCTCGGCGCTCAGCACCGCCGCGGCTGATGCGACAACCCCCATCATCGACATCGCGATGAGCGGCGCAGTCTGCTTCTTCATCATCATCTCCTTCCGTGTTCGGTGTTCAGTCTTTGATCCGACGACGCTCCCGGAAGGCTCCTCAAACAAAACCGCCCCGTCGTGCGGGGCGGATCGAATCGGCTGACCGGCTCAGCCCGGCGTGTTGTTGCCCCAGTTGCCGAGCAGCAGGGCGAGATCGGTCGAGTTCACCACGCCGTCGCAGTTCAGATCGCACACCGTGTTGGGTGTGGACCACGCGCCGAGCATCGTGGCGAGATCCGTCGAGTTCACCACGCCGTCGCGCGATACGTCGCCGCGCACGCCGTAGACGATGTACGCGTCGAGAATCGCGTTGGACGCGAAGGTCGCCGGCGACACCGCGGCCGAAGCCGCGCGAAGCCCGCCGAAGATGCTGCCGAGCCGCACTTCCGCGGCGGGAAGCGCATCCGTCATCACCTGGCCGTTCGCGTTCCGCACGAGTTTCTCGTTGAGGATCAGTTCGGCATTCGAGTGCGGCAGCGGCATCACGCCGTTCACCGTCTCGGAGGTGAACACGCCCTCCTCCATGGTGATCTCGGTGATCTCCGCCGTCCACGGCACCTGGAACAGCGCGCCGGCGATCGGGTTGAACTGTTCGCCGTCCCACGTGTGCGAGGAAATACCGGAAAGCAGGAGGAAGCGGTTCTGATCGAGCGCCTCGGAGTAGAAACTCGCCCCGGGCGCCTCGTAGTGGTTCATGTGCTGCGTGAAGCCGGTGTGATGCGTGATGTCCGCGTCGCCCATCGCATAGGACAGCGGTGTGTCCCACGTGAAGAAGCCGGACCGGAACACACCGCCCAGCACCACGTACCCGGCCGCCATTCCGCCCCCGGACGCCGGAAGCGTGGCCGGGAACGCGTTCATGTCGCGCCGCCGCAGCCGGTCCTGCGTCGCCACCTGCGCCGTCTGCGGGAAGATGTGCGTCGAAACCGAGAAACTCGACGCCGAATCGAACATTCGCACCTTGATCTGGTACGTCTCGAGGAACTGCGCCGTCGCCATGCGGCCGTAATCGCCCGTGAAGTACGCGCCGCCGATCAGCGCGCACATGTTGTCCATCTTGATGCACTTCGCCCCGGCCACCTCGCCCTCGAACGTGGGGATGACCGTAAACGCGCCCTCAGGAACGAGCTGCGCGTTCCGCAGCGCCGTCTGAACCTGCGAAAGATCGACGATCGTCACCGACGCGTTCGTCGTCCAGTCCGTGTTGTCGTTCGTCGGGCCGTACCCGCCGTAAATGTACAGGAACGACCCGTACTGCACCGGCGTCGGGTTCGTCACCGTCAGCGCCTTGCGCACGCCGTCAGGAAGGTGGCCGATGCCGCCCGAATAGAGCGTGTCGGTCTCCAGGTCATAGAGGAAGACCTCACGATTGAAGACCGTCGTCGGGAAGCCGATCTGCGTCCCGTTCTGCGACAGGCCGTGCAGCCCCATCCCCGAGATGCCGGAGAAGAAGATCACGTCGTGCCCGATCTCGCCCGCCGCATACGAGTGCAGCGGTGTGAAAACGGATTCGTTTGTCTCGATTCGCACCGCCAGCGGCTGCGCCGAGGCGCCAAAAGATCCGCACGCCACGCCGAGAAACGCCGCAACAGCGCGCGCTGCGCCCTCAAACCCCACTCTGTTCATGTGCGCTCTCTCCGAAACCTTTGTGCCGGAAGGGGGACTCGCCTGGATGAAGGAACACGACACCCAATCCCCGACCCGCGAGGGCCGATTCTAGCACCCCACGGGGGCGCCTACTACGGAAACATCGGACGGTTCGGAGACAATCGCAAGGCCATGGCCAGCAGACCGCCCGATCTCGGCCCGGCCCGAACGGGGCCAGATTATCGGGCCTTCGCCAAGACGCGCAACACAGGGTATTCGCCCCCCTCCACCAAGTGATCCTCGAACAGCCCCCACGCCGCCAGCCCGTCCTCCGCCTGGGCTTCGAGGAGGGCGACGATGAGCGACCCCAGCGGCTGGTCCAGACCGACAAGCAGCGAGCCGGCTTCGATCTCCCGTTCCCCGGCCGCCGCCTCGACCTCGTCCACCGAAACCAGAGTCCTGCCCTGATAGGGGCGGGGCGAGCGCGAGAGGGCCTTCACACGGGTCGCCTCCACCACCATCCGCCGCGGCTGGTCCAGGCGCTCCATCCTCACCCCGTGGGCGTGAAGCGTCCGGACGACGTCCGTCAGCGACGCCGGGACAAGGTACGCCGCGGGTCGGGCGACGCTCACCGCCGGCTCGAACCTGCCGAAGTGCTGGACGACGTGCTCTCGCTCCTCGTCGGTCGCCACCGGCCTGCCGCGATCGTTCACATCCATGGCGTAGCCGAGCACGCTCACGGGCTCATCTGACGCGGCCATCCTGTGCCGGATCGCGACCGGCTCGCCATTCCCAGCCGCGGCAATCGTTTCGCGCTCGGCTCGCTCGAGAATCTCCATGATCTCGCCACGCCGCTGCGCCGCGATTTCCAGGCACGTGCGCACGAAGTCGCGCGTGCACAGCACGCGGTCCCGATACGTTGCGTTTGAATACGCCTCGGAGAGGATCGACATGCGGTTGTGCAGGCCATGGTAGTGGGCCGCGTATCGCGGCTCGCAGCCATACGTCTCCCACGCCGTCATCTCGCGATTGAAGTTGCCGTACCAGAACGTCTTCCAGCCGGGGCCGGCCTCGAGCCGCCGCGTCGCTTCCGGGAGAAGCGTGTCGCGAAGAAATGCGATCGGCGCCGGGTGCGACGCCGTGTTCAGCGGCGTGTCGTAGGTGAGCGTGTACCTGTGAATCGATCCATTGGTCGTGTGCAGGTCGAAGATCACGTGCGGGTTCCACTCGTTCAGGAACGCGACCATCGCGCGCGTTTCCGGCGCATCCAGTTTCACGTGGTCGCGGTTGAGATCCAGCCCCTGCGCATTCGCGCGCTCGCCCGTGCCCTGTTCCGGCCCCACCTGCCCCGGGCGATTGTCCTTTGAGAACCGTTCGTTGCCATCCGCGTTGTAGATGGGCGCGAAGGCGAGCACGAGGTTGTCGATCAGAATCCGGTTCTGCGGCGCCGCCGCGTCGAGAACGATCTCCCGCGCCAACATCGGCAGCGCTTCCTTCCCGCACACCTCGCCGCCGTGAATATTCGCGAACGCGAACACGACCAGTTTCCCCGACGCCGCGGCTTCCTCGGCCGTCGCGACAGGCGGATCAGCGATGATGATGAGCGGCAGTTCGCGCCCCTCGAGCGAGCGGCCGAGCGAACCCGTGCGCACCAACGGCGACGCATCCCGCAGCGCCGCGACAATCGCCATGACATCCGCGTGCCGCGCTGTGGCCGTGAAGCCCGATCGCTCCGCCACCGTGAGCAGCGCCTCCGGGGGCGGGGGCGGGGGCGTCGCCGTGGCGATCCGAGCCAGGTTCAAAAAGCAAAGCCCAATCGAGCATGCGGCGCCACACGGAATACGCATGACGCTCATTCTGCGCCAACGCCCGCCGCGGCGCCCCGATCGCCCCGACCGGAGGCTTGCGCGTCGCCGGCGGCCCAACCCGTCCACTCCAGGTACATCCGCCGCAGCTCGTTCGGAATGTCTCTCGCCGGCGGCCGGTCGGCGTCGGTCCACCTGATGACCGGCATCACGCGCACCCGGACGCCGGGCCGGGGCGAAGGGGTGTGCAGGCTCCCCCATGCCGCGGGCACATCCGGGGTCCCTTCAACGACAAACGGCAGAATCGGCGCTCCCGACTTCGCCGCGAGCAGCCCGACCCCGGGCAGGAACGGCAGGATCCGCCGCGGCGGGCGCTCGATCCGCCCCTCCGCGAACACCCCCAGCACGCCGCCCCGCTCAAGATGCCGCAGCGCCTTCCGCACGCCCTTTCCGCGGCTCAACGTCCGGTCCACGAAGATCACGCCCAGCCACTTCCAGAGCCCCGCGGCCCGCGGATCGCGCATGTCTTCCGCCATCAGCCAGCGGATCTCAAACGGGCACATCGATTGGATCAGAATCGGGTCCACACCCGCCGTGTGGTTCGAGATCACGATCAGCGGCCCCGGATTCCGCTCCGGAGGGATGTTTTCCGCCCCGCTGACGCGCAAACCGTGCAGAACGCGCGAATACACGCGAATGAACACCAACCCGAGGCCCGTCAGAACGTCCCCACGCAGCGATATCCGGACCACCCGATTGGCGAGCGCAGCCCAAGCCGCCCACACAGCCGCGCCGAGAGCGATCCACGTCCACTCCACCGTCGCAGGTTAGCGTGTGCTTACGAGCAACGCCCGCCCCCAAACCACGCTCCGACAGCAACCTTGAGCGCCCTTCGGCGAACAATTCCTGTCCGAATGCGCCAAACCGGAAGACAAGGCCAAGGAGTGATCGAATGGGCCGCTGCTCGTGTCATGAACTGCTCGAAACCCACGGCGTCTACAGAGTTCGCTCCTTCGAGAACGAAGGCTGGCTCTTGGCGCTCATCGATTACCCCGCCGGCCTCGCCCTCCCGCGCCACGCCCACGATTTCCTCGGCGTCCGCCTGATCGTCGCGGGGGCCAACTGCGAGACCTGCGGCGGACGGGAACTTCCCGGCGGCGCGGGCGCCGTCCGCTGCACGCCGCCCCAGACGCTCCACAGCGCCGAAACCGGGCCCCAGGGCGCCAGAATCCTCCATTTGGCGATGAAACCGGCGCGGTTCGAAGCGCTGGATCGCTCCCGGCTCGCGCCCGCTCCGGAACTCAACTCCACGCTCGCGCCCTCCATCGCCACCCGGATCCTCCACGAACTGGAATCCGGCGACGAATCCACGCGGTTGGCCATCGATTCGCTCTGCGCGGAACTGGAGGCCGAAATCACCGGCCCCGCGGCGGGCGCCGCCCCTGCCGCGCCGTGGCTCCGCCGTGTTGTAGAGCGTCTGCGCGAGGAGCCCGAAGCCGCCCCGCCTCTGCGCCGCCTGGCCGAGGAGGCCGGCGTCCACTACACGCACCTGGCCCGGGCGTTCCGGCAGCACAAGGGATGCACAGTGGGGGAGTTCGTGCGCCGGCTGCGGCTCGCAGCCGCGGCTGAGCGTCTGGCGGGGCTCGATGAGCCCATTTCGGCCATCGCGGCCGGCTGCGGCTTCTTCGATCAGAGCCACTTCGGCCGAGCGTTCAAGGAGCGGTTTGGCATCACTCCCCGCGAACACCGGCAGGCCGCCCACCGCCACGAGGCCCAGATGGCCGCTTCCTTCGGTTGATTCAACGCCTCACGCCACGGCGTGCGCAGTGCCTCGGGCGAATCGCGCCTCCATGTCCGGCCCGATCCGCACCGCGGGCGGAATATTCTCCTCGCCCACGAAGGTCTGGCTTGAGACCCAGCCGCGGTCCGGCTCATAGCCGAGCGCCACGAGCGCCTCGCCAGCGAGATCATCGAAGACCTGGGCCGCCTCGCGTGTGAAGTGGTTCCGCCAGTCGCCGACAGCGCCCTTGCGGATGAAGGAGGTGCGGTCCTCCTGGCCCTTCCTGCGGCCGGTGGCCCGCTCCATGGAGTTGCGCTCGACGGCCTGTTCGATTTTCCACTCCTCGGTGTCCGGGCGGCCGATCTCATCGACCACGCGCCGCAGAGCCCCGGCGCAATCGTTGCGCAGTTCTTCGTAGCTCACGAACGAGACGCCCTCCCGCCCGCGCGCGGGCAGCCACGTCTCGATGTACTGCGTCCAGTTCAGGCGCGAGCCGCGGGGATGCTTGAAGCAGTGCTCGATGAACTTCGGCAGAAGGCCCACGGAGTCATCGGGGTCGTACCCTTTGCCGAAGAGGCGATCGAACGTCTTCTCGTACTCCTTGGACCACGGCGATCCGCCCGCGCGGATATCGCGCATGTAGTGGAAGAAGTACGACACCATCGCGTCGCGCCCGTCGCGATAGAGATGGATGGCGCGCTTCAGGCGCGGGCTGTGCGGCCAGTGGTTGTGAATCACGGCCGAAAAGCCGATCGGCATCACCGCGTGCTGCGGGAACGGCAGTTGCAGCGCATCGGCGACCATCTTGGACACCCACGTGCCGCCGGACTTCGGGTACTCGCACACGTAGTAGAACGACAGCGCATCGCCGTATGAAAGAGCGATCACTTTCGTGGACGCAGCCGCCACGCGGCGCATGATTCCTTGCGCGTTGGGCATGATGCTCGGCTCCCTGGATCCCACGCGCTGCACGGATCGCACAACGAATCGATCCGCCGCACACACAGTCACACATGCACACTGTCTCAGGACCCATGTCGAGACTAGCGACGTCTCTTGCACCTGAGAAGATGCGGCGCGCAGGACTGACCGAAGCCTCACGCGGCGCGCACACAAAGGGTCGATCGCCTCACACGCAAAGTTCAGACCGTGTTCAGAACGCGCAAGCGGGCCCCGCGCCTGCGGACAACCCGCGGCGTTTACAGGGGCTCGCGCGCCGCATACGCTGACGGGATTAAGGCCGCCGCCCGCCGCCGAACTCGCCTCATCCCGACGCCGCCACACCCCGATCCCGCCCCCGCCCCCCGGCCCCCAGCCCGGAGCCTCCAGCCGCCATGCCGCGACGCGACGACATCCGGACCATCCTCATCATCGGCTCAGGCCCCATCGTCATCGGGCAGGGGTGCGAGTTCGACTACTCCGGCGTCCAGGCGTGCAAATCGCTGCGGCAGGAGGGGTACCGGGTCGTCCTGGTGAACTCCAACCCCGCCACGATCATGACCGACCCGGGGTTCTCCGACCGCACGTACATCGAGCCGATCACGGCGGAGTCGGTGCGGAAGATCATCGAGAAGGAGGCGGCCCGGGGAGAGCCGATCGACGCCGTGCTGCCGACACTGGGTGGCCAGACGGCCCTGAACTGCGCCTGCCGCCTGTGGGACGAGGGCCACCTCCAGCGCCTGGGCGTCGAGATGATCGGCGCCGACCGCGAGGTGATCCGCCGGGCCGAGGATCGGCGGGTGTTCAAGGAGGTGTGCGAATCGGTGGGCCTGCGCCTGCCGCACGCCCGCATCGTGACGAGCGTGGAGCAGGGGCTGGCGTTCCTCGAGGAGATCGGCCTGCCCGCGATCCTGCGCCCCGCGTTCACGCTGGGCGGCTCCGGTGGGGGCATTGCGTATAACCGGGCGGAGTTCGAGGAGATTCTGGCCCGCGGCTTGCGCGCCAGCATGATCGGGCAGGTGCAGATCGATCAATCGGTCTTGGGCTGGAAGGAGTACGAACTCGAAGTCGTGCGCGACCGCAAGGACAACTGCGTGATCGTGTGCGGCATCGAGAACATCGACCCCATGGGCGTGCACACGGGGGACTCGATCACCGTCGCGCCCATCCTCACGCTCACGGACAAGGAATACCAGCGCATGCGCGACGCCGCGATCACGGTGATGCGCGCGGTGGGGGTGGAAACGGGCGGCAGCAACGTGCAGTTCGCCATCAACCCGAAAGACGGGGAGATGGTGGTGGTGGAGATGAACCCGCGCGTCTCGCGCTCCAGCGCCCTGGCGAGCAAGGCGACCGGCTTCCCGATCGCCAAGATCGCGGCGAAACTCGCCGTGGGCTACACGCTGGATGAACTGCGCAACGATATCACGGGCACGACCAGCGCCTGCTTCGAGCCGACGATCGATTACATCGTCACCAAGATGCCGCGGTGGACGTTCGAGAAGTTCCCGGAGGCGGATGAGACGCTGACCACGCAGATGAAGAGCGTGGGCGAGGCGATGGCGATCGGGCGCACGTTCAAGGAGAGCCTCCAGAAGGCCATCCGCTCGATGGAGGTGAAGCGCTTCGGCCTCGGGCTCGATCGCAACGACAAGTGGCTGGCGCACCGGCGGCGCGAGGAGGCGGGTGTGAGCGCGCGCGCCGCCACCGAGAACGAAGCCGATGAGCCGTGGCCCATCAGCGAGGAGCGGCTGACGCGCAAACTCTCCGTGCCCTCGCAGGGCCGGCTGTACTACGTGCGGTATGCGCTCAAGCAGGGGTGGACGATCGAGCGCGTGCACGAACTGACGAGGATCGATCCTTTCTTCCTCGATGAGATCAGGCAACTGGTCGCGTTCGAGGACGTGCTGTGCTCCTACGGCTCGCTGGACGAGATTCCGCGCGACGTGTGGCTGGAGGCCAAGAGCCTCGGCTACTCCGATGCGCAGTTCGCCAACCTGTATCTGGGGAAGATCTCGCCGGAGACGATCCTTCAGGTGCGCCGGAAGCGCCGGTCGCTCGGCATCGAGCCGGTGTACAAGCTGGTGGACACCTGCGCCGCGGAGTTCGAAGCCGCGACGCCGTACTTCTACTCCACGTACGAATCGTCTTTCGCGGAGCGTCTGAACGGCGCGGCGCCCACGGAATCCATGCATGACGACGAGATCCGCGTCTCCGACCGCGCCAAGGTGATCATCCTCGGCGGCGGGCCCAACCGCATCGGGCAGGGGATCGAGTTCGATTACTGCTGCGTCCACGCCGCCTTCTCCGCGCAGGAGATGGACTTCGAATCGGTGATGATCAACTCCAACCCGGAGACGGTCTCCACCGACTACGACACGAGCGACCTGCTCTTCTTCGAGCCGCTCACGCTGGAGGACGTGCTCAACGTCGTCGAGAAACTGAACGGGGCGCCCCTGGATGAGCGCGCATCCGGAGGCGCTTCCCGAAGGGGGCTCGTTCGCGGCCTCATCGTGCAGTTCGGCGGGCAGACGCCGCTCAACCTCGCGCACGGCCTGGTGGCCGCGGGGGCGCCGATCATCGGAACATCGCTCGATTCGATCGACCTCGCCGAGGACCGCGAGCGCTTCCGCGATCTGCTCGAGCGGATGAACCTGGAGCAGCCTCCCAGCGGCATCGCCTACAGCCTCGAGCAGGCGCTCAAGATCGCGCAGCGCCTCGGCTACCCGGTGCTCGTGCGGCCGAGTTACGTGCTGGGCGGGCGCGGGATGGAAGTCTGCCCGGACGAGCGCGCCATGCGCCAATACATGGCCACCGCCGTCGATGTCTCGGAACTCGCCGATGCCCCCGTGCTCATCGACAAGTTCCTGGACGACGCGACCGAGGTCGATGTTGACGTCGTGGCCGATTTCCCGGCGGAGGGGCCCATCCCGCCCGGCCGCCGCGCCCTGGTCTGCGGCGTGATGGAGCACATCGAGCAGGCGGGCGTGCACTCGGGCGATTCATCGTGCACCATCCCGCCGCGGTTCCTGCCGCGCTCGCTCGTCGAGCGCATTCGCGACATCGCCCGCCGACTCGCGCAGGAACTCCGCGTGTGCGGACTCATGAACGTGCAGATGGCGGTCAAGGATGAGCACATCTACATCCTCGAAGTGAACCCCCGCGCCTCGCGCACGGCGCCCTTCGTGAGCAAAGCCAAGGGCGTGGCGTGGCCCTCGATCGCCGCCAAGGTGATGATGGGCGCCACGCTCGCGGAACTCGGCGTTGAAGAGCGCCCCGACACCGGCTGCTACTCGGTGAAGGAATCCGTGTTCCCCTTCGAGAAGTTCCCGCGCGTGGACGTGGTGCTTGGGCCGGAGATGCGCTCGACCGGCGAGGTCATGGGCATCGATCCCTCGCTGCCGATGGCGCTCGCCAAGGCCCAGATGGCCGCGGGCAACCCCATGCCGCTCTCCGGCAACGTGTTCCTGAGCGTGCGCGAGGCAGATAAGCCGCGGATCGTCGAAACCGCCCGCGCCCTCGTCTCCATGGGCTTCGGCGTGTACACCTCGGCCGGCACCGCGGCTTTCCTGGGGCGGCACTCCATCAAGACGCACGTGCTGAAGAAGATCGCCGAGGGCGCGCGACCGAATGTGCTCGACATGCTTCAGAGCGGCGAGATTCAACTCATCATCAACACGCCGACGCGCACCGGCTGGGCGACGGATGAGGGCAAGATCCGGGCCACGGCCGTCCGCATGGGCGTGCCCATGATGACCACCGCCACCGGCGCCGAGGCGATGGTGCATGCGATCCAGGCCCTGCGCGCCGGCGACTGGACGCCGTACGCCCTTCAGGACTACGAGGGCCTCGGCGGCGCGGCCCGGCCTGCCGCGGCCCGGCGCGAACCGGCCCAAACCGCGGCCCCGGCGCAATCCCCAGCCAAGGTGTGACGACCTTGACTGGGCTCGCCGCCGACTGAATGATCCGAGGAACCCCGGAACCCCGGAACGCCCCGAAGACCCATGCTTCTCCGCCTTGCGATCATCGTGGCCCTGCTCTGGCAGCCGCTTGCCGCGGCGGGGTCGTTGACCGCGCAAGCGATTCAGCCGCGGCCTGATGACGCGTCCCCCGGCGCGGCCGCGATGTCGTGCTGCGGCGAGGGCTGCATGTGCTCGCCCGATGTCTGCCCCTGCGCGGCGGCGCCGATGCAGAATGAGCCGGTTCGCGCGCCTGAGCGACGCGCCCCGGCGCCGACCGTGCGCGCGAGCGACCTGTTCCCGCCGGCGCCGCCGACCTCGAACCCTGCGCTGGTCGCCGAGACAGGCGCGCCAGCGCCATTGGCCTTCGCCGCGGCGATCGGCGAGAGCCGCCCCGGCGTCAGGCCGCAGGCCTCCCTGTGCCGCTGGCAGACGTAGCGAACCGGACCTGCGCCGATGGTGCGCGCTGAGCGCATGACACTCCGGCATCGCTGACGTCAAACCAATCCACACAGGAGCATCTGAATGTCACTCGCGATCCTTCCGCGCGCGCTCGCGTGCGCTGCTGTTGCGCTGGCGCTGAGCGCCTGCGCCTCCATCACACCGTCCTCACGCGGCGCGGCGAGCCCCGAAACGCCCTCCGTCTCCAAGGCCGCTCTCGCCGGCGATTCGGCCACGATCCACGTCACGGGCCTGAGTTGCCCGCTCTGCGCCCACAACATCGATCAGCAGTTGCGGCAGGTGCCCGGCGTGAAGTCGGCGCACGTCGATCTGGGCAAGGGCGAGGTGCATGTTTCCCTCGCCGAGTTCCCCAAGCCCTCCTCCGCCGATCTCGCCGCGGCGGTCGATCGGGCGGGCTTCACCGTCGTCAAGATCGAAACTCCCTGACGCGAGGAGCCTCTCATGCGCCCCCCCGATCGAAGCGCGGCGCCCGCGCGCGCCCTCACCTCGGCCATCGCGATGGCGGCCTGCTCCGCGCCCGCCGCGGCTCAGCAGGCCATCTACACCGCCGCGGCCACGCAGCCCTCGCCGGGCCACTTCGCGCTGCGCCAGACATTCTCGTACTCGCGGTTCAGCAGCGATCCCACGCCCTTGGACCGCACCGTGGATGATTTCACGCTCACCACCGATGTCACCTATGGCCTCGCTCCCGACACATCGCTCAACTTCCGCTTTCCGCTGGTCTACCGCGATACTGAGTTCGCCGCCGCGGGGAGCGACGACAGCGAGTTCTCCGTCGGCGACATGACCCTGCTCATCCGCCAGCGCATCGTGCGCGAGGACACCGGCCCCATCGACACCATCCGCTTCACGCTCTATGGCGGACTCGAAATCCCCAGTTACGGCGCCGTCTCCAGCGAATCATGGGATCCGATCGCGGGCGGCGTGCTCACGATCATTCGAGGCCGCCATGGCTTCAACGTCGAAGGGTCGTACAAACTCACCACCGGCGGCGAATCGAACCCGGTGCGCGCCGGCGACGGCACGGCCGACCTCTTCCGCGGCAACGCCTCCTACCTCTTCCGCGTCAGCCCGGCCGAGTACGGCGCGGAGACCACCGCCGCCTGGTACGCCGTGATGGAACTCAACAGCGTCCTCGAAACCAACGGCGATTTCGAAGTCTTCCTCAGCCCCGGCGTGCTCTACGAGGCCACGACCTTCGCGCTCGAAGCCGGACTTCAGATTCCCGTGGCGCGCAGCCTCGACGAGCGCCCGGAGGAGGACATTGCGGTCACCATCGGCATCCGATTCCTGTTCTAGCCATCCGCGCGGGCACAGCGCCGCGGCCGCATAGTCACGCCGCGAACTTCGTGACGTACGTCTTCCCGTGCGCCTCCGCTTTCCACACCGGCCCGCCATCCGGCTTCCACGCCGCGGAAAGCGTCAGATGCGAATCGCCCGAGACGAAGTCCACGCCCATGTCCGCCAGGTCCGCCGCGGCTTCCGATGAATCCCGGAACTGCGCCGGCAGGCCGCGCATGTTTGCGGGGGCGCGCTGCACGGGCGTCACGCGCGCCGCAATGCGCCGCTGCTCCAGTTCCCCACGGTCCTCATCCGAAGGCGCCACAACCACATCGATGCACGCGCCCTGCTCCGTGACCAGCAGAATCTCCCACCGCCACGCGCGACCGTCCCCAGCCACCGATTCATCCGACCCGATGTGCGCCAGCCGCGCCGTCCCCGGCCCGGCCCCGAACATCTTCCCCGCCGCGAACATCGCCGCCTCGACCGCCTCGCGGGCATGGAGCGGGCCGAACTTCTCGAACGTCATCACCCCAGCCCCGCCGACGATGATCTCGCGCTTCGAGCGCGTCACCTTCACCGCCGCGAGAATGCAGAGCCCGACCACCGCAGCAAACAGCGGCACGAACAGGTCAGCGAGAAACCCCATGGCGCGGCCTCCGGACACACGCTCCCCCGCCCCGTTATCGACCCGCCCGCCGCGCCACCTGAGCCCCACAACCCGCACCAGGCGCTCTCGCGCCCTTCCAAGCCGGTATCCTCCACACATGGCGATGCGCCCCACACGCCGACCCCCGCTCCGCCCGCTCGCAGCCCTCGCCCCCGCCGCGGCGGCGCTCCTCGCCGCCGGGTGCGGCTCCGGCCCGCCGGGCATGCGCGTCGTCGAGGCGAACCTCTCCTCGCACACCGACGATGGCTTCGTCATCGATTTCATCCTCGAAGGCGATAACCCCAACGAAGAGCCTCTCCCCCTTCGCGAAGTCGATTACTGGCTCTCGCTCGACGGCGAAGAAGTCTTCCGCGGGCGGCGCGCCGCCGAAGCCACGCTCCCCCGCAAGGGAACCCAGCGCTTCCGCCTCCCCGTCGCCGTCTCTCATGCGGAGTGGCCTGCCGAGCGCCTCTCCCAACGATCCAACTACACGTTCAGCGCCGAGGTGACGTACCTCACGGAGAGTTGGCTCGCGCGCATCCTCTTCGATGCCGGCATCCAGCGCCCCACCGTGGTCTACACGACCCGCGGCCAGTTCGGCGGCTCGGACGAAATCAGCGTCGAAGGGCCGCCGGCGCCCGAACCCGCGGGAGAGTGACCGCATGACCGATGCGCCCCCGCTCCCGCCCCTGCCCAGGCGCAATCCCGCCGGACACAAGGGAACCTTCGGCACGGTGGCCGTTGTCGGCGGCCGCGCGCACGACGGCGTGCAGATGGTCGGCGGCCCCGCCCTCGCCGCGATCGCTGCGCTCCGCGCCGGCGCGGGCCTCGCGCGCCTCGCGCTTCCCGCGCCCATCCTCACGCTCGGCCTCGTCATCGCGCCTTCCGCGACGGGTGTCGAACTCCCCGTCGATCGCGAGCAGGCCATCATTCCCCACGAAGCCGCGCTCGTCATCGATCGCCTCACCGCCGAGTGCCAGTGCCTCGCGATCGGCCCCGGCCTCGGCCTCGGCGAAGGCCCGCGCGCCGCGTCGCTCCGCGCCGTCGTGCAGCAGGATGTCCCCGTCGTCATCGACGCCGATGCGCTCAACAACCTCGCCGAAACACCCGAACTCCAGCGCGATTTCCACGCCCACGCCATCCTCACGCCGCACCCCGGCGAGTTCCGCCGCCTCGGCGCCGCGATCGGCCTGAATGACGACCCCGCCGACGAGAAATCCCGCCGCACCGGCGCGGAGCGCATGGCCCAGCGCCTGGGCTGCGTCGTCGTGCTGAAAGGCGCGGGCACCGTCGTCAGCGACGGCCATCAGACGTGGGTCAACGACACCGGCGGCCCCGCCCTCGCCACCGCGGGCACTGGCGATGTGCTCACCGGCGTCATCGCCGGCCTTGTCGCGCAGTTTCACCGGCAACCCATCCCCATGGGCGAGCGCACCGTCACCAGCGAGAAACTCGGCGGCCTCAGCCTCTTCGATTGCGCGCGCCTCGCCGTCAAGGCCCACGGTCTCGCCGCGGAGCGCTGGCAGGCCGAGTCCGGCGCCTCCGCCGGCCTCCTCGCCACCGACCTCGCCGACCAAATCCCCCCGGCCCTCGAATCCCTCCGCGCGCGCTAGTCCAGATTTCTTCACCACCCCCACGCGCCGCCCTTCCCGTATTCCGTATTCCGTATTCCGTATTCCCTCTTCTCTTCCCCTCCACGTCCCTCTGCGCTCCTCTGCGTTCCATCCCCTCTCCCCCCGCTAAACTCACCCCATCGAGACCCCCGACGTCCAACTCGGCCCCGCCTCCATCGACACCGATCGCCTCTTCCTCATCGTGACCGGCGCGCACCTCCGCGCCGAAGTCGCCGATCGCCCACTCGCCTACTCCCTCCGCGATCGCATCGTGAAGTGGCTCGTCACGCGCTACGGCAACGACACGCAGCGCCACCCCTTCGACCCCGTCGTCTGCTCCGACGTCTGGTATCTCAACAACGAAGACCTCCGCTCCTGCCCCACCATCAGCATAGGCGGCCCCGGCGTGAACGCCCTCTCCGCCTATCTCGGCGACAAACTCCCCTCCGCCTTCGTCATCGAAAACGTCCTCGTCGTCCAGGTCGATCTCGATTTCGACGACATGGTCGCCTGCTGCTGGGGCATGGACCACGTCACCACCGTCAGCGCGGTGGACGCCTTCTGCGACCGCTACCTCGATTCATTCCTCGAAGCCGCCGCCAACCGCGTGGCCTGAGCCCAAGAGTCAGAACGCAGAGGGGCGCAGAGGAACACAGAGGGAGAAAGGACGCGGCCGCGCCTCTTTTGCATTCCACCTTCCACATTCCACCTACCACATTCCCTACTTCCCCACGCAGAACGACGCGAAAATCCGCCCGATCACGTCGTCCGGCGGCACGCGCCCCGCGATCGGCGCCAGCGCATCCAGCGCCGCGCGCAACCGATCCGCCACCAGTTCCGGATTCGCCAGCGCTCGCGCGCTCCTGCTCGCCCCAATCAACTCCATCGCCTCACCCACAAACCGCTCCGCCCCCGCCAGCGCCTGCCGATGCCGCGGCAGCAGCGTCAACTCCCCGCCCTCCCGCGCCGAAACCGCCGCGTCCGCAATCGCGCGCTTCAGCGCCCCAAGATTGAACCCGTCAATCGCGCACACAGCCAGCGCCGCGCCTCCCTCCGCCGCATCCGCCGCCCCCGGCCCCGCCCCCGCCCCCGGCAAATCCGCCTTCGTCCGCACACGCAGCACAACCGCATCCCCAGCCAGCCACTCCGGCGCCGCGAACCGACCCTCCGGGTCGCACAGAATCACCACGTCCGCACGCTCGATCGCCCGCCTCGCCGCAACCTGCGACTCCGCATCCGCCCGCGACCGCCGCGGCAGCGCCTCATCCAGCCCCGCCAGGTCCACCAGTGTCGCGACCAACTCCTCTCCCGCCGCGCCGCCTTCACCCGTCAAATTAAGCGGCGCCTCGATCGCATCCCGCGTCGTGCCCGCCACCTCCGAAACCACCGCCCGCCGCCGCCCCAGCAGCGCATTGAACAATGTCGATTTCCCCGCGTTCGGCGCCCCCGCCAGCGCCGCCACCGGCCTTCCCGAAACCACGCTGCGCCCCCGCGCCGAACCCAGCATCGCCTCCACCTGCCCGCGCATCCGCGCCAACCGCTCCCCCAATGCCGCGGGCGCGATGGGAACCACATCCTCCTGATCCGTGAAATCAACCCCCGCCTCGACCAGCGCCAGGCACTGCGCCGCCTCCTCGCCCATCGCCCGATACGCCGCGCCCGTCCGCCCCTCCAGCAGCCGCCCCGCCGCCGACAGCTCCTCCTCCGATCGCGCCGCGATCGTCAACGCCACGCCCTCCGCCTGCTCGATCGTCAGCCTCCCGTTCAGAAACGCCCGCGCCGTGAACTCCCCCGGCGCCGCCAGCCGCACGCCCTCGCGCTCCAGCAACCGGCCCAGCACGCGCTCCGCCAGCGCCGGATTCCCCGGAATCAACAACTCCGCCGAAGGCTCCCCCGTATACGAGCCCTCCGCCTCGAACAGCAGCGCCAGCGCCGGCAGCGAGAGCGCCCTCGTCATCGAGATGCGCGCCATCCGCGCCCCGCGCCTGAACTCGCCCGGCCCCACGCCGCACAAGCCATTCATCAAATCCGCAACATCCGGCCCCGAGACGCGGATCACCGCCCGCAGCGACCGCCCGGGCGGCGATGCGATCGCCGCGATCGTGTCCTGCGGAAACACGCCTCACCCGCTCCCGCGTTCCGCCGCCGCGTCATTCAATCCCGCTTCTTCCATGGGCTTCCCTCGCGCTCCCGGCGCTTCTTGAACCGCGCCGCCGCGTTGTCCACGCGCTTCCGCTCCGCCGGCGGACGCTTCGGCTCCAGCTCCATCTTGTCTACGTGCGAGCGGATGTACCGGCTCTCGATGATCCCCAGCGCCGAGTTCGTGATGAAGTAGATCGCCAGCCCGCTCGGCGCCGTGTACATGATCAGCGGGAACATCACCACCATCATCACCTTCATGATCTTCTGTTGCTGCGCCTGCTCCGGCGTCAGCGCCGTCGTGGGCGGCGGCGTCAGGTACTTCTGCTGCACGAAGAACACGAACCCCAGCAGCAACGGCAGCAGGTTCACCGATTCGATCGGCCCCAGCAGCGGCACGGTGAACAGCACGCGCCCGAAGTAGATGAACCGGTCCGGCGCGCTCAGGTCCGCCAGGAACCACCACGGCGAGCCCGTCAGCGCCGTCGAGGCGCTCTGGAACACCCCGTAGAACGCCGCCTCGTGCCGCAGGTCGAACGTGAAGAACAGCATCGCGTACAAGGCAATCCAGACCGGCGATTGCAGGAACATCGGCAGGCAGCCCAGCATCCCGCGGAACTGCACGCCCTCCTCCCGATAAAGCTTCAACGTCTCCTGTTGCAGCCGCTTCGGATCGTCCTTGAACTTCTCCCGCAGCTTCTGCTGCTTCGGCGCCACCGCCTGCATCTGCCGGCTGAAGCGCATCATCCCGATCTGCGAGCGCCGCGTCACCGGATGCAGCGCGCCCCGCACGCACACCACCAGGATCATGATCGCGATCGCCCAGTCGAACACCAGGTAGTCGTGCACGAACCCCAGGAAGAACAGCAGCCCGTGCGCCAGCCACTGGAACGTGCAGAACGCGCACGGACCGCCGAAGTTGAACATGATCAGGCGATCGAGCCGCACCGCCTGCAGCGCGGGGTCCGATTTCAGCGTCTTCCGCCACACCGGCCCCGCGTACGCGCCCATCGAGAGATCGAGCGATCCCCCCGGCCCGATCTCCATCCCGGGCGCCGGGCTATTCAACTGCAGAATGAGCGGCGCCGCGCCGCGCGGCCCCAGCAGCACCCCGTACACCTCCCCCGCCTGGCGCAGCGTCCGATCCACCGGCTGACCGGCCTGAAGCGCGTCCACGTCCACGCGCGGATGCGCCGCGAACGCGAAGTACCGGTTCGTCATCGCCGCCCACGAGAGTTCGTGCCCGCGCCGCTCCGCCTCACGCGTCGGCCACACACGCGCTGTCAGATTGCCCGACTTCAGCGCATCGTCCACAACCTCCGATCGGCTGATGATCCCGTCGTTCGCCTGCACGAATCCGCGGCTGGGATCCTCCTGCGGATTCAGCAGGAACCCGAACCTCAGCCGCCGCTTGTCCATCCCGTACGACCCCTCGTCCTCCGAGAGATCCACCGAGCCGTACTGGTACCACAGCGCCGTCATCGGCTCATCCGTCAGGTTCTCGAGCCGCTGCGACACCTCGATGTCATACGAATCCGGCGACAGCGAATACCGCCGCTCGATCCGCGCCACCGGCTCGTCGGAGGCATCGACGATCACCGCCTCGAACGCGCCCGGCGCCGTCTCGCGCCACAGCGCACCCTCCGCCGACTGCCGCAGATCAATGAACACTCCGGGGCTTTCAGGAGCCGCGGCGCTGCCAGGGCCTCTCCTGATCTCGACGCCCACCACGCCCAGCGACGCCACGCTCACCTTCCGCCCGTTGTGGTCGGTGTACGACTGCCGCCGCTGGATCCGGTACTCCTCGCCCGGCCTCTGCATCGCCGTCTCGAAATAGCGCGAGAGCGTGATCGCCTCAACACCGGCGCCGCCGAGCGTGAAATCAATGCGCATCGTGAACGGCGAGGCATTGTCCACGCCTTCTCCGTTCGCGCCCACCGCGCCGATCGGCGCTGGCGAAGGAGCGCTCCCATCCACCGGATGCACGCGGGCCCGAAGCAGCGGCGCCGCGCCCGACCCCGCCGGCGACTTCGCCGCCGCTTCCTCCTCCGCCCCCGGCCCCGCCGTCAACGCCGGCGAATCAGCGGGCGCCTTCTCCCCCTCCGCCCCCCCCACAGGTTCAACCGCCGGCGCCGAAGGCTCCGCCCCGTTGCTCGCCGCCACCATGTCCTGAGGCGGCGCAGCGCCGTCCGGCGCGGGCGCCGTCTCCGCAGGCGCCGTCGCGCTCTGTCCGGCCCCCGCCCCGCCCCCGCCCCCGCCCCCGGAAGGCCCCGCCGCCTGCCGCATGCTCGAGACGTACACGGCCGCCACAACGCCCACCGCCGCGGCCGCCGCGACGAGGGGCACGATCACGCGAAGCGCTTTGTTCTTCTCGCGGGGCATTCAGTGTCCCGGTGTTCTCAATAAGGTGTGCAACGGCGAAGACGACGCCCCTGGCGCGCCGTGGCCGCCGAATCAATGAGCAGCGAACAGGGCAGCGAATGGTACGGGAAAGCCCGTCCCCCCGTTCACGCCGCGGCCACGACTCGCCGCCCCCCTCACCGCCCCGCTCATCGCCCCCGCTCATCGCCCCCGCTCATCGCCCCCGCTCATCGCCCTTCGTACAGCCGGTCCCCCAGCCAGTCGTTCAACTCCGGAATCTCGTGAATCCGCCGCGCCGTCGCGTCCACGTCATACGCCAGCCGCACGAACTCCACCCGGTCCGCGTGCAGCAGCGCATAACTCGCCCGTGGATCGTGATCCCGTGGCTGGCCCACCGACCCGACGTTGATGATCGCCTTCTCCGAGTCGTTGAACCGGTACGTCATGTCCGAGCCCAGTTCAGCCGGTGGATAGAAATCCGGCTCGTCCGTAAACACGCCCGGCACGTGCGTGTGCCCCACGATCGCCAGCCGCTCCACGCGATCGAAGATCTGCTTCATCTTGTCCACCGCCGTCATCACGTCGTCGGGGAAGATGTATTCGTTGATCGGCCTCCGCGGCGAGCCGTGCACCGCCAGCAGCGGCGCCTCCGTCCCCGGAACCTTCTCCACCACGCGCACGCGCAGCTTCCCCAGGAACTCATACCGCCGCCCCCGCGCCTTCTCGTCCGGATCCGCGTCGAACTGCGCCCGCGTCCAGAACGCCGCCTGCTCCGCGCCCGGATTGAAGTTCGTCGGCTCGTATAGCACCGCGAAATCGTGGTTCCCGATGAGCGACCACGCGCACTTCTCCGCCACCAGGTCCACGCATTCCAGGGGATCCGGCCCGTACCCGATGATGTCCCCCAGGTTGATGATCCGCTTCACGCCCCGCTGCTCGATGTCCGCCAGCACCGTGCGCAGCGCCGCCGCGTTCGCGTGAATGTCGCTGATGATCGCTGTGGGTGTTCCGTTGTCGGACATCGCGCTCTCGGCCTCATCGGAAGCGGTGATGGTAGAGGGCGCAGTCGCAGGCGGCAACGCCGCCGAAATCGCGCCCGCGCCACCCGACACCGCGAACCGGGGGGCTCAGGGGCGCATGGGCATGACTCGGTCGCTCCAACGAGCCCGAAGCGCAAGCAGGGGACGCTCACGCGTCCCGCCCCGCCCTTCAGCGCGCCCGAAACCCGGTCGATAGGGGGGCTGCGCGGCGTTGCCCCAGGCCCGCCGCGGCATATCATCGGTCGCCCCGCGACGCACATGGTCCGGGAACAATCGGCCCCATCGACTCAGAACACCGGGCGCCGCCCTCGAGCGCCGGCCCGGGCGGAAGGACATGCCCATGCCCGCAGTGCCCGTTCAATACCAGCGCACGCGCGAAATGACGATCGACGAACTCCTGCTCGAAAACAGGGTCGTCTTCCTCATCGGCGAGATCAACCACGCCTCCGCCGCGCGCGTCATGATGCAGATGCTCTACCTCGAAAACCAGAAGCGCGGGCAGGAGATCAACCTCTACATCAACTCCCCCGGCGGATCCGTGGATGACACCCTCGCCATCTACGACACCATGCGCTTCCTCTCCTCCGATGTCTCCACCTACTGCATGGGCCGCGCCTACAGCGGCGCCGCCGTCCTTCTCACCGCCGGCGTCAAGGGCAAACGCTACATCCTCCCACACGCGCGCGTCATGATCCACCAGCCCTTCGGCGGCGTCTTCGGACAGACCGAGGACATCCGCATCCAGGCCGAGCAGATCATCAAGGCCAAGCGCGAACTCAACCGAATCCTCTCCCGGCACACCGGACAGCCCGAAGAGGTCATCCAGCGCGATTCCGAGCGCGATAAATACTTCAACGCCATGGAGGCCAAGGAATACGGCCTCGTCGATGAAGTCATCGAGGAAGGCAAGTCCAGGGCCGAGCAGCGATGAGCGCCGCGCCGCGACACGATCAACCCTCCGCGCCCCCGCCCGCACACACCGCAGCACAGGACCGACGAGCGATGTCCAACCTTGTCCCCATCGTCATCGAGAACACCGGCCGCGGCGAACGCGCCTACGACATCTACTCCCGCCTCCTCCGCGATCGCATCATCTTCCTCGGCGGACCCGTCATGGACGACGCCGCCAGCCTCGTCGTCGCCCAGCTGCTCTTCCTCGCCAACGAAGACCCCAAGGGCGATATCCACTTCTACATCAGCAGCCCCGGCGGATCAGTCACCGCCGGCCTCGGCATCCTCGACACCATGAACTTCATCGAGCCCGATGTCTGCACCTACATCATCGGGCAGGCCGCCAGCATGGGCTCCGTTCTCGCCTGCGCCGGCGCCAAGGGCAAGCGCTACACGCTCGCCAACGCCCGCAACCTCATGCACCAGCCGCTGCTCTCCGGCGTCCTCGAAGGCCAGGCCACCGACCTCGAAATCGAAGCCCGCGAGATGATCCGCCTCCGCGAGCGCATCTACCAGCTCTATGTGGACGCCACCGGACAGCCCTTCGAAGTCATCCAGCGCGATTGCGACCGCAACAAGTGGCTCGACGACAAGGAAATGCTCGAATACGGACTCGTCGATCAGGTCCTGACGTCCATGCCCCGCCTTGCCAAGCATGATCGCGCAGGCGACGATCGGCCCCGCTGACCCCCGCTGAGCAAGGTCCGCCTCAGAACGTCCTCGGGAGCAACCCCCACCCATGCCCCTCCGCACCCGCCCCCCCGCATCGCTCGCCGCGATCGCCGCGGGGCTCGCGGTTGCTGCGCTCGCCCTCCCCGCCTGCTCCCGCGGGCCCCGAAATTTCGAAAACGAGAACGACCGCCTCCGCCGACAGGTCCTCGACCTCCAGGACTCCCTCCGCGAGACCCAGGCCAGCCTCCTCGAGGCCGAAGCGAAACTCGCCGAGCACGCCGCCGCCTCCGGCCTCCCGCCGGAGGTCCTCGCCGTCGTCCCCCGCTGCGCCGGCATCGAAATCGATAGCCTCACCGGCGCCATCGACCTCGACGGCGCCCCCGACGCCGAAGCCGTGGACGTCTACATCCGCGCCTTCGATGGCCGCCGCCGCGCCACCCACCTCGTCGGTTCGCTCGCCATCGAACTCACCACCCTCCCCTCGCCCACCGAGTCCGACCGCACCCCGGATCGCCTCGCCCGCGTCGCCCTCACCCCCCTGGAGGTCAGCGAGGCCTACCGGGCCACCATCATCGGCATCCACTACTCCATCCGGATCCCCCTGGATGCCCCCGTAGCCCCCTCAGAAGGCCGGATCCTCGTCTCCGCCGCCTTCGAGGACGCCCTCACCGGCCTCACCAGCCGCGCGGAGCGGGTCATCGACCTCGCCAAGACCCTCCGCCGGGGCGAACCCCCCGTCGTGGCCGAGCGCCCGGACTGAGAACCCGCGCGAATCCGCGCTCTCACGCCCGAAAACACCGAACCCTCGCCCCCGACCGGCGTATCCAATGGTGGATACCAAATCACGCTCTCTCTCCTCTCGTGTGACGCCTCGGCCACTTCCTCCGCCGAGGCGATACACTTTTTGAACCGTGCACACGCAGGGACGCCAACACGGTCCGGGAACCCGCACATCCGCAGCCCTCCGCGCGCTCGCCGCGGCTGTTCTTGCGCTCACCGCGCTCGCCGCCGGATGCTCCGACGTCCTCTTCCCCAAGAAAGAGCCGCGCACCCAGTACGAGCGATACGACGAGGTCCGCAATCAGAACGCGCCCCCGTACATCGAAGACGAATACGGACGCCTCTCCCCCAACCTCCGCGCACGCCTGACCCCGAAAAAATAGCGCTTTCGCACAGTTATCCGCCTCTTTTCGCGCCCTTCCGCGCACGCGGGCGGCGCAGCGCATCGCGGCGGGGCAAAGTGCGCGAAACACGCCGTTTGCGCCGGGGCGCTCGCCCTGTCTTGAGTCACAACGCCGTTTTTTCCCATTTTTTCAGGATTTCCCCCGCCTTCAGTAAGATAAAGAAGATGCCGATTCGCTTTTGCTGATTCTCACACCTCCCCGCTGCGAGCCACGAATGAACGGACGCATTCTGGATTCCGCGAAAGGTCTCCCCGAGGCGCTGCGTCGCCGATCGACGCTCGTCTGGGCCGCCCTCGTCGGCGCCATGACCGTCGCCAGCGGACTCCTCCTCCTCGTCGAAGGCCAGCGCGCCCCACGCATGGATGGCCTCGCCCTCGCCGCCCCGGCCCCGGCCCGCGGCGCCACCCCCATCGAAGCCGTCTTCTCCACCCGCGCCCCCCTCGATACCGCCCGCTGGGCCGGCATCGTCATCCACCACTCCTCCTCGCCCCAGGGCTCCCCGGCACAGCTCGCCGCCGCCCACCAGGCCCGCGGCCTGCACGGCCTCGGCTATCACTTCGTCATCTCCAACGGCGCCGGCGCCGCCGATGGCGAACTCCACGTCGGCTACCGCTGGCTCGACCAGCTCCCCGGCGCCCACGCCGGCGGACCCGATGAGGACCTCTACAACACCCGAACCATCGGCATCTGCCTCGTTGGCGATGGCGACCGCCGCCCCTTCTCCGAGGCCCAGGTCCGCCGACTCACCCAGCTCGTCTCCGCCCTCCAGAAGCGCCTGGCCATTCCGGACGATCGCGTCTTCCTCTACCGCGATATCGCCGGCGCCACCAGCCCCGGACGCCTCTTCCCCGAGGCCGATTTCCGCGCCGCCCTCGCCAGGGCCGGCGGAGTCTCCGGCGGACTGTAAGCCGCTGGCCCGGGCTCATTTCCGCGCCAAAAATCTCCGACTGACACAGGGTTTCCCCGCGCCGTTGCAGTTTGCGCCTCCCAGCGCAATACTGCCCCGTCCCCCGCAACGGACGATCGTCGCGGCCAGTCCTTCATGAAGGCCGGCGCCCCCGCGGCGGGGGGATCGGCCCGGTTCCTGTAAATGTCCGGAATCCGCGGCCACCCGCATCCGGACAATGAGGGGGCGGATTCGTGTCTCCCCCGGCGCTGGGGAAGCCCGCGGGCGTCCGGTTCGGTTCGGTTCGGTTCGGTTCGGTTCGGTTCGGTTCGGTTGATCAGAGAGAACCTCGCCTGAGTCGAGGCTGAGCGAGTGGTGAAGAACGACGAAGCCTTCAAACCAGGTTCCAAGGCGGCGGGATTCACCGTCCTTGCCCAACTCGGCCACGGCGCCGCGTCGGATATCTACCTCGTCCAGGATCCGCGCACCAAGCAGGTCTGGGCCCTCAAGCACGTCATCCGCGCCAACACCAAGGATCAGCGCTTCATCGACCAGGCCGAGCGCGAGTACGAAGTCGGCCGCGCCATCGACCACCCCGCCGTGCGCCGCGTCGAGCGCATGATCCGCGTCCGCAGACTCATGACCATCAAGGAGCTCTTCCTTGTCATGGAGTACGTAGACGGCATCAGCGTCGAGCGCCGCCCGCCCACCAACCTCGCCGAATCCCTCGATATCTTCAAGAAGGTCGCCAAGGGCCTCGCCTACATGCACCGCAATGGCTGGGTCCACGCCGACATGAAGCCCAACAACGTCGTCGTCTGCGAGGATGGCGCCGTCAAGATCATCGATCTCGGCCAGTCCTGCGTCGCCGGCACGATCAAGGAGCGCATCCAGGGCACGCCCGACTACATCGCTCCGGAGCAGGTGCACCGCCGCGCCATCACCCCCCGCACCGATATCTACAACCTCGGCGCCACCATGTACTGGGTCCTCACCGGCCGCCACATCCCCACCGCGCTCCCCAAGGGCGATTCCCTCGTCTCCAGCCTCGACGATCAGTTCATCGAGAAGCCCAGGCCCGTCGTCGAACTCAACCAGCGCGTGCCCCAGCGCCTCAGCGACCTCATCATGGAATGCGTCGAGGTCGATCCCGAGAAGCGCCCGGAGAGCATGGCCAAACTCGCCGACCGCCTCGACCTCATCCACGCCCAGGTCGTCGCCGAGGAAGAGGCGAAGAAGGCCGGCGCAAAGACCGCGGTCGCGGACAAGGAATGACGCCCGCCCGCTCCATCACTCGCGCGCCCCTCCGTTCATCGCCGCGCACGATTCGGGCCCGCGCCCTGTGACCCCGCACATCGCACGCGAATGGTCCGATCCCCTCGCCGACATCGATGCGCGCTCGCCCGAAGCCATGTCCCGCCTCTTCCATGACGCGGCCGACGCCAACTTCTCCGCCTCCTGCCGCCGCGGATCCATCGATTTCATCCCCGCCCGGGGCACGCTCCTCGCCACCGGCGATCTGCACGACAACCCCTCGCACTTCGCGCGCGTGGTCGAGATGGCCGGCCTCCCCGGCGCCGAAGAGAAGCGCCCCCACCACCTCACGCTGCACGAAGTCATCCACTCCCATCGCCTGGTCGGCGGCGTCGATCTCAGCCACCGCGCCCTCGCCCGCGTCGCCGCGCTCAAAGTCAAAGACCCCGAAGAAGTCCACACGCTCCTCGCCAACCACGAACTCTCGCAGATCGTCGGCGCCGGCATCGTCAAGGACGGCGTGCGCGTGGTGGACGCCTTCAACGCCGGCGTCGAATACGTCTACGGCGACGATGCGCCCCAGGTGCTCGACGCCATCGCCGCGTTCATCCGCTCCATGCCCCTCGCGCTCATCACGGAATCGCCCCCCAGCAATGGCGCTTCCGGGGGCGCGGGCAATGGCGCTTCCGGAAGCGGCCCTTCCGGGGGCGGGGGCGGCGGAGTCCTCTGCGCCCACAGCCTCCCCGGCCCCGAAGTCATGGACCGCTTCGACCCCGCCATCCTCGAACGCGACCTCGTCGAAGCCGACTACGAGCCCCGCCGCGGCTCAGCGCACCTCATGGTCTGGGGCCGTCGCCACCGCCCCGAGCAACTCCAGATGCTCGCCGACCGCTGGGGCGTCCGCCTCTTCATCCTGGGTCACGAGCATGCCGAAAGCGGCTGGAGCCTCCTCCCCCCCAACACCATCATCCTCAACAGCGACCACGCCGCCGGCGTCGCCCTCTCCCTCGACCTCTCCCGCCCCCCGACACTCGAAGAAGCCGAAACCCTCGTCACCCCCCTGGGGGTGGACGCGGCGGTGTGAGCGACCGCTCCATCATCGCTCGCCGGCGGCGCACAGCCTGTCGATCTCCTCGCTCAACAGGTAGATCTCCGTGCATGAAGGATCGTTGCAGTGCCTTCTTGCCCGCGCCGCGGCTTCCTTCCGGTTGCCCAGTATCTTCCGATAGTCGGCTTGCGCCTTCTTCCCGAGATCCTCATGGAATTCTGCTCGCCATGCCTTCTTGAGCAGATCGAGAACTGCGCTGCAATCGCTGAACATCTGCCCTGTATCGACGAGGTGGAGCAGTGTCCATACTTCGTAGCACGGCTCTGAAAGTGCGACGTTGATCCCCGCCGCGGCGCCCGCCTTCTTTGCTTTGTCGGCTTCCTCCCGTCGCCGTGTCTCGCGCTCCAGGTCGATCAGTGCCCATGCGGCGTCCCTGTCCTGTTCGTCGCGTGATTCGTCATCCCGCAATGAAGCCCGTTGCTCGATTGCCGCATCGACCACCGCGATCGGCTCGGCCCCGGTGGGCTCGATCTGCAGCGTCACGGATTCCCTGACCTCTCGCTTGAGGCTCGTGAAATAACTGACGGCCGTCTTGGAGTCGTCGCACACGATCACGACGACCGGCAGCGGTCGGCGGACTCTCACTCTCCTGGCGCCGTACCGCTTGTTCGTGCCGGGGGCCAAATGGTCACTCCGAGAAATCGCCGAGCGAAGGAAGGGCGCCATATCGGCCCTGCAGATACCGCCGCCTGATGTTCAGGTTGTTCCGCTCGTTGAACTCGGCGAGAGAGAACAACCGGGCGGCGCCGTCGCTGCCCTTCTCGGTGAAGTACACCTGATCTCGGCGCAGGACGGCGTCCCGCGCTTCGCCCTCCATGAGGTCGGTGTTGTGCGCCGTAAAAACGATCTGACCCCGAACATCCCGCCGCGGCAACTCGCAATTGAAGTGGTGGATGAGAGCCTTCACGAGCACCGGATGCATCGATGCATCGAATTCGTCTACGAGAAACGCCCTGTGATCAGCGCCCCTAGAGATTTCGTAGAGCATCGGCGAGAACTCCAGGAACCTGCGCGTCCCATGGGATTCTCGCCAGATGGGAAGACGGGTTGGTCCGTTTTCTCCGTCATGAAAGAGCGCAAGCCGGTGTCTCTTCCTACTCGCGCCACCGTCGGTCTCAAAGAGTGTTGGCTGGGCTGGGACTTCTTCGGTGTCGTAATCGACCACCCCGACATCGATGTCTCGCAACCGAGGCCGAAGCCACTCGGCAAACGCTGGGTCATCAACAACTCTTCTCGCCACCGGTTCGGTTCGCGCTGTGAGCGGGAAGCCCCGACTCTCCGGAATGCGGAAACGCGTCAGCGACCGGCGTAGACCTGCGACAATCTTGCCCGCGACGGAAGGGGCGAGACTATCGGCGAGGGACAGCAGAAGCGCGTTTGGACGAAAGGCGCTGGCAATTAGTGAGAACTGCTGATCCCCAGTCCAATCCCCCTGGACGGTTGCCTCATGACGATCGAGCAGCATTCGGTCCGTGTCCGGTGCGTGCTTCGAGAGCGCCTCCTGGATAACTCGCTGCCGGTCAAACTTGATTCGATACTCGTACACAACACCGGCAACAACCGCCCTGAGCCCAAGCACGGTGGGCGCGCTGCGGTGCTGCTCATCCAGCGCAAAAGGCTCGTACGCTTCGATGGCCTCGTCGGAAGCGCCTCGCGCAGACGATCCAAGCATCGCGGAAAGAGCAGCCGCGGCCTCCAGCACGGTCGATTTACCCGATGCGTTCGGCCCGTAAATCGCCGCGCACCGCAGGAGAAGCAGGGGCTCCGGATCACCCTCTATGTCTACCGAAACGAGTCCTCTCTCATTCCCCTCATCAATCGATGTCGCCAGCATCGAGAGCCGGAACTCGTCGCGGAAGCACCCGAAGTTCTGTCCGTACAGTTCGATGAGCATGGCCGCCAGTCCTGGGCACGGGCGCAGAAATCCTGCGCACGAATCCGACCTGCCCTCCGTATCGTCCGCTTGTCTCGCTTGATTGTAGCCCGTTTCGAGCCGACTGCGCAGATTTCCTGCGCTGTCCGATAAACAGGAGGCCACAGGGCAGTGCCGTAGGCTCGATCCTCAGGCCTCAGCCGCGGGAGGTGTTTGCCGCACCGCGGCATCTACTCCGTCTCCTCACCCATCTCCCTCACCGCCCTTTCCAGCGTCTCCACCTCGTGCTCGCGTTCATCCCGCTCCAGCAAGCCCAGCGTCTTCACCAGGCGCACCGGCCACAGCCGCGCCAGTTTCGCACGCACCAGAGACTCCGCACCAAACGCCGGCAGCGCCAACTGCGCCAGTTCGCGCCGCTCCGCCGCGGGAATCGCGAGATACATCCCCAGCGCCACCATCCCGATTCCCTGCGTGCCCCCGTGGTGATGCGGCCCCACACCCATCGCCAGAACATCCGGCTCAACCTCCGCGCTCATCCACACCGGAATCGATGCGCTGAACACGCGCGTCCGCTGCTTTTTCCTGGTGGCCCGGCTCTCCAGAGCCGGGTCTCCGCCGCCGCTTTGCGCCCTCACCGTGTTCACAGGCTTCGGAGTCGGCGCCGATTCAGCGCGCTCCGCGCTCTTCACCCTCGGTTCACCCCCGTCCCCGTCCCCGCTCCTGCTCCCTTTCTTCCCCTTCTCCCCTCGACCGCCCCCTCCACCCTTCCCCTTCGACTTCCCGCTCCCCCCACTCCGACCGCGCCCCGCGGGTAACCCGCGGCTAGACTCACGTCCTGTAGGCATTTCACTGCCCTTTAATGGGCCCCGGTTGAGGCCAAGTTTCGCGACCCATGCCTCGCCGGGGTTTTTTCAATTGTCCCGCGGAACACCGACCCTCGGCGTCCCGCAACGAATCAATCGAACAACTCATCCAACACTCTGCAACTTAAGCCTACATCGCCCCGACCGCAACCCGAATCCGCGCACTCTCACGAGTATTTCTTTCCACATTTCGGAGAGGCAATGGTGAGTGCAATGGGCAATGGCAGAGGAAGAAGGTCGCGCGCCAATGCGCTCGTGTGGCATGGGACGGCGCTTCGCCGACCCATGCGCCGCGCAGGCAGCCTGGGCCACTCTGAGCCGGCTCTCCTCGCCACACGCGCCCTCCTTGGGTGGCATGGTCACGGCTGTGCGTGACTATGCAGATCCACCCCAAGCGCAACTCCACCCATTCCCATCCGTACGGCGCTGTGCGCACCCCTCAATGTGGTTGCGCGCTGCGATCCCTGCATGGACAACCCCAAGCGGTTTCTCTGCGTGGCTATGCGATCGCGCAGCGCCCGCGACAAGTCCGAAGCGTCACCACACCTGGTAGGGGCACGGCTCGCCGTGCCCGTTGCGGCGCCGAAGCACAGAGCGCGCCGGCGCTTGCACACGGCCCATCCCCAACGAGCCCGAAGCGCGAGCGAGGGACGCAGCAACCGTCACGATCCAACCTCGCTGAGGCCGCCAAGGCGCGCGACCCGCCGTGCCCCGTTCCGCGCTCCCCAACGAAACCGCGCGCCGCGCTCAAAGGCGGCGCCCCCTCCGCCGGAGGGAGGCGCCGAGGGAACCGGCTCGGTTCCCTCGGCGTCAGTGCGCTCCACCATATTCCGCGGGGCATACCCAGCCCCTCAAGCCCGCTCTGCCCGGTGATGCCGACGTTCAACCGCCCTGCCATCCCCCGGGCGCAAGAAAGCCTCAAAATTCCCCTCCCAATCTCCCCCAGCGCGGGATTGCGTCGCACCGCCCCGCCGCCACACTGACCCAAGGGTTGGTTCGGCGCATCCGGAGCGCGCATCGTGAACAGCACCACGCTGGATCCGTCATTCTGGCCGCCGTGGCTCCGCGGCCGGCGTCGGCAGTGGCCTCTCGCCGCCCCGCTTGCCGCGGCCGCGGCTTCCAGTGCCGACACTGCGCCCGCCCCCGCCCCCGCCCCCGGAATCCACGGAACCCCCGAAACCCCCGGAACCCCCGGAAACCCCGGAAACCCCGGAAACCCCGCAACTCCCGAAGCACACCAAGCCCAGCACGCCTCCGCCGCGCATGCTCCAGGACACGCGCACCCGCCCGCCCCCCAGCCTCTCCCCATCGATCTCGCCGGCGCATGCTGCGACGCCGTCGGACGCATCTTCGCACTCCGCGAAATCTCCGAAGATTCCTGGCTCCGCGCCGCGTCCGAGGCGCTCCGCCACATCGAAGGCGATGTCGACGCCGCCGCGGCTGAGATCATCGTCGCCGAGGCGCGCGACATTCAGCATCGCCTCTGGCGCGTCATCCACTCCGCCATCTCCCGCCCCGATGAACTCGATATCGACGCCTCCAGCCTCGCCGATCGCATCGTGCAGGACGAGCGCCGCTGGCTGATCGATGCGAGCAGCGCCCTCGAGCCCCCGCGCTTCTTCCTGCGCCATGACCGCGTGAGCGACGAGAGTTGGCGCACGCACTCCCTGCGCGCCGCCCGCGAAACCTTCGGCCTCTTCGATTACGCCCGCGCCACCATGCGCCTTCCCGGCTCCGTGGGCCCGATCGCGATCATCGTGCAGATCAGCGGCTGCTCGCGCGAATGGCGCCCGAACGAGCGCACGCGCAGCGCGCTCGTCGCCGCGGCCCCCCTCGCCGCCGCGGCTTTCGCCCGCGCCTTCGTCGAGCCCGCCGTGCGCAAGAAGAACCTGCTCGAGATGCTCAGCGGCGCGCAGCGCAGCGTCGCCGAACTCATGGTCTCCAACGTCAAGGAATCGGAGATCGCGCGACGCCTCGATCGCAGCCGACACACCATTCACGATCACGTCAAGGCGATTCACAAGGCGTGGGGCGTCGGCTCCCGCCTCGAAGCGCTCCTCGTGTGGGACGGCGTGCGCCCCGCGCCGCGCGAGTTCGCGCCGCCATCCGCGCCGACGCGGGACAGTGTCGTGGCCATGCTCGATGGCCTCGATCTTGATGATCACAACGACGCCGATGGCGTGATCATCGGCGCGGGTGCAGGCGCAAGCGCTGGGGCCGCGGCGGCCGATCCGGGCGCCAGCGTCCAGGTCTTCCGCCAGAAGGCCCACCGCAGCGCCCCCGGCAACGAGAACTGAACAGGATCGCCGCGGGCTCCGGGACCCCTTCGCGCCCCTGCGATCGTTCACTCATCGCCTCTACAACCTCAAGGGCCTTCTCTTCTCTGTGTCCTCGGTGGCTCTGGTGAGATCCTGCCGCGTGGCGAAGATGGCGTTCGCGACAGCCCCTATGCTGGCGCCATGCCCCCACTGGTCTGGCTCAACGGCGCCTTCATGCAGCCCGGCGAGGCGCGCATCGCCGCGTTCGACGCCGGCCTTCAGCACGGCGTCGGCCTCTTCGAAACCATGCTCGCCGTCGGCGAGCGCGTCATCGACCTCGCCCGCCACGTCGAGCGCCTGCGCGAATCGGCCCGCGCGCTCGGACTCTCCGAAGCGCTGCGCACCGGGCCCCTCGCTGACGCCGTGCGCCTCTGCGCGAAGAAAGCCTCGCTCGATCGCGCCCGCCTGCGCCTCACCATCACCGGCGGCGATCTCAACCTCCTCGCCGCCACCGGGCGCTCACCCGTCGATCCCACCGTGCTCATCTCCGCGCAGCCCGCCACCGACTACCCGCCCGACATGTTCGACCGCGGCGTCGCGGCCACCATCGCCGATATGCGCATCAACCCGCTCGATCCGTTCCAGTCGCACAAAACGCTCAACTACTGGCCCCGACTGCGCGCCCTCCAATCCGCGGCAAGCGCCGGCGCCGGCGAAGCGCTCTTCCTCCAGGTCACCAACCACCTCGCCGGCGGCGCCGTCAGCAACCTCTTCCTCGTGAAACACGGCGCGCTCCTCACACCCATCGCCCGCGGCGAAGAAGATCCCGGCGCCATCCCGAGCCCCGTCCTCCCCGGAATCACCCGCCGCCGCGTGATCGAAGCCGCGGATTCCCTCCGCCTCGGCTGCGCCACCACCATGCTCAGCGTGAGCGACCTGCTGGACGCGGACGAGGTGTTTCTCACCAACTCGTCATGGGGCGTTCTCCCCGTGGTGAAGGTGGAGGCGGAGGCGATCGGCGACGCCGTGCCGGGACCGGTGACCAGGCGGCTGAGGGAGCGGTGGGTGGAGTCTGTGAACGCGCCGGAAGGATCGAATGGTGAAGAATGATGCGAAAACCGTGTTTTCCGGGCGCGAAACCGCGCTGCGCGATGGTCGAACAATTCGCATCCGGCCCGCCCGGCGCGAGGACGCCGGATTGTTCAAAGCACTCACCTTTTCGGTGATTGAGGCGAAAAAAGGCTCAATGCAACTTGTTGAGGAAGCCCCCGAAACCGATGCCCGCGCCCTCGAAATCATCAACCAGTACGAAACGAAGGGAATGGCGCACGGCGCGCTGCTCGTGGCGGCCCCGCTCGGCCCGGATGGCGCCGAAACGGGCGAGGAACTGGCGGGCGAACTCAGCGCCAAACGCATCCCGCTCATCCGCCTGCGCCACAATGCGTACCTGGGGCTGGGCGTTGCGCCCAATTGGCAGGGTGTGGGCGTCGGCCGGGCGCTGATGGAGGCGGTGATCGACTGGGCGAAGTGGACGCGGGAGGTGGATCCGCCGGGCGTGCTGCGGCTGGAATTATGCACGATTTCCGACAATTTCAGAGCGATTGCGCTCTACGAATCCCTCGGTTTCGTGCTGGATGGCCGCCGCGAGCGCAAGGTGCGCGACCCCGATGGCACGTTCCGCGACGATCTGGAAATGTCTCTGTGGCTGTGACTTGCGCGCTGATCAATCCGCGTGTTCGCGGACGATGATGCGCACATTCCGGCGGCCCTGCGCATCGCGGGACGAGGCGCCGGTCAGGCGATTCCAGCCCCGGCGCACGGTCTGAACGCCCGCGCCCAGCGCCAGAATCGCCAGAAACACGAGAATTGCCGGCACAATTAGCGCCAGAGCGATCAAAACCACCACAACCGCGGCCAATGTGGCCCCAAGCCGCACCGCCCAGCTCGGCTGCGCGGCACACACGCGATACACGCGCGCCGCCTCGCTCCCGGCGTGCCCGGCGCGCTCGCGGACGGAATGGAACGGGGCGGTCTCGCTCATCCGCGAATGGTAGGGCGGAGGCATCCGCCGATTTCACGCTTGCCGCAAATGGCGGTGGCGCATGCACTTGCGGCCTCGGCCGCGTGTGGAATCGCTGACAACTAGGCCGGGCCTCCTGCCGGGCGCGGTATCATCGCGGGTCCACCGGTCCGAACCACAGCATCATGGGAGGCAGGATGGCGAAGCCGCTACAGGATGTAGGCGCTCGAGCCGCCGCGGGGGCGGAGGCGATTCCGCGGGAGCGGCAGTTCGTGCATCTGCACCTGCACACGGAATATTCGCTGCTGGACGGCGGCAACCGCGTGGACAAGCTGATTGCGCGCGTGCGGGAACTGGGGATGCCCGCGGTGGCGGTGACGGATCACGGGAATCTGTTCGGCGCGCTGGCGGTGTACAGCCAGGCGAAAGCCGCGGGGGTGAAGCCGATTCTGGGGTGCGAGGCGTATGTCGCGCCGGGGGCGCGGACGGATCGGACGCACACGGGCGTGGCGGACGGCGGGCATCACCTGGTGCTGCTGGCGGAGGACGAGGCGGGTTGGCGGAACCTGTTGCTTCTGGCGAGCGAGGCGTATCTCACGGGGTTTTACTACAAGCCGCGGATTGATCGGGCGCTGCTGGAGGCGCACGGCGACGGGCTGATCGCGATCAACGGGCATCTGGGGTCGGAGCTGGCGTTTCACCTGTTCGATTACGAGCGCACGCGCGACGAGATGTATCTGGAGCGGGCGCGCGAGGTGGCGCGGTGGCACATGAAGGTGTTCCGGTCGGGTCCGAAGGGGCCGCGGTTCTACGTGGAGTTGCAGCACCACGTTCCGGAGCAGAACGCGATCAATCCGCATCTGATGAGGCTGGCGGAGGAGTTCGATCTGCCGCTGGTGGCGACGAACGACCCGCACTTCCTGCGGCAGGAGGATCACGATGCGCACGACACGCTGATCTGCATCTCGACGGGCAAGATCAAGACGGACGACGACCGGATGAAATACTCCGGCGATCTCTACGTGAAGAGCCCGGAGGAGATGCGCTCGATGTTCGAGCGCGCGTATGGCGAAAGGGGGCGGCGGGCGTGCGATGCAACGGTGGAGATCGCGGAGCGGTGCGATCTCGACCTGCAGTTCGGCAACCACGCGCCGGTGGTGCGTGTGGCGCGGCCGGCGCAGCCTCGGAAGTGGGAGGGGGAAGCGGATCTGAGCGCGTGGCACCGCGCGTTCTGCGCGGAATACGCGCTGGCGCCGTTCGACGCCTCGAAGGAGCGGTCCGGGGGGGCCGGCGCGGATGAACTGAAGGCCGAGTGCGACCGGGCGATGCGCGAACTGTGCGAGGCGGGCCTGCTGTGGCGCTACGGGCCGGAGATTGCGCTTGAATCGACGACGGCGGTGGATGAAGCGACCGCGGAGCGCCGCGCCGCGATCCGTGCGCGGCTGGATCGGGAACTGGATGTGCTGACCTCGAAGGGCATCAGCCCGTACTTCCTGATCGTGTGGGATTTCGTGAACTGGGGGCGGCAGCAGGGGATTCCGGCCCTGGCCCGCGGCTCGGGTGTGGGGACGATGGTGGGGTATTGCCTGGGGCTTTCGAACGCGTGCCCGGTGGAGTTCGGGCTGCTGTTCGAGCGGTTCACCGATCCCGACCGCTCGGAGTACCCCGACATCGATATCGACCTGTGCCAGGACGGCCGCGCGGCGGTGATCAACTACGTGCGGCAGAAGTACGGCCACGTGGCGCAGATCATCACGTTCGGGACGCTGAAGGCGCGGGCGGCGATCCGCGACGTGGGGCGCGTGCTGAATATCCCGCTGGCCCGGGTGGACCGGATCGCGAAACTGATTCCGGAGGCGCTGGGCGTCACGATCGACAGCGCCTTGGCGCAGGAGCCGGACCTCAAGGCGCTGTACGAGGGCGACGCCGCGGCGATCGAGCGCATCCTGGGGCGCGATCCGGCGACGCTGGCGGAGGCGCCGGGGCAGGTGCGGCAGTTGATCGACAACGCGCGCACGCTGGAGGGGCAGGCGCGGCACGCGAGCGTGCACGCGGCGGGCGTGATCGTGGCGACACGGCCGCTGCACGAGATCGTGCCCTTGTACAAGGCGCCGGGGTCGGAGGACATCGTCACGCAGTGGGATGGGCCCACGTGCGAGAAGGTCGGCCTGCTGAAGATGGATTTCCTGGGGCTGCGCACGCTGAGCGTGATCGAGCGGTGCAAGCGGCTCATCCGTGAGACGCTGCCGGAGGAGGAGATCTGGCGCGCGGTGGGGCGGGGGATGGATGGGCGTTCCGGGCGTTCCGGGGGTTCCGGGGGTTCCGGGGGTTCGGGGGGCGAAGGGCCGCATCCGCTCGATCTCGATCGCCTGACGCACGACGATCCGCGCGTGTTCGAACTGTTCCAGCGCGCGGATACGACGGGCGTGTTCCAGTTCGAATCGGGCGGGATGCGGCGGCTGCTGGTCGAGATGAAGCCGGACCGGCTGGAGGATCTGATCGCGGCGAACGCGCTCTTCCGGCCGGGTCCGATGGACCTGATTCCGGACTACAACCGCCGCAAGCACGGGCAGGAGAAGGCTCCGAAGGTGCACGAGATCGTCGATCGCTTCACGGCGGAGACGTACGGCGTGATGGTGTACCAGGAGCAGGTGATGCAGATCGTCCATGAACTGGGCGGCATCCCGCTTCGCGCAGCGTATTCGCTCATCAAGGCGATCAGCAAGAAGAAGCAGAAGGCGATCGATGCGGAGCGGCCGCGGTTTATTGAAGGCGCGGCGTCGAAGGGGCTGGGGAATCGGGAGGCGGAGGAACTGTTCGACCTGATCCTGAAGTTTGCGGGCTACGGCTTCAACAAGAGCCACTCGACGGCGTACGCAATCGTGGCGTATCAGACGGCGTACCTGAAGACGTACTTCCCGAACCAGTACATGGCGGCGTTCCTGACGTTCGAGAGCGCGGCGCAGAAGACCTCGGACTGGATTCCGTACCTCGACGACTGCCGGCGCACGGTGAAGCCGGATGGCGCGATCGGCGTCGATGTGAAGCCTCCGGACGTGAACCTGTCGCAGGCGGATTTCTCGGTGGTGTTCGACGAGGGCGAGGCGCGGGAGGCGGCGCGGGGGCACGTGCGGTTCGGTCTGCGGGCGATCAAGGGCGTGGGCGCAAAGGCGATCGACGCGATCGTGGCGGAGCGCGAGGCTTCGGGCGCGTACACGTCGCTCTACGACTTCTGCGAGCGTGTGCCGCCGGGGGTGGTGAACCGGGCGACGATCGAGGCGCTGATCAAGTGCGGCGCTCTGGATTCGGTGCATGGGCGCGTGGAGCGCGCCGGGATGTGCGCCACGATCGAGCCGGCGCTTTCGGCGGGGCAGACGCTGGCGCGGGACAAGGCGGCGGGGCAGACATCGCTGTTTGGATTCGGAGGAGGCGGGGGCGAAGCGCCGGCTGCGGCTGCCGTGGAGAAAGCGCCTGCGCCGCCCCTGGTGCGCGTCAAGGCGTGGGACGAGGGGCTGACGCTCTCGAACGAGAAGGAAGTGCTGGGGTTCTACGTCTCGAGCCACCCGCTCGACCGGTGGCGTTCGCGGCTGGAGATGTTCGCGAACGTGACGACGACGAGCCTCCGGCAGGCGCCGCAGGACCGGCGGATCGTGATCGGCGGCCTTATCCAATCGATCAGGCCGATCGTGACGCGGAACGGGAAATCCGCGGGTCAGAAGATGGCGATCGTGACGCTGGAGGACCGGCTGGGCGCGATCGAGGCGGTGCTGTTCGCGGAGATGTTCGGCAAGCACGGCGGCGACCTGGCGCCGGACGCGATCGTGTTCCTGATGGGGAAGGTGGATCACTCCCGCGGCGACCCGCAGATCATCGTGGACCGCGTGGTGCCCGTCGAAAAGGCGCAGGCGGAACTGGCGGGGTGCGTGGAGCTCACGCTGGATGAGCGGCGGCTGAACGGCGAATCGTCGTCCACGCTGGAGTATCTGCGCGGGATCATCGGTCAGCACACGCGCGAGATGAACGGCGCGGCGACGGCGGAGTTGCGTCTGGTGGTGCTGGCGGGGGGAAGGCGCGTGACGCTGCGGGCGGCGCGGACGCGGGTCTCGCCGACGGACCAGTTCCTGGTGGCGCTGGAGCAGACGCTGGGGGCGGGGAATGTGAGGGTGCTGGCGGGCGAGGTGGGACCCGGCCCGCGCCGGGTTGCGAACGGCCGGCGTGAATGAAGACGGCGCTGCTCATCATCGGCGGATTTGCGGCGCTCCTCGTCGCGTTCATCGCGTGGCGGGTGTGGGCGACGGCGGCGGGCTCGCGAAGGCTTGCGCTCGCCATCATGGAGCGGATCTCGCCCGTGACGTCGAGGCTGGCTGCCGGGGAAACGCCGTCGGACTCGGAGATCCGCCGGTTGGCGGAGTCCCGCGAAACGAGGCAGTTCCTGCACGATGCGCTGCTGCGCGCCGGGCGCGTTGACCTCCTTCCGGCGCGGTTCCGCAGGATGGAAGCCGTGGCCGAGGGGGACATGGCCTTCTGGCTGGCGCACCCGAATGAACTCGGCGCGTTTCCGGATGAGCTGGAGCAGGTCGCGGTCGTAACGACTTTGGACCATCACGACGCGCCCCGCGGCGTGCGCTACGTGGTGCTTCGATTTCGAATGAGGCCGCCGCACTGGGCAGCAAAGAATGGGTGGATGGCGGGTGTGGCGGGGCCGTATGCGGCGAAGGGCGATGCGGCCCCCGGCGCACCGGGGACGTTCAGCCGGTTCGAGGCGGTGGACTCGCGCACGCCGGAGGAGCATGCGCACCTGGCGCATGACATGCTTGCGCGGCGCGGGTGGAAGCCCGACAGAAGCGAGACGTGAGCGTCAGCCGAAGACGATGCCTTGCGCAAGCGGCAGGTCGCGGCCGTAGTTGATGGTGTTGGTCTGGCGGCGCATGTAGGCCTTCCAGGAATCGGAGCCGGATTCGCGTCCGCCGCCGGTGTCCTTCTCGCCGCCGAAGGCGCCGCCGATCTCGGCGCCGCTCGTGCCGAGGTTCACGTTGGCGATGCCGCAATCGCTGCCGGCGGGGGAGAGGAATGCCTCGGCGGAGCGCACGCTGTCGGTGAAGATGGCGCTGGAGAGGCCCTGGCGCACGCCGTTGTTCATGGCGATGGCCTGCTCCACGGAATCGACCTCGAACACATAAAGGATGGGCGCGAAGGTTTCCTCCTTCGCGATGGGCAGGTCCCTGCCCTTCGGCACGCGCACGATGGCGGGCGTGACGAAGTTGCCGTCGCCCATCAGGCGCTCGCCGCCGATCAGGACCTTGCCGCCCTGCTGCTTCGCGGCTTCCAGCGCCTTCATCATCATGTCGATGGCCTGCGGATTGATGAGCGGGCCGATGAGCGTGCCTTCGGCCAGAGGATCGCCGATCTTCACAGTCTTGTAGGCCTTGACGAGGCGCGCCACGACATCGTCCGCGGCTTTGCTCTCAATGAGGAGGCGGCGCGTGGATGTGCAGCGCTGGCCCGCCGTGCCGACGGCGCCGAAGACGACGGCGCGGGCGGCGAGATCCAGATCCGCATCGGCCATGACGATGAGCGCGTTGTTGCCGCCGAGTTCGAGCAGGCAGCGACCCATGCGCGCGGCGACGACCTGGCCGACGCGCCGGCCCATGCGGCAGGAGCCGGTGGCGCTGATGAGGGGCAGGCGCTCATCGGCGATCATGCGCTCGCCGACGACATCGTCTTTGCCGATCACGAGTTCGAACACGCCGGGGAAGCCTTCGTCTTCCGCGACCTTGCTCGCGATCGCGTTGGCCGCGACGGCGCAGAGGGGCGTGATGAGGCTGGGCTTCCAGATGACGGTGTCGCCGCAGACCGCGGCGAGCATCGCGTTCCACGCCCAGACGGCGACGGGGAAGTTGAATGCGCTGATGACGCCGACGGGGCCGAGCGGATGCCACTGCTCGAACATGCGGTGCTGCGGGCGCTCGGAGGCGATGGTGAGGCCGTACAACTGGCGCGAGAGGCCGACGGCGAAATCGGCGATGTCCACGGCTTCCTGCACTTCGCCGAGGCCCTCGGCGCGGATCTTGCCCATTTCGAGCGTGACAAGTTCGCCGAGCGCTTTCTTGTGGTCGCGGAAGGCCTGTCCGATCTTGCGGACGACTTCGCCGCGGACGGGCGCGGGCGTGGTGCGCCAGGTGAGGAAGGCTTCGCGGGCGCGGCTGACGGCGGCGTCGTAGGACGCGGCGTCGTCGAGGGCGACGGTGGCGATGGGCTTCTCGGTGGCGGGGTTGCGCGTGTCAATCGTGCCGCCGGGGCCCGCGGCGCGGAGGCGGGGGTGATCGGCAAGGCCGAGGCGGGAGAGGATCGTGCTGCTCATGTCGTGAGCGTAGCGGAAGACAGGAACGCAGAGGAGCGCGGAGGGAACCCGGAGGGACACAGAGGAAGACGGAGGAAGACAGAGGAAGACAGCGGAAAGACAGGGGAAGACTGAGGAAGGCAGGGAAGAAGGGATTGAGAAGGGAAGGGGAGTGCGTATCACTCGAGGTCGTCGCCCCGGTTGGGGTCGGCTGCTTCGTCGGGCGCGCGGTTGACGGGTTCGCGGCGGTCGGCTTCGGGGGCGGCGGCCATGTAGAGGGGGAGGTAGCGGTAGTAGACCTCGAGGGTAAGTGTGCAGATGGCGGTCTGGTAGACGCGTCCGCCGACGCGCGACCATTTGTCGGCGGGATCCCAGGAGCCGGCGGCGCGGCCATCGCGGCGATGCGTGGCGAGGAGTTGCGATTTCATCGCCTCGTTCC
>CAZGVW010000159.1:0-19818 GCA_964529265.1 uncultured Phycisphaeraceae bacterium
AACATCCCACCGCGCCGCCCCAAACGCGCACACGCACACACTCCTACCCCTCTCCCCGGCTTTTTCCGGGGGCGGGGAGAGGTCAGGGTGAGGGGCTCCTTTTCTACCCCTCCTTCCGCGCCTCGTCTGTCCAGAACCCCGACCGCACACGCGCAGGCTCGGTAGGCACGGCCCGCCGTGCCCACGACGACTCACCGCCCCAACATCCCACCGCGCCGCCCCAAACGCGCACACGCACACACTCCTACCCCTCTCCCCGGCTTTTTCCGGGGGCGGGGAGAGGTCAGGGTGAGGGGCTCCCTCTCTACCCCTCCTCCGCGCCTCGTCTGTCAAGAACCATAATCAAACCCCCACCCACCCCCTCATCCTCCCCACCGCCTCCTGCAACGTCTCCTCCCTCTTGCAAAACGCAAACCGCACCAACCGCGACCCCAATCCCCGCTCCTCGTAAAACGCGCTCGGCGGAATCGCCGCCACGCCGCCCTTCTCAATCAAAACCCGGCAGAACTCCACGTCATCCTTCGCGCCGAATCGCGAATGATCCGCCATGATGAAATACGTCCCGTGCGGCATGAACACCGTGAACCCCATCTCCGCCAGCGCCTCCGCCAGCATCCCCCGCCGCCGCCGGTACTCCTCCACCAGCGAGCGCACATACGCCTCACCATCCCGCAGCGCCGCCGCCGCCCCGTGCTGCAGCGGCGTCGCCGTCGCGAACGTCAGAAACTGATGCGCCGACCGCACCGCCCGCGTCCCCTCCGCGCTCGCAATCGCCCACCCGATTTTCCACCCCGTCAGGCTGAACGTCTTCCCCAGGCTCGAGAGCGTGATCGTCCGCGCCTCCATCCCCGGCAGCGTCGCCAGCCGAACGTGCGGCCGCGCTTCCTCATACACCAGCCGCTCGTACACCTCGTCCGTGATCGCGACAACATCGTGCTTCACGCACAACTCCGCGATCAACCCCAGTTCCTCGCGCGAGAACACCTTCCCCGTCGGATTGTGCGGCGTATTCACCAGAATCGCCCGCGTCCGCTCCGTGAACGCCGCCCGCAACTCCCCCTCATCGAACACGAACGGCGCATCCACAATCGCGCCGCCCCGCGCCCCGAGCGCGCTCCCCGCCTCCACCGGCGGCCGCAACGTCACGAACCGCGCCCTCGCCCCAGCCATCGCCACGCACGCGCGATACGAGTCGTAATACGGCTGGAACAGAATCACCTCGTCCCCCGGATCGAGCAGCCCCAGCAGCGCCGCCGCAATCGCCTCCGTGCAGCCGGAGGTCACCGTCACCTGCCCATCCGGGTCGATCGCCCTCCCCGTCTCACGCTCCCAGAACGCCGCGATCTCCCGATTCAGCGCCGGATCGCCGAACGACCGCGCATACTGATTCCGCCCGCTCCGCATCGCCTCCGCCGCGGCTTCCTTCACGAACTCCGGCCCGTCGAAATCCGGAAACCCCTGCGAGAGATTCACCGCGCTGTGCTCATTCGCCAGCCGCGTCATCTCCGAAAAAATCGTCGAGCCGAACGGCGCCAGGCTCGCGGCCACGCGGATCGGCGAGTGAACGGCTTCGCTGCGCATCGCCTGTAGAATACCGCCCGCCGTGACCACCGCGACCGCAACAACCCCGCTCAGCGACGTCGAACTCCTCCGCCGCCTCGTCGCCTTCCCCTCGACGAGCGCGGCCACCAATGTCCCCATCGCCGATTTCGTCTGCGAATACCTCGATCGCCGCCCCGGCGTGCGCATCGATCGCGCCCCCACCGAAGATGGCGCCAAGGTCAACCTCTTCGCCACGTTCGGCGATCCGGAAGCCGCCGGCCCCGATCGCCGCGGCCTCATCCTCTCCGCCCATCTCGATGTCGTCCCCGCCCGCGAGCCGCAGTGGACCAGCGATCCCTTCACACTCGCCGACCCGCCGGATCGCCTCGTCGCCCGCGGCGCCTGCGATATGAAGGGCTTCGTCGCCCTTGCGCTCAACGCCGCCCTCTCCTTTGACCCCGCGCAACTCAAGCGCCCCCTCGGCATCCTCCTCACACACGATGAGGAAGTCGGCTCGCTCGGCGCCGAGCGATTCGTGCGCACGCACGCCGCGCTCAACACGCTCCCCCGCAGCGTCCTCGTCGGCGAGCCAACCTCCCTCCGCGTCGTCCGCATGCACAAGGGACACGTCAAGATGCGCATCGAGGTCTTCGGAAAAGCCGCGCACAGCGGCTATCCGCACCTCGGCGTGAACGCCATCGAGCGCGCCGGCGCCGTCATCGCCGCCCTCACCGCGGTCCGCAAGGAGTTCGAGCGCGAGCGCACCTCCCACAGCGAGCATTTCCCCACCACCCCCTTCGTCACGCTCAACGTCGGCATGATCCGCGGCGGCGAGGCCTTCAACATCGTGCCCGATCGCTGCGTCCTCGATCTCGGGCTCCGCCCCCTTCCGGGAGCGCCGGCTTCAGACTGGTGCGATCGCGTCCGCGAGGCCGTCATCGACGCCGTCGGCGAATCCGCCTGCCGCGTCGAGTCCCACAGCGATAATCCCGCCATGCTCCTCGCCGAAAACGCGCGCATCCATCGCGAACTGTGCGAAATCACCGGCCAGAAGCGCGCCGCCGCCGTCGATTACGCCAGCGACGCCGGTTTTCTCGCGAAAGCGGGCTTCGAGTGCGCCCTCCTCGGCCCCGGCGATATCGAAAACGCCCACAAGGCCGATGAGTTCGTGCTCCGCGCCGAGTTCGAGCGCGCCGCCGCCCTCCTCCGCACGATCATCGCCCGATTCTGCGAGGTGGAGACGTGACCACCCAGGTTCTGGAAGCCGATCTCACCTGGACCGGAGAGCGCTTCGAGCGCAACATCCAGATCGAAATCGGCCCCGATGGCCGCATCACGCGCACCGGCCCCCTCAACCTCAGCCCCACAACCCGTCTCACCAACCGCGCCCTCCTCCCGGGATTCGTCAACACACACAGCCACGCCTTCCAGCGCGGCCTCCGCGGCAAGGGCGAAGCCTTCCCCGCCGGCGCCGGCTCCTTCTGGACCTGGCGCGAGGAGATGTATGCCCTCGTCGATCGCCTCGATCCCGATCTCGCCCACACCCTCTCCCTCCAGGCCTTCCGCGAAATGCTCCGCGCCGGCTTCACCACCGTCGGCGAGTTCCACTACATCCACCACGATTCGAGCGAAAAAGGCTTCGCCCTCGATGAAGCCGTCCTCGCCGCGGCAAAGGAATCCGGCATCCGCACGTGCTTCATCCAGACCCACTACAACACCGGCGGCTTCGGCCGCCCCCTCGCCGGCGGCCAGCGCCGCTTCCGCGTGAACTCCCCCGCCGAGTTCTGGGAGCAGGTCGATCGCCTGAGCGCGCTCCTCGACCCCGCCACGCAGACCCTGGGCGCCACCGCCCACAGCGTCCGCGCTGCCCCCATCGAGGACATCGTCGCCCTCCACGCCGAAGCCAAACGCCGCGGCATCGTCTTCCACATGCACGTCGAGGAGCAGCGCCGCGAAGTCCAGGAGTGCATCGAGGCCCACGGCGCCGCCCCCATGGCCCTGCTCAACGAGCGCCTCGACATCGACGACCGCTTCACCGCCGTCCACTGCACACACACCGATCCCCTCGACATGGAGCGCTTCATCGAATCCGGCGGAAACGTCTGCGTCTGCCCCCTCACCGAAGGCAACCTCGGCGACGGCGTCTTCGATGCCCAGGGCGTGCTCGGCTCCGATGGCCGCATCGCGATCGGAACCGATTCCAACGCCCGACTCTGCGCCGTCGAGGAACTCCGCTGGCTCGAATACGTGCAGCGCCTCGAATCGGAGCAGCGCGGCGTCGTCACCGATGACGCGGGCTTCGTCTCCCGCGCACTGCTCCGCATCGGAACCGCAAACGGCGCCCGCGCCCTCGGCGTCGATGCGGGCGACATCCGCCCCGGCGCCCTCGCCGATCTCGCCGCCCTCGATCTCTCCGCCCCCGAACTCCAAGGCTGGACCGAGGACACCCTCCTCGATTCCTTCATCTTCGGCGCCGGGAACAGCGCCCTCTCCGGGGTCTATGTCGGCGGCAGGTGGATCGCCCCGGCGCAGTGACGCGTTTTGTGCGCAAATTTTCGGCCACCCCGGGTTTCACGCGTCTTTTCGCTCGATTCCCCCCTTGCCTCCGGTCATAATCTCCGCTCGCCCGCTGCCCCCGGGGGGCGTCCGATCCAGCCTGTCCACGGAGCGAGGAGATTCACACATGAAGCCCATCACCTGCGCATCTCTGCTCACGTCATGCATCTGCGCCGCCGCCGCGGCCATCGCGGGCCCGCCGCCCTTCGAGTTCGAGATCTCCCCCGTCGTTGAAGACGGCATGTGGAACAACCCCTCCTCCCTCGCTCTCGATGAGGATGGCTTCGCCCACGTCGCCTTCATGCAGACGCTCGGCTCCAGCAGCCCCCTCCGCGAGATCTACTACGCCACCAACGAAACCGGCGAATGGGTCTTCACCAACATCACCAACAACGCCGTGCGCGAAGAGTTCCCCGCCCTCATCCGCGACGATGCGGGAGTCATTCACATCACCTTCCACTCCGAGGTGCCCGGAACGAACAAGATCCGCTACGTGAACAACTCCGGCGGCGATTTCTCAAACATCATCGATATCTCCGGCGCCGGCTTCACCCACTCCGAGCACGGCCTCGATAGCGAAGGCAACGTCCACTTCTGCTACATCAGCCAGACGCCCTCCGTCGAGGAGGTCTATTACCGCATGTGGTCCCCCACCACCGGCCTCGGCACGCAGTTCAATATCTCCAACACCCCGGGCGGCGATGAGTTCGGAAACGACCTCGCCGTCGGCCCGGACGACGTCGTGCACCTCGTCTACCAGGCCGGCAGCGCCCTCGGCGGCCCGCTCAAGTACACGAGCAACCTGGGCGGCTCATTCGTCGAAGTCCCCACCGGCGTCGTCGGCAACGTCACCGATCCGATCGTCCTCTGCTCCAACCAGAACGTCATCACCGTCATCTACTGCCAGGCCGATCAACTGAAACTCGTCGAATACGACCAGTCCCGCGGCGTGTCCTTCAGCGCGCCGATCGACGTCACCCCCGTCGGCTACCGCCCCGCCTTCTACGAAGGCTTCGCCCTCGATGACGCCGGCCGCCGCTACGTCGCCTACGCCTCCAACGTCGGCGGCATCGGCAACCACTTCACCGCCGAAACCGAATCCGGCTTCACCGAGCCCCTCCTCCTCCCCGGAACCGGAATCTCCAACGTCGGAACCTCCATCGCCGTGAACAGCGCCGGCAAGATCGCCGTCACCTACCAGATCGGCCGCTCCGGCGACAAAGGCGGCCCCGTCAAGGCCGACATGTACATCGCGGAGCACGTGGGCGCAAACCCCTGCCCCGCCGATTTCGATGGCGATGGCTCCGTCGGCAGCGGCGACCTCGCCATCCTCCTTGGCGCCTGGGCCGGCCCCGCCGGCGACCTCGATGGCGACATGACCACCGGCGCCTCCGACCTCGCCCTCGCCCTCGGCGCCTGGGGCCCCTGCCCCTGACCCCCGGGGAAACACCAAACTTCATGCAACTCCTTTGCACCTGCCCTTGACCCCGCCCCACCGCCCCGGCTAGAACACAACCGCTCGAAATGATGCGCTTTCTCGCCAACTCGCTCGCCATCACGCTCGCCGTGCTCCTCGGCGGCGCCGTGGCGCCGTTGGCGCACCATTTCTCGCACCACGATGCCCCGTTTTCGCACACGGATGACCATGCCGCCCACTCCTGCGCGCACCATGGCGATTCCGATGCAAAAACAGAAAAAGAGCGCGAAAAGCCGGCGCACAGCCACGAAAACTGCGATACCTGCGCCGTTCTCTCCGTCCTGAAGCCCGCCCCCACCGCCCCGCCCGCCCTCATCCCCCGCGCCCCCGCGCCCCCGGCCCCCGCCGCCGACCCGCTCGGCGCCCCGGAAACCGCCCCGCGCCGCCGCGAGCCCGCCCGCGGACCCCCGGCCTGAGCGCCAGCGCTCCGCATCCATCCAAAACCTGAAATTCGACTCAAAACGCCGCATCCGCGCGCCTTTTCGCGTTTTTCGCGCGATCTGGAGGTCAGCCATGCGCCGCGCGTTCACGCTCGTCGAACTGCTCGTCACGATCGCAATTGTCGCCGTTCTGCTCGGAATTCTCGCTCCCGCGCTCAAAACAGCGCGCGACAGCGCCATGACCGCGAAATGCCTCAGCAACATCCGCAACATGGAGCTGGCCGGCCTCTCCTACTCCCTGGAGCACAAGGGCGAACTGATCGACGTCGGCCTCGCCCACGGCGGATCAAGCGCCAACGAGGCCGGTTCGTTCATAGTGACGCTTTCCGACTACTACGAGACTCCGCTCCTGCTGCGCGCGCCGGATGACGACAGTCCGCACTGGCCGGCTGAAGAAGACGGCGCCGGTGTTCCCGTGCCGCCGACGGAGAACGCGTTCCGGCGCACGAGTTACGGCGTGAACTCGTACCTCACCAGCCTCGGCTACAGGCCGTATCGCAAGATTGCGGACATCACGCAGCCGACGACGGTGGTTCACTTCCTGCGCATGGCGGAAGAGGGCGAGTTTGCGGGTTCGGACCACGTGCATGCGGAGAACTGGAATCCCGGGTTCGGGAATCCGGCGCTGCGCCATGCGCCGCCGCGGCTGGCGTCGCAGCAGGTCCAGACCAATGCGCACGGCGGCGTCGCCGAATCGTGGGACGCGATCTCGAACTACGGGTTCCTGGATGGGCACGCGGAGACCACGGCGTTCAGGCAGGTCTTCGTCAATCGTGAAGAGAACAGGTTCGACCCGGGACTTCAGCGGTGAGCGCGCCATCGCGCTTGCGCATCAGGAAGAGGTCATTCAGATGAGACTCTTTGCACTTGCGGCGCTTGCCGCGGCGCTGGGCGCGGGCGCCCGCGCCGGCGAGACGCACGCCACGGATGTCATCCTCACCGTCGAGAGCAACACCATCACGACCAACGGCGTCGATGAAGCGGAGACGGCTCCGCAGCGCGTGTTTGCCTCGGAGTTCGGCGAAGTGGTGGACAACTTCACGGATGAGCCGGGATACGACTCCGAACCCGGCGTGTTTCCCACTGAAACGGAGATCGGCTTCGAGATTCTCGATGCGCTGCGCGTCTGGGACGGCGCGGACTTCGACGACCTCACGCCGCTGCGCATCGATGTCTCGTTCGCGCTGCTCGGCCCCGCGACCACGCCCGCAACGGCGGACACCTCCGTGACCGGGTTCACCATTCCGGTGCAGGCGAGCGGCGCGTGGCACAGGCATCTGGAATACCTGATCTACGACCCGACCGATCCGTTTGCGATTGCGCCCACGGGCGTGTACCTGCTGAAGTTGCGCCTGTTCCACACCGGCGGCATCGAGCCGTCCGCGCCATTCTACATCGTCTTCAACCAGAACGATTCCGAGCCGTCGCACGATGCGGCGATCGAGTACGTCAACGCATTTCTGCTCGGCCCGCAAGGCGATCTCAACGGCGACGGCGTCGTGAACAGCAGCGATCTCGCGATCGTGCTCGGGTCGTGGGGCGCGATGAACGCTCCAGCCGACCTGAATGACGACGGGATCGTGAACAGCAGCGACCTGGCGATCGTGCTGGGGTCGTGGACGGGTGGCGGGCCGTGAGGAACCGCCAGCCGCGGCGGCGGTCGCTATGGCATATCGTGTCCCGCAACTTCCCCGGGGCCGATCGCCATGGAGACCGACGCCCATCTTGCGCTGAAGCGCCTCGCGGTGGCCCACCTGCTGCGCAGCGGGTGCATGGCGGTCGCGACGGAGGTGCTGTGTCCGATCGCGCGGTTCCGGATCGACGTCGCGGGGTATCAGGACACGCTGCCGCTTCCGGCGGAGGCGCTCGTTGCGGGCGTTTCGGCGCCGCTTTTTGCGGGGCAGGCGGCGCAGGCGACGGGCTCGCGGCGCTGTCCGCCGCGGACGATCATCATCGAGTGCAAGCAATCGCGGTCGGACTTTCTGCGCGACCGGCGCGACATGGAGCGGCTGCTCTCGATCCGGGCGCGGCTGGAGGCGCGGCGCGTGTTCATCGAGGAGCGCCTCCGGCACGAAGAGCCGCAGTTGCGCCGCGCGGGCGAAACGCTGTTTCCCGAATGCGATGCGTGGGATTTCGAGCGCAGCCGGCGCCCGTCGTACCAGGAGACGCTGCGCCGGCTGGAGCGGATCGACGAGCAGATCCACGGCGAGACGAAGTTCTGTCGTCTCGCGCGATGGCGGCTGGCCGACCGCATGTTCCTCATCGCGCCGCGGGGAATGATCCGGCCGGGCGAGGTTCCGCCGGGGTGGGGGCTGCTCGAGTGCCCGCGGCGGATGATCGAGCGGCCGGATTCGATCCCGGAGCGGCTGGGCGAACTGGCGGAGGACGCGGTGCGTGTGCGCATCGAGCCGCCGGAGCGGTGGACTCCGGAGAAGCGGCGCGTGCGGCTTCTGCGCAACATCGCCGTCGCGGCGACGCGAAACGCCCTGCGCGCCCAAAGCGCGGAGCGCCGCCCAACGACGGCGTGAGCGTCTCTATACTGCCCGCCCATCCCCCCGCACGACCACCGGAGCGCCCATGAACGAGGCCCCCGCGCTTGTCATCCGAGACCTGAAGTTCCGCTACGCCCCCGGAAGCGCCCCCGGAAGCGCCCCCGGAAGCGCCCCCGGAAGTGAAAGCGGAGGCGCGGGCGCATGGGTGGTGGATTTGCCGCGGCTGGAGATGGCGCGGGACGAGCAGATGCTGCTCACGGGCGGATCGGGCACGGGCAAGAGCACATTGCTGCACGTGATCGCGGGGCTGGTCGATCCGCAGTCGGGCGCGGTCGAAGTATCCGGAACGAACATTCACGATCTGCACGGGGCGAAGCGGGATCTGTTCCGGGGGCGGGCCATCGGGATGATCTTCCAGACGTTCAACCTGCTGCACGGCTTCTCGGCGCTGGAAAACGTGATGGCGGCGCTCATGTTCTCGGAGATTCCGCGGCGGGAGCACCGGGCCATGGCGGGGGCGCTGCTGGAGCGGCTGGGGATCGATCGACCGCACGCGGCGCCGGAGCAGCTGAGCGTCGGGCAGCAACAGCGTGTGGCTGTGGCGCGGGCGGTGGCGTGCAGGCCCGCGCTGGTGCTGGCGGATGAGCCGACGGCGAGCCTCGACCCGGAGAACTCAACGGCGGCGATGGACCTGATTCAGCAGGCCTGCCGCGATGTCGGGGCGGCGCTGCTGTGTACGAGCCACGACCCGGCGATGGCGGGGCGATTCAGCCGGAAGGCGTCGCTCGATGAGTTGCGCGGGACGAAGGGCGGGGCGAAGGGCGCGGCGGCGGGCGCGGCGCAGGGAGGAGCGGCGCCGTGGCGATGACGGATTTCACGATCATCCGGCGCTCGATGTCGGCGCGGCTGTTCTCGACGGTGACGACGGTGATCACGGTGGCGGTGGCGGTGGGTCTGATGCTCACGCTCCTCAGCATGCGCGACGCGGGGAAGAAGGCGTTCGAGCGCGGGAGCGGGAACATGGACCTGCTCATCACGCGGGACGCGAGTCCGCTGGTGTCGGTGCTGAACAGCGTGTTCTATGCCGGAGCGCCGCCGCGGCCGATCGACTGGGCGAAGTATTCGACGCTGCGCGACAATTATCCCTTCGAGTTCGCGGTTCCCATGCAGATGGGGGACAGTTTCCGCGGGTTTCCGGTGGTGGGGACGACGACGGAGTTCTTCACGCAGTTCCAGCCGGATCTGCGAGAGGACTGGCGTCTGGCTTCGGGGCGCTTCTTCGAGCGGGAGTTCGAGGTGGTGCTGGGGGCGGACGCGGCGCGGGCGACGGCGCTGGGCGCGGGGGACACGATCAACCTGACGCACGGCATGCCGGGGGCGGACGAGGGGCACATCCACTTCGAGTACGACTACACGATCGTGGGCGTGCTCGAGCCGACGGGCGGGAGCCACGATCGCGCGCTCTTCACGGACATCATGGGGTCGTGGCTCATCCACGCGCATGATCGGCGGAAGCGCGAGGACCCCGGCATCGGGCGCACGACGCTGGCGGATCTGACGGACGCGGACAAACTGATCACGGGGATCTATGCGCGCACGCTGGGGCGCCCCGGCGCGGAGGTTTCGGCGGCGTGGCAGCAGGTGTTCGACCAGTTGCGGCGGGATTCCTCGATCACGGTGGCGGCGCCGCGGAAGGAGATCGAGAAACTGTTCGTGATCGTGGGCGGGATCGACCGGATCTTCATCGCGATGGCGGCGGTGGTGATGGTTTCGAGCGGGGTGGCGATCATGCTGGCGCTGTACAACTCGATGGAGCAGCGTCGGCGGCAGATCGCGACGCTGCGTGTGCTGGGCGCCAGCCGCGGAAGGATCTTCGGGCTCGTCGTCACGGAATCGGCGATTCTGGGATTGCTGGGGGCGGCGGGCGGGTTCGTGTTGTTCCTGGCGGGGAGCCGGCTGGCCGCGGCGGCGCTGCGGGAGCGGCTGGGGCTGGTGATCGAACCGGTGATCGGGCCGGAGTGGCTGCTGGCGGTGTCGCTGGCGACGGTGGGGCTGGCGTCGGCGGCGGGGATCGTGCCGGCGGTGATGGCGTACCGGACATCGGTGGTGCGGAACCTGCGGCCGATGGGGTGAGGGCTTCGCGCGGCAGAGGGAGGAGTTCACCACAGAGCCACAGAGGACCACAGAGAGAAGAGTTCACCACAGTGCCACAGAGGAACACAGAGGAAAGCAGAGAGAGGAAGATCAAGAAGGGGAAGAAGAAGAAGGGGAAGAGGGGAGAGGATTGGAGGAGGAAGAAGAGGGGAAGGGGAGAGGAAGAGAGGGGTGGGGCGGCGTCGTGGTAGACTGGTTGCTCAGACGCTCGAATCGCGGGCGCTGTTGCAGCACAGTCTTCATGGAGTGTCGCGCATGAGTCGTCAATGCATGGCGGCGTGGGTCGCTCTCGTGGTCCTCGTGGTCGTGTTCCTGCCGGTGGGAGGCTGCTCGGCGCCTTCGCGGCTGTCGGCGGTGCCGCGCGAGCAGATTGATCACGCGACGCTTCCGGGGTTCGGCACGGTGCGGTGGTGGGGCGACATCGGCGACGAGCCGGCGTTTCTCGATGCGCTGAGGCTGTCCGTGCATCGCGAGACGGAGGAGCGGGCGGCGAAAGGTGAATCGGGCCCGCTTCCGCCGGCCCATTTCCTTGCGGTGTCCGGCGGCGGCGCGAACGGGGCCTACGGGGCGGGGCTGCTGTGCGGATGGACGGATTCGGGGACGAGGCCGGAGTTCAAGATCGTGACGGGGATCAGCACGGGGGCGCTCATCGCGCCGTTCGCGTTCATGGGGCGGGCGTACGACCATGTGCTGCGCGAGGTGTACACGAACACGGCGACGAGGGACATCGCGCAACGGCGCGGCGTTCTCTCGGCCTTGTACAGCGACGCCATGGCGGACACGAGGCCGCTGGCCCGCCTCATCCACAAGCACGTGACGCCGGAGTTGCTGGAGGAGATCGCGAAGGAATACGCGCGAGGCCGGCTGCTTCTGATCGGCACCACGAATCTCGACGCGGGGCGGCCCGTGGTGTGGAACCTGGGCGCCATCGCGGCGACGGGGACTCCGGAGGCTCGTGAACTGATCTGCGAACTGCTGCGGGCTTCGGCGGCGATTCCGGCGGCGTTTCCGCCGGTGCTGGTGGACGTCAAGGTGGATGGCGAGACGCATCAGGAGATGCACGTGGATGGCGGCACATCCACGCAGGTGTTCCTCTATCCGCCCTCGTTCCTGCTGGCGAAGGAAGCCGCGGCGGCGGACGTGAAGCGCGACCGGACGCTGTGGGTGATCCGAAATGCGCGGCTCGACCCCAACTGGGCGGAGACTCGGCGGCAGACGCTCTCGATCGCGGGGCGGGCCATCTCGAGCCTCATCCAGACGCAGGGCCTGGGCGACCTGCTGCGCCTGTACGCGGTGTCGAGGCGCGACAACGTGACGTTCCGGCTGGCGTTCATTCCGTCGTCCTTCCAGTTGCAGGCGGAGGAGGCGTTCGACGTGGCGTACATGCGCGAACTGTTCGACGTGGGGCTCACGCACGGGTTCCGGGGCGACGGGTGGTTCGCGGCGCCGCCGGAGGTGACGCCGGACCAGGCGCCCGTGCAGGAATGAGGCAGGGCGGCCGGGGGCGGGGGGCGGGGGGCTAGAATCGGCCCGTGATGACAACGGAGGCGCGGGCATGAAGGCATTCTGGGCGCTGCTGGCGGCGCTGGCGGCGGCGGCGGCGATCGTGGTGTTCGGGCTGGGTGGAGGCGAGGGGGAGGGTGCGCCCGGCGCGAGAGAGGCCGAGCCTGCGCCGGGCGGGCGCGCGATGGAGGAGGCGGCGCGGCAGCCGGTTGCGGCAGACGCAGTGGGATCGGCCGCTTCGGCGCCGGCGGCGGCAGCGCCGACGACTCCGACGGCGAGGGATGAACCGACCCCCGCGGATGGGGACATCACGACGCAGGTGTTCGTGATGCATGCGCCGCCGGCGATGGTGCGGGAGCATGACGCCGCGGCGGACGGTGATGCGGTTCCCGCGGCTGAGGGCGGGCCCCCGGACGATGCGGGAGGTGCGGCGCCCGCGGCGCCTGCGCCCACGGCGACAGGCGATGTCCCTGACGAACGGGCTCAGGCGGGCGAGCCCGAGGCGACGCCATCGATCGATGAACTGCTGGGGATTCCGGCGGAGACGGGCGAAGAGGAGACGGTGGCGGCGGATGGCGGCGAGTTGGCGCTGCCGCCGGCAGATGAGCAGTCGGGCCCGCTTGCGCCATCACATGCGCCGGCGGCGACGCACCCGGCGCCTGTGCATGGCTCAGGGCCGGGTCAGCACGTGGCGGGATCGGGCGCGCGGCACGCGGCGCCACCGGAGGCGCCTGCGGCGCAGGCCCCCGCGCCGGCGGCCGACCGGGAACGGTTCACCGTGACGGGGTCGGGGACGGCGGAGGATCCATTCATCGTGTCGTGGGCGCTGCTGGTTTCGGCGTCGGAGACGTACAAGCCGCGGGCGGGCAAGCGGGAGATTCCGGAGCGGATCGAGGCGCTGAACGGGAAGTACGTGAAGGTTTCCGGGTTCGTGGCGTTTCCGTTCATGGCGCAGGAGGCGAAGGAACTGCTGCTCATGCAGAACCAGTGGGATGGGTGCTGCATCGGCGTCCCCCCCACGGCGTACGACGCGATCGAGGTGACGCTGCGCGACTTCGCGGACCCGGTGCAGCGGTTTCTGCAGTACGGCGCGGTGACGGGGCGGCTGAAGGTCGATCCCTACGTGCGCGGCGAGTGGCTGATCAGCCTCTACGTGATGGAGGATGCGACGCTGACGCCGGAGATGTGAGCGTGCATGTGCGCGGCGGTTGCGCGGCGCTGATTACGGGCATGCGCCCCAGGCGCCGAGCATGACGGCGAGATCGCCTGCGTTGACGACGCCATCCATGTTGAAATCGGCGGGGCCGTTTCCGCCTGCGGCGCCCCACTGGCCGAGCATCTGGGCGAGATCGCCTGCGCCGACGACGCCATCGCCATCGAGGTCCCAGGGGCAGGGCTCCGACGTGGCGAGGGGGAGGATGAAATCGACGATGACGGGGCGGTGGTCGCTGGCGGTGCCGCTGGCGGCGGAGCCCTGGAGGATGAGGCCGGTGATGGTGGCGGGGCGCGAGACGACGGGCGTGGTTGAAGAGTTGAAGATGAATGAGCGGCGGATGCCCGCGACGCTCTCCTGCCAGGCGAGGTAATCGAGCTTGCTGCTGCCGCGGGTGGTGCGGTTGTTGGTGAAGAACTCGCGGGCGTCGTCATAGACCATGTCGGAGCGGTCTTTATCGGTTCCGTCGGTTCCGCCGGTGTTCTCTGCCTGCGTGAGCCATTCGGCGGGGCCTTTGCGGCCGTTGGTGAGTTCATCCTCATTCCAATCACCGCCCATGATGACGGGGGTCATGGGGGGGAGGACCTGCTGGACCATGGGGGAATCGGCGATGCGACCGAAGGGATCGGGAACGCCCATGCCTCCGCCGTTGAGCATGTGATCGATGTAGTAGGCGACATTCTGTGAGGCGATGCGGCGGTCGTCGATATCGCCGGTGGCTCCGCCGGCCTTGAGGTGGGCGTTGCCGACGACGAGATCGGCGGCGTAGGTTTCGTCGGGGAGATCGAGTTCGACGAAGGAGAAGCCGCGGATGCCGCCGGAGCCGCCGGGGGCGTAGAGGTGGGAAAGGACGAGGGGGATATCGTTGAGGGTGGAGCGGTTATCGCCGTTGAGGTCGGAGAAGGGGAAGCGGCTCATGACGACGTTGCGGTTGAAGGAATCGTTGGCGGCGCTGACGAAGATGAAGGGGAGGTCGTAGCCGGGGGCGTGCTGCTGGACGTAGCAGGTGACGGAACCGCCTTCGAAGGGATCGGCGCCGCCGTGGATGAAGAGTTCGCAGGTGGTGGCGAGGTTGCCGACGGTGTCAACGCCGGAGCCGGTGCCGTTGCCGGAGTTGTCGCCCATTTCCTGGAGGATGAGGACATCGGGCTGGAATGCGGCGACGAGTCGGACGAGGCAGCACCAGGCGTTGCTGCCATCGATCTTGGCGGCGGTGGTGCAGATGCCGTCCTCGATGTTCCAGGTCATGACGCGGAGATCGGTGGCGTCGGACTTCAGCCACTGGGCGTTGGCGGGATCCCACTGGGCGAGTGCGGCGCTGGAGATGGCGGCGCCGAGGACGGCGCAGGGGATGAGGCATCGGCTCTGCATGGGGGCTCTCTCCGGGACGGGGCCGCGGTTCGGGCGGCGATCGGGGCAGTATAGCCCGGCGAGGGGCGGATTCATGGGCGCAGTGACGGGGTTTGTGCGCTCATTTGGGGTGAGTGCGCGGGTGGGGACATGAAAAACGCTCCCGGCGTCGGGGCCGGGAGCGTTCGGGATCAATCGGAGGATCGAGCGACGGAGTGGCTTACTCCGGGCAGGGGCCCCAGGCGCCGAGCATCTGGGCGAGGTCGCCGGCGTTCACGACGCCATCGTTGTTGAAATCGGCGGGGCCGAATCCGCCACCCATGCCCCACTGGCCGAGGAGTTGGGCGAGGTCGCTGGAGCCGACGGAGCCGTCGCCGTTGAGGTCCCACGGGCAGGGGGTTCCGGCGGCGACATCGGCGCCGATGAAGAGGAGGACGTCGTACTCCTCGTCGGGGCTGGTGGGATCGCCGCCCATGGCGGTGGGATCCTCGAACATCATGTCCTCGTTGGTGTCGTAGATGATGGTGGCGCCGAGGATGAGTCCGCCGAGGGTCTGGGGATCGGAGGGATCGAGGCCGCCGCGGCTGACGTTGTTCCAGGTGGTCTGGGCGATGTTGTGCGACCAGAGGGTGCCGGGTGAGACGGCGCTGGCGGCGGCGATGTTGATGAAGCGGATCTGGTACTCGCGATCGGCGTTCAGGCCCTGGATGATGTCGCCGGTGGTGAAGATGAGTTCGAGTTCGTAGCAGAAGTTTGCGGCGTCGTAGACGGCGCGGACGAGGCCGGTGTCGAAGTTATCGTCGCCTTCGCCGGTGACATCGTCATCGCCCATGCCGGCGTAGAGCTGGATGGCGGCGAGGAAGTAGACGTTGCCGACGGAATCCATGGCGGGCGCGGAGAGCGAGGGGCCCTGGGGCGTGCCGCCGGTGACTTCGAGGAGCGTGGCGAGTTCGCCGATGGCCATGCCGGCGCCATCGCGGATCGCCTTGCCGTTGGCGGTGGTGCAATCGATCCAGGCGGCGAGGGACCATGCGGCCGTGCCCTGGGGGTCGTTCGGATCGAAGCGGACGACGGGGATGTGGTTGCAGGGATTGTTGTTGCCTGCGACGACGGAATCGTAGAGCACGGCGGCGGCGAGGCCGCGGCCGTCCTGATCCTGCCCGACGGCGATCTGACCGTTGCCGCCGCGGAAGGCGACGGAGGAGTGGTAGTGATCGAAGCCGGTGTCACCGGCCCAGTTCTGGTTGAAGGAGAAGGATTCGCAGGAATCGGAGAAGGAATCGGGGGCGACGAAGCGCTGGACGGAGACGAGTGCGCCGTCGGCGTCAACGTCCATGAGGACGAGGGTATCGGTGGGGAGACTGCGCATATCGCTCTTGCCGAGGATGGCGGCGGTTCCGATGGCCGTGCCGCGGCCGGCGGTGAGTGCGGGGAAGCGGCTGAAGGAGACGTTGCCGCGATGATCGAAGGCGGTTCCGCCGCCGCCGGTGGTGAGGTGGGTGGTGGTCTCCATGGGGGTGACGGGCGCGCCTTCGAAGATGTAGGCGCCGGGGGCCGGGGCTGCGCCGAAGCGCGAGCCGATGTAGACGGGGCGGCCGGCGAGTTCGCTGGGGATGCAGGAGGGCGTGTTGCGCGCCAGGTTCTCGTTGCCGACGATGCGATCGGTGGCGGAAGCGTCGCCGCCGCCGAGGTCAGTGATGACGTTCAGGCTGTCGCAATCGCGGTCGGCCATGCCGACGCGGAAGACGTTCTGCTGATTGGCGCCGCCGCCGCCCAAGCGAGCGATCGTGGGCAGGCCGGTGCAGCCGAAGCAATCGCCGCGGAAGTAGAGGTTGCCCTCGGCGTCCACGGAGCCCATGCCGAGCTGTGCGAAATCGCCGGAGGTGGAGTTGGGCTGATTGATGGCGCCGACGCGTCGGGAGACGTACATGCGGCGGGGCTCGGCGGGATCGTAGTGAACGAGGGCGCCGAGGATGTTGTTCGTGCGGTTGTTGAACTCGGAAGCGCCGACAGCGAACTGATTGGCCGTGCCCTCGGGCATGACCATCATGCCGCCGGAGTTGTTGGTGGGATGAACGCCGCCGCCGGCGGTGTTCCAGTGGAGGTACGACGCGGCCGCGTAGGGCTGATCGCTGAGCACGGTGGTGCTCATGGCGTTGGAGGAGACCAGCGTGCCGAAGAAGGTGGCGGTGGTCTTGCTGGACTTGAGGATGGGGCCGATGGTGAAGATGTTGCCGGTGGACGAGGTGATGGTGTTGAGGTCAACGATGTAGTCGGCGCACTGGAAGGCGGTGTTCCAGGGATCGAGGGCGTCGCCGGGGAGGCCGCCGCCGCCATCGGGGTTGGTGGACACGCTGTCCTGGGCGAGGGCGGGGGCGCCGGCGCACATGCCGGCCGCGGCGGCGAGCATCGCCGCCATCCAACGATTCGTCGTCATTGTGGGTCTCCTCCGAAGGGCTTCTGTCGATCAGCAATCCGGTACGGGTTGAAAACGCGAGCGGGGTCGGCAAGTGACGGCCCCGCGGGGACACTGTGGGCATTGTGGGGCGGCGCTGCGCGAAGACGGCGCAAGGGCCGCGTGAGGATCGAGCCAGCCGCGATCCGACGATCCTCCGAATCAGCTTTCTCCGAGTCTCTATCTCTCTCGAACGCCGCGTGGAGCGGCGAATCACGCCTCACCAGATGAGGACGTATGCGTTGATCCTGTCGAGTAATCCGCCCCCGCCACCTTGCTGAACGACGTACTGGTCGCGGATGTGGTCCCAGATGCCCTCCGGCTTCACGCGCGACTGAGCGGGCATCCAGAACTCCGGCCGACGGACCTCGTCGACGGTCTTGCGCTCTACGTGCCCGTCGAAGAAGAGCACATTGCCCTGATGGACGTTGCCGTCGCGAGCGCCGTGGCGGAAGCTGATTCCGGTCATGTCCACGCCTGATGCGTTGCGGCCCACGGGCCACGCGCGGGTATTCGGAATATCCCAGGCGCCCGGGTCGCTGAATGCGCCGCCGTATCCGGCAGTCGGCGAGACGTCGTGGTCGATGAAGTGCTGACCAGCGAGCTGATAGCGGGCCCCGTCGGCCATCCTGATCTTGGACGCGGGCTGGCCCACCGTGTCATTGCGCGGCAAGTACCCGACACTTGGCAGACGAGAAGTCCATGTCGTGGGGCGAAAAAAGGTTCCGGTTTGCGTGTCGCCCCAGAACTCTGCGCTCGCCCAACTCGGCACACCGGAACCCTGCTCGCCCCACCACAGGAAATCGCGAGCGCTCGTGTAGCTCATCGACAGTTGGGGCTGGAACAGGGTTCCATCGATCCCGAGGGGCTGAACAGCGCCCATATACGGGACCGAGATGACCTGGTTCGACGGGCAGGCGAAGATGCCGAATGCGCCCGCGCTGTCTCTCGTATCGCCGGGCTCTCCTGCGCCGCCGGCGCCGTTCAGGTAGATGAAGCGTTCATCAACTCGATCGGGCGACTGCGCGCCATCGGCGATATACGTCCAGGCAAGGCCTCCAGCCCAGTCAAAGGGCTGAGTAGCGTCGCCTCGAACGATCATGTCGCCTCCGGAGCCCCCCTCCGCGCGGCCGTCATTCATGAGGTCTCGCCCCGTCGTTCCAGGCGACCCGGCGAGAAAACCACGATTCTCGAGTTCAAAGTTGTCGCAGGCCTGACCGAGGCCGCGGAGGTTCATTCCGCATACGGCGGCTCTTGCAGCGTCTCGGGCCGAGCCAAGCGAGGGCAAGAGGATTCCAAGCAGCAGCGCAATGATCGAGATCGTGACGAGCAGCTCCACGAGCGTGAACCCGCCACGTCGCCTCCCTGCGGTCTCGATGGACATCGGTCTCTCCATGATTGGAACCTCGAAAGCAACTTCTCTCAAGTGCCAAATCGCTATCGCTGCTGATCGATCGGGATCGCGCTCGCATACTCGTCAGGTCGAGGATTGTGGCCCACCACGCGGGCGCCACACTTGGGGCACAGCGTCCGCTCGTGCTTACCCATGTAGACATTCAACACCACGGGTGTACCACCTGCCGGGCCGCACTGGTTCTGGAAGCAGTACTCCACCGGGTGGAAACCTGCCGGCGCATTTCCGCCGACATAGACCCATGTGAGTTCGCCGGTGTCCGGATTCATGTAGCGGTATCGCTGCCAGTCGTTGGACTCTCCGCCAAAGAAGCCCATCGCCCGCCAGCCGGCGAAGCCGACGACGACGAGGAAGAGGATGACCGCGCCGGACTTGCCGGCGCCGGAGCGCGCGAATCGCTTGAGGCGCTGCTTCAGACCCTCACTGCCGGCCCTGTGGCCGCCGGCCGAGCCGCCGCCGGAGTGCGCGGAATGGCGTGAGCCGCCGCGCGAGGGCGCGGCGACGTCCTCCGCCTCGATCTCGATCAGTGGCTGGAACCTGGTCGTGGGGGTCATCAGGGAATCCGGATCGTCACTCTCATCGCGCCGACAGCGAGGACCGAGGCGCCTCTCGCTGCCGCGGCCGCTCTGGGTACTCCCCCGCAGACTTGTCGCACCTCAGGGTAGCGGCGAGGGCGATTCGGGACAAACTTCGAGACACGCACCGGAGGACCGGGAGGCCACCGGATTGGGGAAATCGCGGGTAGCCGCGGGCCGCTGCCTTGCGGCCTCGCGCCCCCGGGCGGGGGGCCCTGGCATCCGACGCGGACTCCAGACCCCGGGGGATTGGAGGGCATCTTTCCCAGTGTGGCGCAAGACGTCGCCGGGTTGGCGGTGAGGGTTGCGCTAAATGCGGCGGGGGGCGGGGCGGGGAGGCGCGGGGGCGTCAGGGTGGGGGGTGCGGGTCGGGTGTGTGGATCGCGAGCAAGGCGGGGAGCGCCGTCGGTTGGTGGATGAGATGAATCGTGGTGCAGCGGCTCAAGGCAGCGCTGCACCACGGCGCCCCCGGCGCGCCTGCGGCGCCCCCGGGGCGCTCCACGGCGCCTCCGGTGCGCACGACCGCGCCGCTCGGAGACGCGGGCGGGTATCGTGGTGGGGGGGGGGGCGACACACGCTCCTGCCACCACCCCCCCCCCCCCCCCCACGCGCCCCCCCCCGCACCCCCCGACCCCCCCCGCGCCGCC
>CAZGVW010000160.1:0-7885 GCA_964529265.1 uncultured Phycisphaeraceae bacterium
GGGGGCGGGGGTGGGGGCGGGGGTGGGGGCGCGAGCGTTCGGCGGAGGCATCGCGTATGACACGGTCGCGCAGGCGCTGGGCGGCCAGGTGTCCGTCCTCACGTTCGACGATGACGACTCGGATTCGTTCTCATTCGCGGAGAACTCGCCGACGGCGGTGAACCAATCGTTCTCGATCGCGGCGTCGCTGGCCGGGGGCGAACTGCTCATGGAGGGGAAGTATCTGAGCGCCTTCAGCGCCGATGGGTTCAGCGTGGAGGCCTCGGCCCTCACGACGATTCCCAATCCGGGCGCGTTTGAGGGGACGTTCCTGAGCGGGAGCCTGAGCGGGGATGCGTCGGCGTTCGTGAGTTTCATCGTGAGCCAGCCGACGGAGGTCGAGTATTCGATCGGCGGATATCCCTACGCAGCGTTCGAGCGACTCGATGTTCCGGAATCGATCGCGTTCACGATGGATCCGGGCGGGGTGAGCGGCATGGTTCTGTTGCAGCCGGGCACGTACGCCCTCGAGGGGGGCCAGGCGTTCGCGGATGACGACAGCGCGGGCGGGTTCTTCCAGGACCGGAGTTCTTCGGCAACGCTTTCGCTGAAGGTGATTCCGGCGCCGGCAGGGTGTGCGGCGCTGGGCGGGGCTGTGGTGTTTGCGGGGCTGCGGCGGCGGCGCGGGTGATTTCGGAGGTGCGCCGCGGGGCGGCTCCGGTGGCACGCGTTGAGGATTGGTTCCGCGCAGTGCTTTTCACTGGTGGGCAAGCCACCAGTGGCACCCGATTGGCACCACGGCGCCCCCCCGCGTGTGATCAGCCTTCGAAGACGGTGATGGGTTTGCGGTCGGCGGCGACGATGTCGATGCGGTCCACCGTGGCGTGTTCGGGGGCGCGGGCGAGGGATGAGGGATCGGATTCGATCTGGTCGGCGATGGCGTTCATGGCGGCGACGAACTGATCGAGCGTGGCGAGGGACTCGGTTTCCGTGGGCTCGACCATGAGGCAGTTGCGCACGGGCCAGTGCATGGTCGGGGGGTGGATGCGGAAATCGATGAGGCGCTTGGCGATGTCGTTGAGCGTGACGCCCTTCTCAAGGAGGCGCTCGGGCACGGTGACGAACTCGTGCGCGGCGAAGCGGCCCTTGCTGGGGTTAAAGAAGGGCATCTCGAAGCGGTCCTGGAGTCGCGCGGCGAGGTAGTTGGCGTTGATGACGGCCTGCTCCGCGACGTTCTTCAGGCCCTCGGCGCCGCAGGCGCGGATGTAGGTCCAGCAGCGGAGGAGGACGCCGAACTGGCCGAAGAAACTGCGCACCTTGCCGACGGAGAGGGGGCGATCGTAATCGAGATAGAAGGGCCCGTTTGCGCCGCGCTGCTCCACCTGCGGAACGGGGAGGAAGGGGGCGAGGAAATCGCGCACGACGATGGGGCCGGCGCCGGGGCCGCCGCCGCCGTGGGGCGTCGAGAAGGTCTTGTGCGTGTTGTAGTGCATGGCGTCGGCGCCGAAGTCGCCGGGGCGGGTCTTGCCGAGGATGGCGTTCATGTTCGCGCCATCGAGGTAGAGCAGCGCGCCGGTCTTGTGCACGATGTCGGCGATGTCGCCGATGTGGGCATCGAAGAGGCCGGCGGTGTTGGGGTTGGTGATCATGAAGGCCATGATCGTGTCGGGCCCTTCGGCGTCGATGAGGCGCTTCAGCGCATCGAGATCGGTGTAGCCGTGGGTGGTGGGGACGGAGATGACGCTGGCGCCGCACATGGCGCATGACGCGGGGTTGGTGCCGTGCGCATTGTCGGGCGCGAGGACCTTGGTGCGCTGCACGTCGCCATTGTGCTTGAAATAGGCGCGGATGACCTTGAGCGCCGTGTACTCCCCGTGCGCGCCCGCGGCGGGCTGGAGGCTTGCCTCGTGAAGACCGGCGATGTCCTGGAGGAACTGGCGGGTTTCGAAGAGCACGCGGAGGACGCCCTGGATGTCCTCATCGTCCTGGAGGGGGTGGGCGCCGGTGAAGCCGGGCTGAGCCGCGGCGTATTCGTTGATGCGCGGGTTGAACTTCATCGTGCACGAGCCCAGGGGATAGAACTCGCCATCGATGGAGAAGTTGCGCTGGGAGAGGTGCGTGTAGTGGCGGATGACCTGGAGCATGCCGAGTTCCGGCCACGCGGGGGCGACGCCGGCGAGGGGCCTCGGGAGGGGCGCGGCGGGGACATCGAGCGGGGGGAGATCGACGGCGTGCGCGCCGGGGGAGGACTTCTCGAAGACGGTGGGCTCGATGGGGCGCTCGCCGCGGGTTTCGGCGTGGGCGGCGTGGGGCTTGGATTCGACAAAGCCCCCGGAATCCACGGATGCTGCAGCCGCGGCGGAGGCGCGAGGCGAAGACGGCGGTGAACTCGGAATGGTGGTCATGGGGCTCACTTCTCTTCGATCCTTCATCTGGGGCACTTCATTGAGAGCGCGATTCAGCGCGCGGGCGTGCGTGAGTGTTTCTTCGCGGGCAGGGCGAGGATGCGCTGCATGAGGGCGGGGTCGTCCGGAAAGAGGCCGGAGGCGGGGAGGCGGCGGAGCGTCTCGCGCCAATCGGCGCCGGGGGAATCGTCGGCGAAGGACTCGGCGAAGAGGGGCACGGATTGCTCGATTTCGCCGGCGTTGACGAGGGAGACGGCGGTCCAGAAGCGCATCTCGGCGATGTGGGGCGCCATGGCCATGGCGGCGGAGTAATGCTCGAGCGCGCCCGCGACATCGTTCTTTTCGATGGCCTTATCGCCCTCATCCATGTGGTCATAGGCCTTGCGGAGGTGGAGGAGGCGCGTGAGTTCGACGACGGGATCGGGATGATCCTCGACGCGGAGATCGACGAGGCGGTCGCGCCATTTCATGCCTGACGGCTGGCCTGAAACAACGAGGATGGCGGCGGATTGCTTGCCGCGGACATCACCGCCGGTGGCCTGCGCGGCTTCGAGCGCGGCGAGGAGGCGGGTGGAGAGATCGCCGGTTGTGCGCTGAAAGGCGGCGGCCATGGCTTCGGGCACACCGGTGGGGCCCATGAGGTTGGCCTGGCAGGAGATGACGGCGCCATCGGGGCAGGTCTGCGTGACGTGATTGGCGTGGGCGATGCAGCGGGCGCCGGTGTGGGCGGCGACGCGGCCTTCGGCGTCGATCATGGCGACCTGGCGGACGGCGGAACCTTCATCCGCGGCGAGGAGCGCGGCGAGTGCCTGCGGCGCGGATTTGCCGCCGCGCATGAGGTCGAGGCCGAGGGGGCCATATGAGATTTCGACAAGGCTCTGGGTGGCGACGGCGCCGACGCCGGATTCGGCCCAGGGGACGACGGGGCCGACACTGAACCAGTGGCTCTGGACGGCGACGCCGAGGGCGCCGGTGGCGGCGTCGCGGGCGACGATGGAGTAGGTGGAGATGGGGCGGCGGGGGATCATGTGGACGGTGTCGATGTCGATGTTGGATGCGTCACGTCGTGGCTCATCGAGCGAGGCGCTCGATGAACCACGGCACCCCAGTGCGCACAGCGCGCTGACGGCGGCGGCGCTGATGAGAGCCAAGATGGGCATGGCGCGGGGCATGGGTGCATCAGGACAGGGAGCGCAGGACATTGAGGAGCGCATCCATTTCTTCCTTGGTGCGCTTTTCGGTGACGGTGATGAGGAGTTCGTTGGTTGCGCCGATGCGGGAGACGCGATCGGTGGAAAGATCGACGCCGGGGAGGATGTGCTGCTTGCGCGCGGCGGTGATGATGTCCTTCGCGGACCTGGGGCAGGTGACGACGAACTCGTGGAAGAACTCGGCCTGGTGCTTGCGGGCGTAGCCCTTGATCTTGGCGATTTCCGCGGCGAGGTAGTGTGCTTTGTGCCAGCACTGCTCGGCGACGGAGCGGACGCCGTTCGGGCCCATGGCGGTCATGTACATCGTGCCGCGGAGGGCGAGAAGGCCCTGGTTGGTGCAGATGTTGGAGGTGGCCTTGGCGCCGCGGATGTGCTGCTCGCGGGTCTGGAGGATGAGTGCGAAGGCGCGGCGGCCGGAGGAATCGACGGTCTGGCCGACGAGTCGGCCGGGCATGCGGCGGATGAACTCCTTGCGCGCGGCGAAGAGGCCGAGGTAGGGGCCGCCGAACTGGAGGGGGATGCCGAGGGGCTGGCCTTCGCCGCACGCGATATCGGCGCCGCACGCGCCGGGGTTGCGCAGGAGGGCGCAGGCGATGGGATTGAAGATGGCGATGTTGAGGGGTCGCGCGCCGGCGGCGGCCTTGGATTGCAGGGCTTTGAAGCAGGCGTCCCAGTCTTCGATGAGGCCGAAGACGTTTGGTGATTGGATGACGACACAGGCGGTGTCATCGTTCGCGGCTTTGGCGATATCCGCGGGGTCGATGAGGCCGTTCTTGCCCGGCTGGATGAGGACGAGTTCGGCGGGGAGGTCGCCCAGATGGGTGCGGACGACCCAGAGTGTGTCCGGGTGGATGTTGCCGGCGACGAGGACGCGGCGCTTGCCGGTGGCGTTCATCGCGAGGCCGACGGCTTCCGCCGCGGCGGAGGCGCCTTCGTAGAGGGAGGCGTTGGAGATATCGAGGCCGGTGAGGCGGGCGACCTGGGTCTGGAACTCGAAGAAGGCCTGGAGCATGCCCTGGGAGGCCTCGGCCTGATAGGGCGTGTAGGCGGTGAGGAACTCGCCGCGGGAGATCATCTGATCGATGAATGCGGGGACGAAGTGGTCGTATGCGCCGGCGCCCATGAAGCAGGCCATGGTGTCGGCGCCCTTGTTTTGCCTGGAGAGGGCGCCGATGCGGCGCTGGAGTTCGAGTTCTGAGGCGCCGGGGGGGAGGTTGAGGGGCCCGGAGAAGCGGAAGATGGGGGGAATCGCGGCGAAGAGCGCGGCGACATCGGGGACACCGATGGTGCGGAGCATGTGGGCGCGCTGGTCGGGCGTGATCGAGGTGTAGTCCATGGGGGTGGGCGGCTCCGGGGCCAGATGAGGAAATCGGGAGGGTCGGAAGAGAGGCGGAATCGCGGGCGGCGGGCGGGTTTGCCGCGGGCGCCGGAGCGCGAATCGCGGGGTTTTTCGAGCGTTTTGCGGCCGACGGGCGGGCCGGTCTCGCCGCAATCTGAGAGTGAGTGTACGCGGGCGGAATGCGGGGCCGCAACGCTTCCGGCGGGCGCCGGGTATGGCTATGGTTTGGGCTCCGGCGCTGTGCGCAGATTGCGGGCGGCGCTGTGGCGCGAACGAGCCTCCCACCTCAAAGAAGGAACGAGATTCATGGCCAGGACTACGCCGAAGGTTGAACTGCCGTTCCGGGGCGCCGGGTTGGTTGCGATGGCGCTGGCGGCGCTGGGGGTTGTGGGGGCGGGGTGCTCGTCAACGGATCGGGTGATGAGCAGGCCGGTGGCGGAGGGTGAGGCGGGCGCGGCGGCGGCGCCGAGGGCTGAGGTGGCGGTGGTCACGCCGGATGACGGGATCGCGGAGACGCTGGAGGATGCGGGTGATGACGTGAAGGTGATTCACGCGCACCTGACGACGCTGGCGAACCCGTGGTTCGAGGGTCGCGCGCCGGGGACGGCGGGGATCGAGCGTGCGGCGGCGTACATCGAGGACTACTTCGTGACGTTCGGGCTCGAGCCGGCGTTTCCGGAGGTGATCACGGCGCCGGGCGGGGAGGAAGTGATCGAGGCGAACAGGTTGTTCAGGCAGGAGTTCTCGGCGCCGGGCGACACGGTGGTGAACGATGCGCGGGCGTCGTGGAGTGTGGAATCGGAGGGCGAGGAGCGCGAACTGGTGTGGGAGGATGACTTCAACCCGATGGCGTTCGGCGCGAACGGGGAGGTCGAAGGGGGGCTGGTGTTCGCGGGGTATGCGATCGGGGAGGGGCCCGAGGACTACAGCAGTTTCGGGCCGCACGATGATCTGACGGGGAAGATCGCGATCGTGCTGCGGTTCGAGCCCATGAGCGGGAGCGGGCGGAGCCTGTGGTCGGACAACGATTCGTGGACGTATCGCGCGGGGCTGATGCCGAAGATGGAGGCGGTGGTGGAGCGGGGCGCGGCGGGTGTGATTCTGGTGAATGCGCCGGGGGCGGATGACTCGCGGATGTCGAGGCTGATGAGCGTGCAGGAATCGTCGCGGATCGGCAGCCTGGAGGCGCCGGTGATCATGCTGACGACGGACGCGGCGGATGACCTGGTGCGCGCGGCGGACGTTGAGGGGCGATCGCTGATGGAGCTGCGGCGGCTGGCGGATTCGGGCGAGGCGAAGTCGATCGAGCTGCCGCGGGCGCGGTTCCGGATGACGGTGGACACGGAAAAATCGCAGATTCCGACGGAGAACATCGGGGGCGTGCTGCGCGGGCGGGGGAATCTGGCGGACGAATACATCGTGATCGGGGCGCACTACGACCACATCGGTTTCGGCGTCGGGCGCAGCACGCGCAGCCCCGACCATCGGGGCGAGGTGCACGCGGGCGCGGATGACAACGCTTCGGGAACGTCCGGCCTGCTGCTGCTGGCGCAGAGGCTGAGCGAGCGGTATGAGGAGTTGCCGGATCACGCGAATGCGCGATCGATTCTGTTCCTGGCGTTCAGCGCCGAGGAGATGGGGCTGCTGGGGGCGCGGCATTTCGTGAGATCGCCGTCGATCGACCTTTCGCGGGTTCAGGCGATGCTGAACATGGACATGATCGGGCGGCTGCGGAGCAAGCAGGGGCTGGAGATCAGCGGCGCGGGCACGGGCGATCGCATGCGCGGCCTGATTGAGCCGATCGTCGCGCGATCGGGGATCAACGCCTCGATCAGGGAGAGCGGGGCGATGCCCTCCGACCAGGCGGCGTTCCTGGAGGTGGATGTGCCGGTGCTCGGTTTCTTCACGGGGACGCACCGTGAGTATCACACGGTGCATGACGTGGGATCGACGGTGAACTTCGCGGGCGCGGCGGCGGTGGCGCGGCTGGTGGGCGAGATCGCGTTCGCGCTCGCGACGACGGATGAGCGGCTGGCGTATCACGCGATCAGCGGCGGGCGCGGCCAGACGGGCAGCCTGCGCGGCGTGACGGTGCGCCTGGGCATTGCGCCGGGGGACTACGCTGACGACACGCCGGGCGTGCTGGTGGGCTCCGTATCGCCGGACACGACGGCGGCGCAGGGGGGCATGAAGGCGGGCGACCGGATCATCCGGTGGGGCGGCGAGGAACTGGCGGATGTTCAGGCGATGATGGGGCGGCTGGCGGGCCACAAACCAGGCGACAAGGTGACGGTGGTGGTGCTGCGGGACGGCCAGGAAGTGCCTTTGGAGCTGGTCATGCAGCCACGGTCCGGCGCGCGGTGACACCCGAAGGGGGCTTGGGAGCGCCTGGAGGGGCCCTCAGGTGGGTGACTTGCGCGGGACAGGCGGGTCCGCGAAAAACCCTTGTGGCGGAAGGGGATGCGCGGTATTTATGGACGTGCTGGGAAAGAGCCCGAGGGCGGCGATGGCCGCGCGGGTGAGAGTCGTTTTGCGATGCACCCGCACTCGGTGAAGGCGGTCCGGGCGAGGGCGGGGCGAGCAGGTGGTGGAGCCGCCGGCGGAAGAGGACAACCATGAGTCACCGTTTTTGCATTGTGTGCGGCGCGATGGCCGCCGCGCTTGGCGCATCCATTCAGTCCCCGAGCGCATCGGGCGGCGCCGATGCGGGCGTGGCGACGGGTTTGCTCGTGCGTCAGCCGGCGTTCGGGTCGTACCAGGCGGTGGGGCCGCGGAGCATTGTGAAGTTCGACATCGCACCGGGGTCGGGGCTCGACGCGGGGGAAGCGGTGCACTTCCGGCTGGCGTTCTTCACGACGAATGAAGCGAGCGAAGCGGTGGTGCAGGATGTCCTCGACGTTCCACCGCAGGCGATCGACGCGGAGGGTCTGGGCACGTTCGAGAACAACACG
>CAZGVW010000161.1:0-6713 GCA_964529265.1 uncultured Phycisphaeraceae bacterium
TGAAGAACACCATCAACACCATGGTGGACCAGCTGAACTCCTTCGCCTCGGAAGTGACCCGCGTGGCCCGCGAGGTGGGTACGGAAGGCAAGCTCGGCGGCCAGGCGCAGGTGAAGGGCGTGGCCGGGACGTGGAAAGACCTCACCGACAACGTGAACTTCATGGCCGCCAACCTGACGGGTCAGGTGCGGAACATCGCCGAGGTGACCACCGCCGTGGCGCGCGGCGACCTTTCCAAGAAGATCACCGTGGACGTGAAGGGCGAAATCCTCGAGCTGAAGAACACCATCAACGTCATGGTGGACCAGCTGAACGCCTTCGCCTCGGAAGTGACCCGCGTCGCCCGCGAGGTGGGCACCGAAGGGAAACTGGGCGGTCAGGCCCAGGTGCCGGGGGTGGCGGGCACGTGGAAGGATCTGACCGACAACGTGAACTCGATGGCGCGCAACCTCACGGGCCAGGTGCGCAACATCGCGGAAGTGACCACGGCCGTCGCGCGTGGCGACCTGTCGCGCAAGATCACCGTGGACGTGAAGGGCGAGATCCTCGAACTCAAGAACACCATCAACACGATGGTGGACCAGCTGAACGCCTTCGCCTCGGAAGTGACGCGCGTGGCCCGCGACGTGGGCACCGAGGGCAAACTGGGCGGGCAGGCGGTCGTTTCCGGCGTCGCCGGCACGTGGAAAGACCTCACGGACAACGTCAACGTCATGGCCGCGAACCTCACCGAGCAGGTCCGCGGCATCGTGAAGGTCGTCACGGCCGTGGCCAACGGCGACCTCAAGCGCAAGCTGACGGTCAAGGCCAAGGGGGAGATCGCGGCGCTCGCCGAGACCATCAACAGCATGACGGAGACACTGGCGATCTTCGCGGAGCAGGTGACCAGCGTGGCCCGCGAAGTGGGCGTGGAGGGCCGGCTGGGCGGGCAGGCGAACGTCCCCGGCACCTCGGGCACGTGGAGAGACCTCATCGCCAACGTGAACCTGCTCGCGGCCAACCTCACCACCCAGGTCCGCGCCATCGCCGAAGTGGCGACCGCCGTGACGAAGGGCGACCTCACACGATCGATTCAGGTCGAGGCCCGGGGCGAAGTGGCCGAGCTGAAGGACAACATCAACACGATGATCGGCAACCTCCGTCTCACCACGGAGCGCAACACCGAGCAGGATTGGCTCAAGACCAACTTGGCCCGATTCACCAACATGCTCCAGGGCCAGCGCGACCTCGTGACCGTCGGCAGGATGCTGCTGGGCGAACTCGTTCCCCTGATCGATGCGCACCAGGGCGCGATTTACCAGCTGGCGCCGGACGCGCAGGACGCTCCGCCGCACCTTCGAGTGCTTGCGAGCTACGGAAGCGCGAGGCAGAACGGAACGCCCGAGAGGCTGGGTCTGGGAGAGGGTTTGTTGGGTCAGTGCGCCGCGGACGCCAGGCGCATCCTCGTGAAGGACATTCCGAAGGACACCGTCCCCATCGACGCCACCATGTTCTCCGCCCCGCCGCGGAGCGTCGTCGTCTTTCCCGTCGCGTACGAGGGCCAGGTCAAGGCCGTGCTCGGGCTGGCCTCCCTCAAGGAGTTCGAGGCGGCCCATCTCGCCTTCGTCGAGCAGCTCACGGCGGGCATGGGAATCCTGTTCAACAGCATCGAGGTCACGATGCAGACGGAGCGGCTCCTCGAGCAGTCCCAGCAGCTCGCCGCGGAGTTGCAGTCGCAGAAGCGAGAGCTGCAGCAGACGAACGATCAGCTCGCGCAGAAGGCGCAGCAGCTGGCGGAGCAGAACGCGGAGGTCGAGCGGAAGAACGACGAGATCGAGCAAGCCCGCGGCGCCCTCGAAGAGAAGGCCGCGGAACTCGCCCTCACGTCGAAGTACAAGTCCGAGTTCCTCGCGAACATGTCGCACGAACTGCGCACGCCGCTCAACAGCATCCTCATTCTCGGGCAGCAGCTGGCCGACAATCATGACCGCAATCTCTCCTCCAGGCAGGTCGAGTTTGCGCGGACGATCCATGGCGCCGGAACCGATCTGCTGAATCTCATCAGCGACATCCTCGATCTTTCGAAGATCGAGTCGGGCACCGTGTCCGTCGAGGCCGAAGAGGTCTCGTTCGCAGGCCTGCTGGATATGGTCAGCCGGACGTTCCGCCATGAGGCGGAGAATCGCCATCTGACGTTCGAGGCTTTGGTGGACGAGAACCTCGGCCGCACCATCGTGACCGACGCCAAGCGATTGCAGCAGGTCCTCAAGAATCTCCTCTCGAACGCCTTCAAGTTCACGGCGGAAGGAGGGGTCAGGCTCCGCATTCGACCAGCGCAAGAGGGATGGACTACCGATCATCCGACGCTGGAGGCGGCCGCGTCTGTCGTCGCCTTCGACGTGATCGATACGGGCATCGGCATCCCGCTGGAGAAGCAGCGCATCATCTTCGAGGCGTTCCAGCAGGCCGACGCGAGCACGAGCCGGAAGTACGGCGGCACCGGGCTGGGCCTCGCCATCAGCCGCGAGCTGGCCAACCTCTTGGGCGGCGAGATTCAGATCGCCAGCACGCCGAACGTCGGCAGCACGTTCACCCTGTACCTGCCGCTGAAGTACAGCGGCCCGTCGACGCCGCTCATCCGGCGGGATCGAGAGGGCTCGGCCACGCCCAGACTGCTGCCGAGCGTCGTCGAGAGCGGATCGCCGGAATCCATCGCCGAGGTCGTGGTTGACGACCGCGATGACATCGGTCCGGACGACTCCACCCTGCTGATCATCGACGATGACATCCACTACGTGCGGGTGCTCGCGGACCTTGCCCACAACGTCGGTCTCAAGACGCTGGTGGCCTGCCGCGGCTCGGACGGGATCGCCCTGGCGCGCGAGTTTGCCCCCACGGCCATTTCGCTCGACGTGTTCCTTCCCGACATGCTGGGCTGGGCCGTGCTCAACCAACTGAAGCAGGATCCGCTCACTCGCCACATCCCCGTTCAGGTGATCACGCTCGACGAGGATCGGCAGCACGGCCTCGCGCGCGGCGCGTTCAGTTTCATGACCAAGCCGGCGACCGCCGAGGCGCTGAGTGAATCACTGGAGCGCCTGAAGCGATTCGCCGTTCCTCGCCGCCGACGGCTGCTCATCGTCGAGGACGATGCGGCCGAGCAGATGAGCGTCCGCGAGCTGCTGGCCCATGACGACATCGACATTGACATCGTGGACACCGGTGTCAAGGCGCTCGACGCCATGCACCACATCGAGTACGACTGCATCGTGCTCGACCTCCGCCTTCCCGATATGAGCGGCTTCGAGGTTCTGGAGCACATCAAGGAGGATCCCGACGTCGGCGAAGTGCCGGTGATCGTGTTCACGGGGCGCGAACTGTCGCCCGATGAGGACACGACCCTGCACACGCTCGCCCGAAGCGTCGTGGTGAAGGGAGTGGAGTCGCCGGAGCGATTGCTCGACGAGACCGCGCTGTTCCTGCACCGCAATGTCGCCGGGCTCCCTGAGTCGAAGCGGAGTATGCTCGATCGACTGCACCGGTCCGACGACGCCCTGGCCGGAAGAACCGTCCTGGTCGTCGATGACGATGTGCGCAATATCTTCGCGCTGAGCAGCGTGCTCGAGCGCCGCGGCATGAGCGTGAAGGCGGCCAGCACGGGCCATGAGGCCATCCAGATTCTGGAATCGACGCCCGACATCTGCATTGTGCTCATGGACATCATGATGCCGGAGCTCGACGGCTATGAGACCATGCGCGCCATCCGGGCGAATCAGCGGTTTGTCCGCTTGCCCATCATCGCCCTCACGGCGAAGGCCATGAAGGGAGATCGTGAGAAGTGCCTCGAGGCGGGCGCTTCGGACTACCTGGCCAAACCCGTGAACACCGAGCAGTTGCTGTCCGTCCTGCGCATGTGGCTCCATCGATGAAGCAGTCCGTCATGAACGCGCCGCCCAAGGCCAAGATTCTCATCGTTGACGATCAGCCGTCGAAGCTCCTGAGCCTCGACGCGATCCTCAGCGTTCTTGGCGAAGCGGTCGTGAAGGCGAACTCGGCGGAGGATGCGCTGAAGATCCTCCTGGATGAGGACATCGCCGTCGTCCTCATGGACATCTGCATGCCGGGGATGGATGGCTTCGCCCTCGCGGAGCTGATTCGGAACCATCCGCGCTTTGCGCGGACGGCGATCATCTTCATCTCCGCAGTTCATCTCAGTGAGGCGGATTGCCTCCGGGGCTACAGCCTCGGCGCGGTTGACTACATCCCGGTGCCTGTCGTCCCGGAGATCCTGCGGGCCAAGGTGGCAGTGTTTGTCGAACTCTACAAGAAGTCCGACCAACTGGCGCGGCTGAATCGTGAGCTCGAGCAGCGGGTCGCGCATCGCACCGTGGATCTCGAAGCCTCGAACGCGCGGCTTCGGGAAAGCGAACGGCGATATCGCGATTTGGCGCACGCGCTGCCCGCCGCGGTGTATACGACCGACGTCAACGGCCGCGTGACCCTGTACAACCAGGCTGCGGTGGACCTGTGGGGCCGGACGCCGGAGATCGGCGTTGACAAGTGGTGTGGATCAAGCCGGATTCTGCGGTCGAATGGAGAGTCGATGCCCTTCGAGGACTGCCCGATGGCGGTCGCTCTGCGCACCGGGCGGGCAGTCCGCGGAGTGGAGATCACCATCGAGCGGCCCGATGGTTCGCGCCGGACCGTTCTTCCTCATCCGGAGCTGATGCTCGATGACCGCGGCGCGATCATCGGCGCCGTCAATATGCTTGTCGATGTGACGGAGCAGAAGGCCGCCGAGCGCGCTCGGCGCGAGAGCGAAGAGCGGTTCCGAACGCTCGCGGACAACATCTCGCAGCTCGTATGCGTCGCCGATGGCGAAGGGCAGGTGCTCTGGCTCAACAAGCGCTGGCTGTCCTACGCGGGCGCCGCGCCGGAAGACCTCGCGGGCTGGGGGTGGACCTGGCTGCTGCACCCCGAGCACGCGGATCGCGCCATCAACCGGCTCAGGGAATCCATCCGCGCCGGCGCCCCGTGGGAGGACACCCTGCCGATCCGGGGGAAGACCGGTGAGTACCGCTGGTTCCTCTCCCACGGCTTCCCCATGACCGAGCATAATGGCGTAGTCGTCCGCTGGTTCTGCACCTGCACCGACGTCACCGACCAGCGCGAGGCCCAGCAGGTCCTCTCCCGCGACCGCGAGACGCTCGAGAACATCGTGGCGGAGCGCACCGAGGAACTTCGTCGCGCGAGTCAGCAGCTCCGCCTGGCCGACCGCCTCACCGCGATGGGCGCCCTTTCGGCCGGGCTGGGCCACGATATCGGCAACCTCCTCCTGCCCGTGCGAATGCGCCTCGACGCCATCGAGTCCCACGACCTGCCCAGCGAGGTGCGCGAGGATGTCGGCGCCATCCGGACCGCGTCCGAGTATCTGCAGCGCCTCGCCAGGAGTCTGCGCCTCCTGGCGATCGATCCCGAAAGCGAGCGCGTTGAAGACCTCAACACCGACATCGCCGAGTGGTGGTCTGATGCACAGGGCATGATTCGGAATGGCGTCCGGCGGCCGACCATCCTGACGGCCTCAGTCCCGCCCGACCTGCCTCGCGCCCACATCGGAAAAGCCGCGCTCACCCAGATCGTGTTCAACCTCGTCCAGAACTCAGGCGATGCCCTCTGCGGCCGCGAGGATGGCCGCGTGCTCATGGAGGTCGTCCCCAGCGACGACGGCCTCATCCTCTCCGTCACCGACAACGGGCCCGGAATGCCCGACCACGCCAGAGAACGATGCACGGAGCCGTTCTTCACGACCAAGACGCGGGAAATCGGCGCCGGCCTCGGCCTCGCGCTCGTAAGCGGCCTGCTGAACCGCGTCGGCGGCGCCATGGAAATACAGACCGCCCCGGGAGCCGGCACAACCGTGATCCTCCGCCTCCCGATCGCCGCGCGCCCCGACGACGCTGCCGCCCAGCCGGTGCGACGCGTGGCGCTCGTCACACTCAGCGATCGCCGCCTCCGCGCTCACGTGGATTCCATCCTCGCGGCCCACCGGGTCGAAGTGCGCCACGAGCCCGCCAACGCCCCCCACGATCTCTGGATCACTGATTCCGCGGATGCAGCCGCGTCGAACGATCCCTGCGTCATCCAGGTCGATCCCGACGCCAGACCCTCCGTCCTCCGCGCGAAGATCAACGAAGCCGTCCGCGCCAAGTCCATCACCTCAGGGAGCGCGAATGCAGTCTGACCGCGATATCAGAGTCATGTGCGTCGATGACAACGAACTCGTCGCCGATGCCCTCCGCCGTCGCGTCACCGCCGAACGCGCACTCGTCTGGGCCGGCTCGGCCCGCGGCGATGAAGACGATATCCTCGCCCGCGTCCAGGCCTGCCGCCCGGATGTCCTCCTCATGGATATCGATATCCCCGGCGTCGATACCTTCGCGCTCATGCTGCTCATCTCGGCAACCTGTCCAAACGCCCGCATCCTCATGCTCAGCGGCCACATCGAAGTCGAGTATCTCGACCGCGGCCTCGATTCCGGCGCATGGGGATACATGTCGAAGAATGACGACGCCGCCGCCCTCATGACGAGCATCCGAGAGGTCAGCCGCGGCGTCGTCGTCCTCAGCGACGAAGTCCGCCTCGCCCAGCAGCGCCACGAACGCGACGCCTGACCCCCCGCGCGCCCCACCTGCGCCCCCCGCGCGCCTCAACACCCAACCCCCACCGCACCACCC
>CAZGVW010000162.1:0-48259 GCA_964529265.1 uncultured Phycisphaeraceae bacterium
CTCCCACAGATCCGCGCCATGTACAACGGCGATCAGCAGCGCAAGGGCGTGCTCGTCGAGCACGGCTTCCGCCTCCCCAGCGCCCTCGATAACCGCCCCCTGCGCTTCGAAGAATTCGAGGCCTTCGTCCCCCAGGTCCTCTTCGTCAGCGCCACGCCCGGCCCCTACGAACTGGAGCGCGTCCGAGGTGAAGTGGCCGAGCAGGTCATCCGCCCCACCGGCCTCGTGGATCCCGAGATCGACATCCGCCCCGCCCGCGGACAGGTGGCCGACCTCATCGAACGCTGCCGCGAGCGCGCCGCCAAGGGCGAGCGCGTCCTCGTGACCGCGCTCACCAAGCGCCTCTGCGAAGACCTCGCCAACTACCTCGATGAGCAGGGCCTGCGCGTGCGCTACCTGCACAGCGAGATCGATACCCTCGAGCGCGTGCAGATCCTCCGCGAACTGCGCGAGGGCGATTTCGATGTGCTCGTCGGCGTCAACCTCCTCCGCGAAGGCCTCGACCTCCCCGAAGTCTCCCTCGTCTGCATCCTCGACGCCGACAAGGAAGGCTTCCTCCGCAGCCCCACCAGCCTCATCCAGCAGATGGGCCGCGCCGCCCGCAACGTCAACGCCCGCGTCGTGATGTACGCCGACAAGATGACGCCCGCCATGCAGGCCGCCATCGACGAGACCGAGCGCCGCCGCGCCAAGCAACTCGCCTACAACCGCGAGCACGGCATCACGCCCCAGACCGTCGTGTCCGCGATCAAACGCGGCCTCGAACTCGAACTCAAGGCCCGCCGCACCGCCCGCGAAGCCGTCAAGGCCGATGAGCCCGCCTTCGAGCGCGATGAACTCGTCCGTATCCTCGAAGACGAGATGTTCAAAGCCGCGGAGGGCCTCGAGTTCGAAAAAGCCGCGCAACTCCGCGATCGCGTTAAGAAACTCAAGGAACTGCCGTCGTCAACCCCCGGCGAGGGCAAACTGCGCCTCTCCGATCTCGATGCCTCGTTCGACGGTGACAAAACAGCGCCGAAGGCGTCAAAACCCGGCGCGCCGGGCGCAAATCGCAAAAAACGATCGAAACGATCCGGCCCGCTCCGCCGCTAGCAAGTCCTGCAAGGCCCCCCGCCCGCCGCGACATCACTCCCTGAGCGCCGCCCCGCCCGCGGCTCGTCAATCGCCAGTGGGGATCCTGAAGGAGGTTGGTCAATGTCACTGCGCTCCCGATTCGCCGGTGTTCTCTCCGCCACTGCGGCGCTCCTCGCGCCCGCCGCCGTCGCCTTCGACGCCTCGTCCGGCCTCGTCATCGGCGTCAACCCGAACGGCCCCTGGTCCTTCGGCTGGGTCGTCGGCCTCAGCCCCGCGTTCAACGTTTCCGCCTTCGATATCGAGAATCCCGAGGTCTACCAGCTCGCCGCGGATTTCTGGGATGTCTACCCCCCCGGCGTGCCCTGCCCCAACCCCAGCCCGGTCCTGCGCGATCCTGTGCCGCCGAATCATTTCTGGGACACGCAGTGGAAAAAAGTCGCCCCCGCCGAGTGGCTCCCCGGCGAGGTCGGCCAGGTCTACGTCGGGACCGGCCCCTGCGACCTCCAGGGCGCCATCCGCTTCACCACCCCCGCGACCGGTCGCCACCGCGTCGCGGTCCGCTTCTGGGCCCCCTTCGACAACCTCGCCGACGCCCGCCTCCACATCGTCGGCGGCGCCACGCTTTTCGAGACCCCAGTCATCCTCAATGAGCCGCCGGTCGAGTTTTCCGCGGCCATCCCCCTTTCCGCTGGCCAGCGCGTCGAAATTCGCGTCGGCAACGGCGATGGCTTCACCGACCTCGTCGCCGTCGATTTCGAAGTGGTTCCCGTCTCCCCCGGCGACGTGGACGGCGATGGCGTGGTGAACGCCGGCGATATCGCCCTCACGCTCGGCGGATGGGGCGATTGCCCCGGCAAGGGCCTGTGCGGACCGGATCTGGACGGCGACGGCGCGGTTTCTGCCTCGGATCTGGCGATCGTGATCGGCGCGTGGGCGCCGTGAGTGAGCCGAAACAACTCTTTCCTCGCGCGTTCACCGTGTCTGAACGCACGGCGAGCGCATTCTTGACGTTTTCTGCACTCCGTGCGCCGGGAATTGAGCGGTAGATTCGGCCATGCGCATCGCGCTCTGCACCATGGCGGCGCCGTGGCCGAAGCGCCCGGGGCTCTCGATCTACAACGCCCACCAAGCCGCGGCGTTGACCCAGGCCGGCGCCCCCACGCTTCTGGTGGCCATGACCCCCTATGTGCCCCGGTGGCTGGGCCGGGCCGTGCCAAGGCTGCGCGATCACGCGGAAAGACCGCTCGAATACGAGTTTCTGGGCGCAAAAACGCGAGTTGTGCGCGCTCTGTACGGCCACCCGCGCTTCGTACGCCTGCAGGTGGCCCCGCGGGCCCCGCGCCTGACCGGCCGGGCCCTTTCGCTCACCATGGGGCGCCGTCTGGATCGCGCCGTTGCGCCTTTTGAGCCGGATGCGCTCATTTTTCACAACGCGGCGCTGTGGGGCGACCTGGCGCGGCGGATGTCGCAGCGGATGGGCCTTCCCTACGCCATCATCGAGCACGATGTCCTGCCTCGGAATCCGCGGACGCGGGAGGGGCGGTTCTACTGCGACGTGGTTTCGGAGGCGCAGGCCATCTTTGTGGTCGGAAAAAACCTGCTTTCGCAGTTGCGGGACGGTTTGGGGCTGAAACACACGCTGTTCATCCCGAATGGCGCATGCCTGCCGACGGATGAGCAGCGCCGGACGCCGCGACCCGAGCACTGGAAGGGCAAGCGCGTGATCCTGTGCGCGGGGGCGCCGATCGAGCGAAAGGGCCACGCGGTGCTCGTGGATGCGTTTTCACGCGCCAATGTGCCGAATTCGCTGCTCGTGTTCGTCGGCGCGCCTCCGGCCGCCGTGCGCGCCCAGATCGAGCGCCTCGGAATCGCGGAACGAGTGGAAATTCTGAGCGCCATGTCGCAAAACGAGTTCCTTCAGCGCCTCGTTTGGGCGGACCTGTTCGCCCTGCCCAGTTGGGATGAGCCCTTCGGGCTGGTGTACGCGGAGGCGCTGGGCGCCGAGACGCCGATCATCCTGACCAGCAGTTGCGGGATGGCGTCGGAAATCGAGCACGGCGAGCACGGGTGGATCGTCCCGCCAAAGGATGCGCCGGCGCTGGCGGAGGAGCTGCGGTACGCCCTCCTGGATGCAGACCTGGGCGCCATGGGTCGGGCCGGGCGGGAACTGGTGGAGCGGCGGTTTACCTGGCGGCGGAACGCGGAATCGGTGGTGGCGGGCCTGCGGATGAGCCAAGAGGAGATCGAGGCCTCCGGGGGCGCCATTCACGCCGATTCGGTGGGCGGGAGGCCCTTGGCGGGTCGCCTGGCGGGCGCGCGGGCGGTCTGAAGGGAGCCTCCGGCCGTTCGGGTCCTGCTCGCCTGCGTATGATCGCTGTCACGGAGGAACCACGCCGGTCGTGCGCACGAAAACCCCCTCTCCCAACGGTCAGATCTCGCCCGAACGAGTCATCAGGATCCGAGGCGCCCGGGAGCACAACCTCAAGGGCATCGACGTGGAGATTCCGCGCGATCGCCTCGTGGTGGTGACGGGGCTCTCGGGCTCCGGCAAGTCGTCGCTGGCGTTCGACACGATCTTCGCGGAGGGGCAGCGGAAGTACATGGAATCGCTGTCCGCGTACGCGCGGCAGTTCCTCGAGCAGTTGCGCAAGCCGGACGTGGAGGACATCGAAGGCCTCCCCCCCACCATCGCCATCGAGCAGCGGACGAGCGGCCACAACCCGCGGTCCACGGTCGCGACCAGCACGGAGATCTACGACTATCTGCGCCTGCTCTTCGCGCGATGCGGGCGGCCGACCTGCTGGGCGCCGGTGAAGACGCGCAAGGATGGGTCGGTGGTCGAGCGCTGCGGCCGGCCGATCGAGGCGACGAGCGCCACGCAGATCGTGGACGCGGTGTTCGGGCTGCCCGAGGGCTCGCGGCTGATGGTGATCGCGCCCGTCGTGCGCGGGAAGAAGGGCTTTCACAAGGAGGTGATGGAGGGCCTTCAGAAGCAGGGGCTCATCCGGGCGCGCGTGAACGGCACGATCGTGGACCTGCGCGAGGCGCTGAAGGAGGGCGGGGACAATCCGCTGGGCCTCGGGCGCTACGAGCGCAACACGGTTGAGGCGGTGATCGACCGCATCGTGCTGAAGCCGGATGTGCGGCAGCGACTGGCGGAATCGATCGAGACGGCGCTGCGGCTGGCGGACGGGCTGGTGGTCGTGAGCGCTCAGGAGGGCGAGGACACGACGCGCTGGACGGACCGGGTGTACAGCGAGAAGTATGCGTGCTCGGAGCACCCGGAGTGCTCGATCTCGGAACTTGAGCCGCGGCTGTTCTCGTTCAACTCACCCTACGGCGCCTGCCCGGAGTGCGACGGCCTCGGCAACCTGATGGAGTTCGACGAGGCGCTGGTGATCCCGAACGATGCGCTGAGCCTCGCGGAGGGCGCAGTGGCCGCATGGGCCAAGAACGGGCCGGTGCGGGCGTGGTTCAATCGCAAACTGAAGCGATTCTGCAAGGACTTCGCCGCCTCGTTCAACCGGCCGGTGAAGGACTTCGACGCAGATCGCCGACGCATCCTGCTCCACGGAACGGCGCCGGCCGATGTGGAGCGCTTCGGCAAGCGCTTCGAGGGCGTGATCCCGAACATCATGGAGTGGTGGGGCTCGACGGAGAACGAATCGGTCAAGGAGTGGCTGAGCGGCTTCATGTCGCAGACGCCGTGCCGCACGTGCCTGGGCGACCGGCTGAAGATCGAATCGCTCTCCGTGCTGCTGCGCACGGGCGAGGCGCTGCCGAAGGACGTGCTTGAACTCCGGGCGCGGCACGGGCTCACCGGGGATGCGCACGCGCTCAACATCGCGGATTTCACACGCCTGAACATCACGCAGGCGCAGACGATCGTGCAGGGGCTTTCGCTCACGGGCGAGCAGCGGGCCATCGCCGAAGCGATTCTGCGCGAGATCAACAACCGCATCGGCTTCCTCGCGAGCGTGGGGCTCAACTACCTGTCGCTCGATCGCAAGACGGCGACACTCTCGGGCGGCGAGGCGCAGCGCATCCGCCTGGCGACGCAGGTGGGCTCCGGCCTGGTCGGCGCGTGCTACGTGCTCGATGAACCCACGATCGGCCTGCACCAGCGCGACAACGACCGGCTCATCACGACGCTGCGGCATCTCACGGACATCGGGAACACCGTGATCGTCGTCGAGCACGATGAGGACATGATCCGCTCCGCGGACCACGTCGTGGACATGGGCCCGGGGCCGGGCGTGCACGGCGGACGCGTGGTCGGACAGGGCACGATCGAGGACTTGGCGGCGGCGCCCGAATCGCTCACGGGGCGGTACCTGTCGGGCGAACTGGAGATCGAAACTCCCGCGCCCGGGAAGCGGCGGGCTCTGAGCGAGAAACGCGCCGTGGTTGTCAAGGGCGCGCGGCAGAACAACCTCAAGAGCATCGACGTCTCGTTCCCGCTGGGCGGGATCATCTGCGTCACGGGCGTTTCGGGGTCGGGCAAGTCCACGCTGGTCAACGACATCCTGCTGCAGGCGGCGCGGAAGGAACTTCTGGGCTCTCGCGTGAAACCGGGCGAACACTCGCGCGTGACGGGCCTTGCGAAGATCGATCGGGTCATCGAGGTGGATCAATCGCCGATCGGGCGCACGCCGCGGTCCAATCCGGCGACGTACACGGGTGTGTTCGACGACATCAGGCGCGTCTTCGCCATGACGAAGGAGGCGAAGATCCGCGGCTATGAGCCCGGGCGGTTCTCGTTCAACGTCAAGGGCGGACGCTGCGAGGCGTGCCAGGGTCAAGGGGTGAAGAAGATCGAGATGCACTTCCTGCCGGATGTGTTCGTGGAGTGCGAGGTCTGCCGCGGGGCGCGGTACAACCGCGAGACACTGGAAGTGCACTACAAGGGCAAGACCATCGCGCAGGTGCTGGACATGACGGTTGAGGACGGGTGCGTGTTCTTCGAGAACCACCCGAAGATCCAGCGCTTCCTGCAGTGCCTGCACGACGTGGGTTTGGACTACATCACGCTTGGCCAGCCCTCGACGACGCTCTCCGGCGGCGAAGCGCAGCGCGTGAAGCTGGCCACCGAACTGGGCAAGGGCGCAGGAACCGGGCTGGCGGCGTCGGAGCATGCGCTCTACGTGCTCGATGAGCCGACGACGGGGCTGCACTTCGAGGACATCCGCAAACTGCTCGGCGTGTTGAACCGGCTGGCGGACCAGGGGAACACGCTGGTGGTGATCGAGCACAACCTCGATGTGATCAAGTGCGCCGACTGGATCATCGACCTGGGGCCGGAGGGGGGCGACGGCGGCGGGCGGGTGATCGCGGCGGGGCCGCCAGAAGTGGTGGCGGGGACATCGGGCTCGCACACGGGGGCGTACCTCAAGCCCATGCTGCGAAGGGGGCGTTCGGCGTCGAGCTCAGAGGCGCCGCGGGTGCGTCGCCCTCGGCAGCGGGTTTCGACATGAGCCATTCGGAGGGATGCGGAGCGATGCGACACGAGCGCGGCGCGGTCCATACGCCGGCGGCGACGGGCAGAACGTTCAGCGTGGCGGGCGACGTCATCACCATCCTGCTGAGCGGCGAAGACACGGGCGGCGCGTACATGCAGTGCGAACTCGTGGCGCCTCCCGGCAAGGGACCGCCGCCGCACATGCACGCGCGCGAGGACGAGGCGTTCTACATCCTCGAAGGCGAGGCCGAGTTCCACGTGGATGGGCGCATCGTCCGAGGCCGTCGCGGCGACGCGGTGCTGGCGCCGAAGGGATCGCGGCACTTCTTCCGGAATGTCGGCGACGGATCGCTGCGCCTGGTCATCACGTGCTCGCCCGCGGGCTTTGAGGGCTTCATCGCCGAGGCAGGCGATGAAGTCGCCGCGGGCAGCGAGCCGCTGCCCTTCGATGAAGCGAGGCTGCAGCGCCTGCTGGCCGCGGCGGCGCGGCATGGGATCGAGATTCTGGCGCAGCCGGAAGCGGTCTAGACCCGCCTAGAGCGGGCACGGTCCCCACGCGCCGAGCAGCAGCGCGAGGTCAGCGCTGTTGACCACGCCGTCGCCGTTCAAGTCCTGCGGGCAGGAGGCGGCGAGCCGATCTCCGACGACCTGGATGAAGTATGGAAAATCGGTCCCGTAGTTCCACGTGACTCCGGAGTCCTGGGAATCGCCGAAGGCGGCAATGACGCCGGCGCCGACCGACTGGTTCGTATTGGCATAGGACAGGCCGAAACCGCCATCGCCCGGCGCTTCGACACCCAGCACAACCCAGTACGTCGTGTTCGGGTTCAGCGTGATCGCGGCCGCCGGCGTCAGGCTGCGCGCCGAGAGCGGACCGGAAAGATCCGGCGCGAGCAGCGACACGATGAGCGCTCCGATCTGTCCCCCCGAGTCATCCCGAAGTTCGGCGACGATCACCGGGGCGCCCTGCGCTTCCCCCACGATGACGTCGATGCGCGTGAGCGCGTAGGACGACTCGTCGGTTGTGAACGACTGGGCGGCCCACGACCACTCGGAGGCGCCGGAGGGGGGCGGATTCGGATTCGGGTTGTTTCCCACGTCGCTTGTGGCGCGCAGGGGCTCCGCCAGATTCGAGACGATCACGTCGGCGAGGGAGAACGGCGCCAGCGAGGCGCACACAGACACGGCGACCATCCACGTCTTCACGCGCAGCGTCAACATGAGCATGACTCCTGAAGGATCGCAAGCGCCCGGGCGCGGATCGCACAAGAGCGTTCGCGCGGATCGCGAGCGTCAGCAACAACTGACCGAGTCCTTCTCGCGTTCGTGTGAGGCTTGCCCGACCCTTCCGATCGCGGAGTCTACCTTGCCCATTGCGAACAACGGGAATCCCCAAGCGCTGCGGCAGGTGAAATGGGACAAGTCAACCCGGTGTCGTTCGTCTCGCGTTCGGCGATTTGGATTCTGGTCGGTCCAAAGTGTCGCTCACGGGTTCACGCGCCACCACCGATGCATCGCCTCATCAAGCGTTCGCGGCGCGGTCCCGGGCGGCGCCAACTTCAGCCACCAAGGCAGGTTGCTCGATCGATGGAGGAGCGCGTGCGCGAGCGCGCGCTCGGAGAGGGATCGATCTATTTCAGACTCGTTTGCTCCGAAGCCGCGGAGGAACGCGCGGAAGCATGCCGCATCGCCGCCCGTCACGAACAGCCCGACCGACGCCAGTTCATGCTCCGGATGGCCGGCCATGGCCGACTCGAAGTCGATGAGCCCGGAGAGCGCCCAGCCGCGGCTGCCTCGCTCAACATACGCATGGTCGCGCATCAGTTCGGTGTGTAGGAGAGATGCGCCTTCGCGCTCCAGCAAGCCTGCCCATTTCGCCAGAAACGTCTCGATCTGGCCGAGCCACGGTTCGCCGAGGCCGAGTCGCGCCTGCCGCGCGACGCACTCCTCGCGCTGCCGTGCCAGGAATGCGGCGTAATCGTGTCCGCACGCGCCGGGCAGGCCGTCAACCGGCACGCCGTTGAGGGAAACGGTCACTTCGCCGAGGCGCTCGCACAGCGCGAGCCGTTCGCGTTCCGGAATCTCGTTCCAGACCTCGGCGAGCGGCGCGCCGGGCACGCGCGACATGATGAAGTAGGGCCAGGACTCCAGTTCGCCCCGGGCGGTCACTTCGGGCGTCGCGATCGGAAGACGGCCCGCGACGCGCTGCAGCACGGCGACCTCCACGTCGTGGTGCTCGCGGTGCAACGGAGTCTCCAGTTTGAGCACATGCAACGGCCCGAGCGCCGCCACGATCACCGACCCGCGCTCGAAGAACTCCACGTCGCGCCCCGCGAGCCCATGCCGCTGTGCGATCACGCGGACGGCCTCGGCGTACCGCTCGAGGTTCGCCCGCGGCGGGAATCCCTCGGGGTGCTCGACGTCGGGAGAAGCGACGGCACCGGACTCACTACGAAACGACGGAGCCCGTCGCCACCTCGGCCATGGGCGTCAGGATCACGACGTTGCGCTCGCCCTCGGGGGCGTCCTTCGGCGCATCGCTGGCCGCGAGGAGCATGCCGCGGCTTTCCTCGCCGCGGAGCGTGCGGGGCGCGAGGTTCGCGACGATCACGATCAGGCGGCCGACGAGGTCCTCCGGCTTGTAGTAGGCGCGGACGCCGGCGCAGATCTGGCGCGGCTGGCCGGATCCGTCGTCCAGCTGGAGTTTCAGGAGTTTGTCGGCGTTCGGATGCGGCTCCGCCTGCACGATGCGCGCCACCCTCAGGTCGATCTTGGCGAAATCCTCGAATGCGATGAGGGGTTTGGGCTCTGCCACCGTTCTGTTGCTCCTTCGCGCCGCATCGGGCGCGGGCGGCAGTGTAACGCCGCGTCCGGGGCCCGGCGGCGGCTCAGCCGCGGGTCGCCGCGGTTGGAGAGCCCGCGACTCCAATGCCGATACCCTGATCCGAAGCCCGCTCGGCCGGCGGGCGAGCGGAGCAGAGCGACATGAGTGGAATGCAGACACGTGCGGGATCGTTCTCACGACGGGCCGCTGTTCGTTCCGCAGTCCTTGTCCGGGCGCTGGGATGGTCGCTTGCGCTGGGCGCATCGGCGGCGGCGGCGTTTGGCGGCGCGCTCGACGTCGATGTGCGCAACGCGCTCGCGGCGGCGCGACTGGGCGACTGCGCGGTCGGCGTCTGCCTGATTGACGCCGCCACGGGCGACACACTCGCCGGCCTCAACGCCGAGCGGGACTTCATCCCCGCCTCCAACATGAAGGTGCTCACGAGCGGCGCGGCGCTCGCCATCCTCGGCCCGGACTTTGCGTTTCGGACCGAACTGGCGCTCAACGGGCCGACGGCCATCGTGCGCGGCGCGGGAGACCCGGCGTTTGCGGACCCCGAACTGCTCCAGGAGATGAACCTCAGCGTCGAGAACCTGCTCGATGCGTGGGTGAAGAGCCTGAAGGACGCGGGCGCGATCGGGCTGACGGAACTCGTGCTCGATACACGCGTGTTCGACGACGAGTGGGTGCATCCGACGTGGCCCGCGGATCAGCTGAACCGCTGGTACTGCGCGGAGGTCCACGGCATCAACTTCCACGCGAACGTGCTCTCGGTCTTCGCGACTCCGATGCAGCCCGGAGTCAGTCCGAAGGTGCGCACGCAGCCTTCGGCGCCGTGGCTGACGCTTGAGAACCAGGCCAAGTCGGTATCAGCCGGGGCGAACACGCTCTGGGTGTCGCGCGCTGCGGACAGCAACCGGCTGAGGCTGTTCGGCGACGTGCGCTGGGCGACGGAGAAGCCGGTGGAGGTCGCGCTCCACGACATGCCCTCGGTGTTCGGGCGTCTGCTGGCCGATCGGATCGCGGCGGCGGGGCTCGGCCAGCCGCGGATTCGCCGCGCTGCCCAGCACGAGGACACGTCGGGCGGGCAGGTGGTGGCGGTGATCCGGACGCAGATGGATGTGATTCTGCGGCGCTGCAACACGGATTCGCACAATCTCTACGCCGAGGCCCTGATCAAGCGGCTGGGGCACGAGATCACGGATCAGCCGGGGACGTGGGGCACGGGCGCCGCGGCGGTGCGGATGGCGGTCCAGGAGCGGCTGGGACCCAGCCGCGCGGCGTCGCTGGTCATTGCAGACGGATCGGGAATGAGCCGGGGGAACCAGGTGTCGCCGGCGCTGGTGGCGGAGTGGCTGGCGGCGGTTGGGTCGGAGGCGACGATTTCGGGGCCGCTCCTCGCGAGTTTGCCGGTGGGCGGGGAGGATGGCACGCTTCGCCGGCGGTTTGCGGATACGCCGCTGAACCACGAGGTGCGGGCCAAGAGCGGGTATCTGAATGGCGTTTCGTGCCTTTCCGGGTACGTTCTGGACTCGGACACGGGCCGGAAGGTGGCGTTCAGCGTTCTGGTGAACGACGTGCCCGCGAGCATGCCGGTGAAGCGGGTGAAGGACTTCCACGAGCAGATCGCGAAGATCGCGGACCGGTGGTTGAGCCATGTGGTCGCCGCGGCGGGCGCGGAATAGCGGACGCTGGTGGCCCGCCGTTCATGCAACTGAGTGGCGCCTGCGTGATTCTTCTTGCCAATCGGTTCGGCAGGTGCTTTCCTGTCTCCGGCGAGAATGTCAGTCTCAGGCTGCAATAGAGGAGCGACTGGCCGGTTGTGCCAGTCAGACGCCCCGCCCGCCCTGCGATGGCGGAGGCGCGATCGGTCTGAGGTTGGACACTGAGAGCGTGACCGAGGGCGGCCCGGAGGGCTGTCCACAGATCAGAGGAGAAGACATGCGAAGGTCTATGACCCTGCCCTTGCTGGCTTTGGCTGCGTGTGCGTGCGCTGTGGCGGATTCGTCCGTTCCTTCAACGGGCGTGGCGCCGGCGCACGCCGCGGCGGGGCGGTTTGCCCCCGCCTGCGGGCCGGAGACAGATCTGCCGCTGGCGATGTGCTTCGAGCCCGGGGCGACCGCCGAGGAGATGGCGGAGCAGGAGGCGCGGTTCTATCAGATGATCGCGGGATCCGGGTTGCGATATTTCGCGGGATCACGCTGGCCGGGAACGAACTTCCAGGCGGTGACCTTGACGTACAGCTTTCCGCCGGATGGGCTGCCGCTGGCGGGGTTCGCGAGTGGAAACAATGTGCTGCACGAAGTGTTGGACGACCAGTTTGCGGCGTTCGGAGGACGCGATGCCTGGAAGGCTCTGTTTGCGCAGGTTTTTGCGCGATGGAGCCAGGTGACGGGGAACGTGTATGTCGAGGTGCCGGACGACGGCGTCTCGTGGCCGGAGAACGATGGCCCCGCGACGGGCGGCGCGGGACGCGGCGATCTGCGCATCGTCATGGGCGGTTTGAGCGGCAGCACGCTTGCGTTCAACTTCTTCCCGACAAACGGCGACATGTGCCTCGACAACGATCGGAACTGGGCGTCGGGCGCGGGTGGTAATTTCCGGTTCTTCCGCAACGTGGTCTCGCACGAGCATGGACACGGCCAGGGGCTCTCCCACTCGTGCCCGCAGAACAGCAGCAAGCTCATGGAGCCCGGCCTGAACACGAACTTCGACGGCCCGCAGCTGGACGACTTCCGGGGGGCCCAGAGCCTTTACGGGGACCGTTTCGAGAACTTCCTCGTCTCGCTCGAATCGCTCGGGTTCACGCAGGATGTCAACTTCGGCGTCATCGAGGTGAGCCTGCACAGCTCGGGCGACACGGATCTGTATTCGTTCCAGGCCGTTCCGCCCGCGACGCTCAACGTGTTCGTAAATGCGGACGGCTTCACCTACAACAACGGGCCGCAGAACGGCGACGGTTCGTGCCAGGCGGGATCGCCAGTGACGGCGCGCGAACGGCAGAATCTCGCCTTCGACATCTTCGCGCCCTCGAACGCCATCGTGCTGACAAAGGATGAGGTCCCGGCGGGTCAGAACGAATCCGTCACCGGATTCGAGCTGACCGAGGAGGGCACGTATCGAATCCGCGTGCGTTCGAGCGGCGGATCGGACGTCCAGATGTACTCGATGACCGTCCGCTACTCCTCCATGGCCGTCTTCGCCGACATGAATGGCGACGGCTTCGTTAGCAGCACCGACGTGGCGATTCTGCTCGGGGCGTGGGGGCCGTGCCCCGCGCCGCCGCTCGAGTGCTCGGGCGACCTGAACATGGATGGCATGATCAACGCCACTGACCTTTCGCTCATGCTCGGCGCCTGGGGCGGTTGACCGGCGCATCGATTGCGATGGTTCTCAAACGCTCGCGGGCACCCCCGCGAGCGTTTTTTCGCACGTAGAGATGTGTTCGGATGGACGGTGCGCGGCTTTGACCGGTGCGGCGGAGCGGACCTCTATCGCTGCCTCGGGGCGAACACATCGGCGTGGCGCGGCTCAACGAACGAGCCCGCGGCTTGCACGGGGAGCCGGATGGTCGCGGCGCCCTCGAGTGGCGCGAGGCACGCATCCTCGGTGCACGGCTGGGCGCGGTAGAGCACGCGCAGGTCAACATCCTCGCCCGCAGGCCGTTGCTTCGGCAGCCGAAGGCGAGCCACGAAGACCACTTCAGCCGTGTACACACGGATCGGACCCTCGCCGAACGCGAGCGCCGCTTCCTCGCCAGCCGGATACTCGACGCCCAGTGTCTCGATCGGTGCTGCCGATCGAACGCTGACAACAGTGGGGATGAGCGTCTCATGCGTCGCGGGATTCGCGTTGATATGCCATCCCCGACTGATGGTGAGCCGAAGGGCGATCGCGAACTCATCTCCCGGACGCACGGCGGACACCGATGCAAACGCTTCGGCCTCGATGATGGCGTCTCCGGCCCCGGACGCATCCGGCTGCCAGCGCGGTCCGAGCCGGTCGATGAAATCGGGAGCGCGCTGCGGCGGGGCCTGCGGCTGACCCAGGCGCGAACGCCGGGCCGCGGCGTGCGTCAGGCTCAGCGCGGCCGTCGGGGCTCGCTCGACGACACCGCCCACGCCGCGAAGGAGCGCATCGCAACGCTGAAGGAACCGCTCCTCGCTCGAAATCTCATAGAGATTCAGCAAGGCGTGCGCCGCAGCGGAAACGCCTGAAGGCGTCGCCCCGTCTGTTGCATTCTTTGTACGGACGATCACGTCCGGCGCCGGCTCAGACGAGTAGTAGGCGCCCGTTTCCTCGTCTCCGAAGAGCCGATCAGCCGTGTCCAGCAGCCCCGCTGCGGCGGTCGCCCAGCGACCCCCGGCGCCCCCGCCATTCACCGGGTTCGAGACGCGGGCAAGCGTGGAGAGCCCAAGCGCCAGGTGCGCGTAGTCCTCCAGGAAGCCGCTGATCTCACCCTTTCCGTTTCTCCAGGTGCGCCAGAGTCGTCCATCCTCCCGCAACAGCTCATCGAGCGCGAACGCCGCGGCTTGCTCGGCCTGCCGCAGCGTGGCGGGGTCGGCCAGCCGCTCCGCCGCGGCGGCGCACCCCTCAATCATCATCCCGTTCCACGAGCAGATGACCTTCGTGTCGAGCAGCGGCGCCTTGCGCCTCGATCGCTCAGCAAGCAGGCGTTTGCGGATCGGATCCAGCCCTTCAAGCAGCGCCGCTTCAGTCAGGGCGAGTTCGCGAACCGATTCCGCGAACGGCCGCAGCGCATAGACCACGCCGCCCTCCGGAGCCCCGTGCCCCGGAATGTGAGGCACCGGCCCGAGCGCATACACGCTGAAGAAGAGTCCCGCCTGCTCCGGCGCCAGCGCCTCGCGGATCTGCTCCTCGGTCCAGAGGTAGTACTGCCCTTCCACGGCGTCCGTCTCGGCATCGAGCGCCGAATAGAACTCGCCGCGATCGCCGGTGAGTGAACTCGCCACGAATCGCGTGGTCTCCTCCGCAATGCGACGAAACTCCGGATTCCCCGTGACGGCGTGCGCCTCCGCATACGCCTGCACGAGCGACGCCTGGTCGTACAGCATCTTCTCGAAGTGCGGCACGCGCCATTGCGCATCGGTCGAGTACCGGTGGAACCCGCCACCGATCTGGTCGTACATGCCCCCGAGCGCCATCCGCTCCAGCGTGCGCACCGCCATGCGGCGCGCCTCGTCCGCCATGGGGCCCTGCGCCGACAACAGAAACGGGAACATGAATCCCTGCGGAAACTTCGGCGCCATGCCGAACCCGCCCTCCTGCGGATCAAAGGACTCCGCCAGCTCGCCGATCGCCGCCTCCTCCGCGGCCGCGCCGTCGGGAAGGTGGTCAAGCGGCGCAAGACCCGCCGCAAGCATTTCCCGCATCGCGGCCGTCAACTGCTCGGCCTGACTCTGCACCGCCTCCTGCTGGTTTTCCCACGCGTCGCGCATGGCGGCCAGAACACGCGGGAATCCCGGTCGTCCATGCTCATCGACCGGGCCGAAATACGTGCCCGCATAGAAAGGCTTGAGTTCGTGGGTGAGGAACACACTGTTCGGCCAGCCGCCGTGCCGCGTGAGCAACTGCGTCGGCAACATGTAGATCTCGTCGAGATCCGGGCGCTGCTCGCGATCCACCTTGATGCAGATGAACCCCATGTTCATCTGGGCCGCAATTTCCTCGTTTTCGAAGACGCGGCGCTCCATCACGTGGCACCAGTAGCACGTCGAGTACCCCACGCTCAGGAAGATGGGCTTCCCCTCGGCCTTCGCCGCGGCGAAGGCCTCCTCCCCCCACGGCCACCAGTCCACGGGGTTGTGCGCATGCTGGAGCAGGTACTGACTGGAGGAGTGGATCAGCCGATTCGTGTGCTCCGGCCGGCCAGGCTCGCGCCGAGGCTCGCTCATGTCGTCCTCCCCGCTGTGGGTCTCTGCTCCGGGCTTGCTCGTGGGCGGCGTCGTGGCCACTGCGAGCGGGGCGGCGGCGAAGCACGTGGCAGCCGCCAGCGCCGCCAATCCCACCCTTGCGCCCTCCCGCCCGATCCTCCGCATTGCTGTGCTCCCGCCGCGGAGGCCAGCGGCGCCCGCGGGCTCTGGCGGACTATACGCGCCGCCCCGCGCGTCCCCCGCCGGAGGCTACACTGCCCGCCATGCCAGAAGCACGGATGCGCCAACCGGCGGAGCCGGAGGCTGACCGCGATCGGTCTGATTCTGACGCGTGGATCGTCGCGTTCATGAATCAGAAGGGCGGCGTCGGCAAGACCACAACCACCGTGAACGTCGCTGCGGCCATCGCTGAGATCGGCCGGCGGGTGCTCGTCGTGGACCTGGACCCCCAGGCCCACGCCACCCTGCACCTCGGAGTCGATCCGGAGACGGTCGAGGGGTCGGTCTACGACCTGTTGCTCGACCCGGGGATGGATCCGAAGTCGGTCCTGCTCGAATCCAGGCCGAATCTCGCGCTGATTCCGGCGGAGGTGAACCTCGCCGCGGCTGAGTCCGAACTCGCCACCGCGGGCGGTCGTCAGACCCGCCTCGCCACCGCGCTCGGGCCGCTCCGGAAGGACTTCGACTTCGTCTTCATCGATTGCCCCCCTTCTCTCGGGCTCCTGACGATCAACGCGCTCGCCGCCGCGAGAGAAGTTCTCATCCCCATGCAGGCCCATTTCCTGGCGCTTCAGGGAGTGGGAAAACTGCTGGAATCTGTCCGGCTCGTGGGCGGCGGCGTCAACGCATCGCTCGAGGTGGGCGGCGTGATCCTGTGCATGCACGACGAAAACACGAATCACTCGCGCGAAGTCGTGGCGGATCTCGATGCGTTCTTCGAGCAGGCGCGCGCCACCGATGCGCCGTGGCGCAACGCCCGCGTGCTCCGCCCGCCGATTCGCCGCAACATCAAACTCGCGGAGTGCCCGAGTTTCGGCCAGACCATCTTTGAATACGCCACTTGGTGCCCCGGCGCGCTCGATTACCGCCGGCTGGCGGATCAGATCCTCTCCGATCGAGCCGCGGCCGCGCAGTCCGAGAACGCCGCCGTCGTGGTCGTGCGCGCGCCCGAGCGCGCGGGAGCCGGGGTGTGAGTGAAGCGGATCCGCGGGCGACCCGGCCCGGATGGCTGCGCCGCGCTGCCAGCGCCCTTGCAGGCACAACGCGCCGGACGCGCTGGATCGCCTTTGGCGCCTTCGCCGTGGCCTTGGCGGTTGCCACGCACTGGCCCCGGCCGGAAGTCCTCGTCGTCCCGGTCTCGAACCTCGACAAAGTGGCCCATTTCCTGGCCTATGGCCTCTGGACCCTGCTCCTGATCGCCTGCGGCCCCTTCGGCCCCCCTGCCTCCAGCCGCAATGTGGCCCTTTCGGGGGCCTCCGCGATGGCCTATTCCGCCATCGACGAGGCCACGCAGGCGATTCCCGGCATTGGGCGGACGGCGGACATCCTTGATTATGGGGCTAACGTGTCCGGGATTCTGGTCGCCTGCCTGACCGCGTGGGTGTTCCGTAAGTCGTTTGCCCCACGTGGTTAAGCGGGGCAAACCCCGCCGAATATTCCCGCCCCGGTTTCCTCTCTTTTGTCTTGACGGTTCCGCCAGGGCGTGGTATCTCTACACTCAGCACTGGGAACCTCTACCGCCCGCACAGCGGTAGTTGTTCAAGGGAGTCAGGAGCCGTTTGTATTTCGGCTAGCAACAGGGAGCATGCGGTCGCTCCGCGCATCGACCGCGTAAGGAGAGAGTCAATATGAAGAGCAGTTTGTGCCGAAGCGGCTTGGCCGCAGGCGCTGCACTGGCCTTCGCGTCCTTCGCCGCACCGGCGATGGCCGACGACCTGGTGTACACGGCGCAGCCAAGCAACTTCGGGACGTTGGACCGGGCCAACCTCGACGTCAACGGCGTCTGCACGAATCTCGTTCAGAGGTTCGAGCTGCCGACCGCATCGTCGTTGAACACGCTGGCCTTCTTCGGTCTGGCGACAGACACCGACATGTACATCGTCGATGACATCGGCGCCGCCGTCGATGACGAGACGAGCATCCTCTGGAGCGCGAAGGGCTACACTCAAGGCACTTCGGGCCGCCAGTGGCACGAGTTCGATCTCGGCGGTCTCAACCTCGCCGCCGGCGAGTACTACGTCGTGATGGGTTCCGACGACGCCACCGGCGGTCGCTGGAGCCGCGTCACGAAGACCGGCTCGACCGGCATCGAAGCCCGCGGCTTCGGCGCCTACATCGCCGGCGCTCACACGCGCGTCGCCAGCCTCAGCTACACCATGTTCGAAGGCGCTACCGAGCACGCCTACGCCCTGCGCATCAGCGGGACCCCCGTCCCGGCGCCTGGCGCTCTGGCTCTCGCCGCCTTCGGTGGTGTCGCCGCGGCCCGTCGCCGCCGTCGCTGAGCGCGACAACGTTTCGTTTCGGTACAAAGCTTCCTGTGTATGCCCTCGGCCCCGCCGCTTACCCGGCGGGGCCGTTGTTATGCGCGGACCGACCGCGGGCGGCGCCTGAACGGCCTCGCGGGCCGATACTCTTGACCCGTGCCTGCCTCACTCGCGCCTCCTGAGACCCCGCCCGCGTCGCCCCCGCCCGGCCAGCCGGCCCCGCCGACCGACGGCGCCCGCTTCATGCCCGCCCTGCGCACCGTGGCGGGCATGACGCTCCTCAGCCGGATCGCCGGCCTGGCGCGGGACGCGGTCTGCTCGCGCGTCTTCGGGGCGGGGCCCGTGTGGTCGTCTTTCGCGCTGGCGTTCATGCTGCCGAATCTCTTCCGGCGGCTCTTCGGCGAGGGGGCGCTCTCCGCGGCGTTCATTCCGGAGTATGCCCAGGCCCTCAAGCGCGACCCCGACGCCGCGCGACGACTCGCCTCCGCGGTGGTCGGCGCGCTGCTCCTCGGCCTGGGCATTCTCACGCTCGTGGGCGAGATCATCCTCTTTGCGCTGCTTGAGTTCTCATCGCTGGGCGAGACCGGCGGCTTTGCGATCCGGCTGGCGATGATCATGCTCCCCTACATGCCGCTCGTGTGCGCCACGGCCATCCTGGGCGGCATGCTTCAGACGCACAACGCCTTCGCGGCCACTGCCGCGGCGCCGATCCTGCTCAACGTCGCGATCATCGCCGCGGCGACCACCTTCGCCTGGGGCCTCGGCGCCACGCTGGAAACAGCCGCGTTCGCGGTCAGCGCCGCGGTTGTGCTCGCGGGGGTCGTGCAGCTGGCCTGGGCGGCAGTGCAGCTGCGCCGCCACGTGCGCTGGACGCGCAATCTCGCCGGCGTCGGCCCGCAGGCGCGGCGGCTCTTCCGTCGCATGGTTCCCGTCATCATCGGCCTCGGCGCGCTCCAGATCAGCACCATGATCGATGGCCTCATCGCCGGCTGGCCGGTGCTCTTCGGTCCGACGATCGCGCTTCCCGGTCTCGGCGCCATGGCGTATCCGCTCGACGAAGCCGCCAACTCCATCCTCTTCTTCACGCAGCGGCTGTACCAGTTTCCGCTCGGCGTGTTCGGGATCGCGCTCGCCACCGCCGTGTTCCCTGCGCTCTCGCGCCACTCCGATGAACCGGAGGAGTTCACCGCCACGCTTCGCCGCGGCGTTCGACTCAGCCTCTTCATCGGGATTCCCGCCGCGGTCGGCCTGTGCTTCGTGCGCACCGACCTCGCCGCGGTCGTCCTCGGCGGCGGGCGCTTCGACGCCGCGGCCATCGAACGCGTCTCGTTCGTCCTGCTCGGCTACGCCCCGGCCATCTGGGCCTACTGTCTCTCCCACGTCCTCACTCGCGCGTTCTACGCCCGCGGCGACACCGCGACGCCGATGCGGGCCGCGCTCGGCGCCGTCGCGGCGAACGTGGCGCTCAACCTCGCGCTCATCTGGCCACTCGCCGAGGCCGGACTCGCCTGGGCAACGTCCATCTCCGCGATCGGACAGGCTGCCGCCCTGTTCATTCTGCTCGAGCGATCGACGCCGGGCGCGCTCGCCGACGCCGCGCTCCGCGGCAGCGCCATCCGATCATTCATCCTCTCGGCCGCGATGGCCGCGGGCCTGGTGCTCGTCGCGTGGCTCATGCCCTCGCGCGAGGAGGCGCCCGCTTGGACGTCCCGCCTCGTCTCGCTCCTGACCCTCTGCGGCTTCGGCGCCGCCCTGTTCCTGGGGGGCGCCTGGATCGCCGGCGCCCCGGAAGTCCGCTGGCTGCTCGAACGGGCGGAGGCCGATGAGCCGGCCTCGGCGGGGCCGGGGGGCTGAGCCGCCCGCCGCAACGAGGCTTCTTCCGACTGTTGCATAAACTCCGCGGGCGGTCCGTCCGATATCGATCAGGGGCGCTCCCCAACCGTGGGTCGCGCCGCGCCCATTGTCTTCCCGTCCGCGGCGAGTCGTCGCTTCAGAGAGGCCCTTCATGCTGCACGCGAACCAGGCCCGAATCCGCTCGTTCCGAGTCGTGCCCGCGCTGCCGGAGCCGCTCGCGCCCCTGCTCGAGGTGGCGCACAACCTCTGGTGGTCGTGGCACCCGGAGGCGGCGTCGCTGTTCCGAAGGCTCGATCGCGAACTCTGGCGCGCCACGCACCACAACCCGGTGAAACTGCTCGGCTCGCTCAAGCAGGAAATCCTCGATAACGCCGCCAACGACCAGTCCTACCTGCACGCCCTCGGCCACGTCGCCGCGCGATTGAACAACCACGTCACGCGCGCCTCGTGGTTCCAGAACCGGCATCCTGAACTTGCACAAAAGCGCGCCGGATCGCCGGAAGCCCTTTCGATCGCCTACTTCTCCGCCGAGTTCGGCCTCGCCGAGTGCCTCCAGATCTATTCCGGCGGCCTCGGCTGCCTCGCGGGCGACCACCTGAAATCCGCCAGCGAACTTGGTCTGCCGCTCTTCGGCGTCGGCCTGCTCTACCGCTGCGGCTACTTCCACCAGTACCTCAACGCCGACGGCTGGCAGCAGGAGACCTACCCCGATATCGATTTCCCGAACCAGCCCATCCACCGCGTCATCGACCCCGAGACCCGCGAGCAGTACCGCGTCCGCGTCGATCTGCCCGGCCGCGTCGTCACCATCGGCGTCTGGCGCTGCAACGTCGGCCGCATCCCGCTCTTCCTCCTCGATACGAACTTCCCGGAAAACACCGCCGAAGACCGCGACATCACGCGCACCCTCTACGGCGGCGACGTCGAAACCCGCATCCGCCAGGAGATCGTCCTCGGCATCGGCGGCGTGCGCGCCCTCACCAAGATGGGCATCCAGCCCACCGTCTATCACATGAACGAGGGCCACTCCGCCTTCATGGCGCTGGAGCGCATCCGCATGCTGCGCGAAGGCCGCCAGGTCTCCTTCGATGAAGCCCGCGAAGCCGCCGCGGCCCAGCACGTCTTCACCACGCACACGCCCGTGCCCGCCGGCATCGATCGCTTCGCGCCCGATCTCATCGAGCGCTACCTCGGCGCCATGCTCGATTCCCTCGGCCTTCCCCTCGAGGGCCTGCTCGCCCTCGGCCGCGAAAACGTCTTCGATAAGAACGAGTTCTTCTCGATGGCCGTCCTCGCACTGCGCACGTCCAAGCTCTGCAACGGCGTCAGCCGCCTGCACGGCGTCGTGAGCCGCAAGATGTGGGGCAACATGTGGCCCGGGGTGCCTGAAGAGGAAGTCCCGATCGGCCACGTCACGAACGGCGTCCACGCCCGCTCCTGGATGGCGCCGGAACTCATGACGATGTTCGATCGTTACCTCGGCAGCGCCTGGCTGCTCGATCCCACCGACCACGCCGTGTGGAGCGGCGTGTTCGAAATCCCGGACGATGAACTCTGGCAGATGCACCAGGGCCAGCGCGAGAAACTCATCACCTGGTGCCGCCGCAAGATCCGCCAGCAACTCACCATGCGCGGCGCCGGCCTCGACGAAATCGAACTCGCCACCGCCGCGCTCGATCCCAACGTCTTCACCATCGGCTTCGCGCGCCGCTTCGCCACCTACAAGCGCTCCACGCTCCTCCTCCGCGATAAGGACCGCCTCCTCGCCATGCTCGAGAACGACGAGCGTCCGATTCAGATCCTCATCGCCGGCAAGGCCCACCCCGCCGACGCCGCGGGCAAGGAACTCATCCGCGAGATCGTGAACTTCTCCCGCCGCGGCGGACGCGCCCTCCGCGTCGTCTTCCTCGAAGATTACGATATCTCCGTCGCCCGCCGCCTCATCCGCGGCTGCGACGTCTGGCTCAATACGCCCCGCCGCGGGCTCGAAGCCTCCGGCACCTCCGGCATGAAGGCCGCCATGAACGGCGTCGTCAACGTCTCCATCCTCGATGGCTGGTGGGACGAAGCCTACGAGAACGATATCGGTTTCGCCGTCGGCCGCGGCGAGGCGTACACCGACGCCAATGTGCAGGATGACGTCGAAAGCCGCGCCCTCTACGACCTCCTCGAGCGCCAGATCCTCCCCGAGTTCTACGACCGCAGCGTCACCGGCACGCCCCGCAAGTGGGTGTCCCGCATGAAGCGCTGCATCTGGGCCATCACGCCCGCCTTCAACACCAACCGCATGGTCGCGGAGTATTCGGAGCGCTACTACCTCCCGGCCCACGCCACCGCCGCCCGCCTCATGGCCGATGACCTCGCTCAGGCCCGGGCCCTTTCGCATCAGGTCGCGCGCATCCGCCAGCACTGGGCCCGCGTCGCCATCGAGAAGGTCGAGACGCCCATCGCCATGGCCACGCCCGTGCGCAGCGCCGTGCCCGTCTCCGCCACCGTCCGCCTCGGCGACCTGCGCCCGGACGAAGTCTCCGTCCAGATCTACCACGGCGAAGTCACCAGCCTCGGCGATATGATCGATGGCGCCGCCGTGGACATGCGCCACGAGCGCGACCTCGGCGACGGCCGCCACCTCTTCACGGGCGAGTTCATCGTCAAGCGCTCCGGCCGCCGCGGCTTCGCCGTGCGCATCCTCCCGCGCGATGAGCGCCTGGTCTCCCCCTTCCTCCCCGGCCTCATCGCCTGGCAGAGCGAGGAGGGAACCCCCGCCCGCCCTCCTCACGAAGCGCGCCCCAGGACGCATGAACTGGCCGGCGCGCGCTGAGCCCCCCGCTACACTCCGCCCGTGCCCGAACAGCCTCAGCCCCAGCGCGTTCAACTCTTCACCGATGGCGCCTGCTCCGGCAACCCCGGCCCCGGCGGCTGGGCCTACATCTTGCGCCATCCTGCCACCGCCGCCGAACGCGAGGATTCCGGCGGCGAGCGCCTCACCACCAACAACCGCATGGAACTCACCGCCGTGGTCAAGGGCCTTGAGGCCTTGAAACACCCCAGCGTCGTCGAGGTCTACTCCGACAGCCAGTACGTCCTCAACGGCCTGCGCGAATGGCTCGCCAACTGGAAGCGCAACGGCTGGCGCACGTCATCCAAGCAGCCCGTCAAGAACGACGACCTCTGGCGCACGCTCGATGATCTCATGAGCCGCCACCAGATGCACTTCCACTGGGTCCGCGGCCACAGCGAGCACCCCGAAAACGAGCGCTGCGACCGATTGGCCGTCGCCGCCCGCGATCGAGCCGCTTCAGGGGGTGATCTGACTCGCTGACTCAGCCAATCGGAGTCTGTGGTCCCGTTCATGGATTCCATCGATTCTGAGCGTTTAGAGAGGCCTCATTCGCAATACCCAGACGACCACGCGAACTTGCCGCTCGACTCTGCGAGTACGCAGCTACCGCACGAGGTGAAGCCGTCAAAGTGCCCCGATGTTTCAACAGTCACGCCATCGGGGTTGACGATTCCCCCACTTGCCACCTGGAATCCACCGAGCAGGCCCGTACCCCACTCGGAGACGTGGTCTTTCAGGAATCTCAGCCTCGCGCCGCTCGCCTCCGCGCGCCACACGTCGTCGCCCGCGTAGTCCGCCAAGTCCAGGTCTTCTCCAAACTCGATCCTGCTTCCAGCCACGTTGGCCAGGACATACTTCTCGTTGTGGAATGTCCCTTCGCCGTCAAAAGTCAACTCACCCTCGATGGGGACATAGGAATACAGCAGGTCGCCGCCGGAGTCTTCAATCATGATCGTCGCGTCTGGATCCTCGCCGAGAATCCGGCCCGTGGAGGCACCCATGGATTCCCCGAGCCGGGCGACAGCCGATCGCTCCCGATGAACAACACCGACGTATCCGTTGCCAGCACGAGATCTCCATCAACATCGTGGAAGCCACTCGCATTGGATAGCAGTTTGATCCGCAGATCCTCGCCAATGGTCAGCGAACCGCCTGCATCAATGTCGATGCCGTCGGGGTCCAGAATGATCACGTCTTGCCAGACGGGTCCGAGCTCTTCGGACAAACCAATGAGGACGACATCACACCCCTCGACGTGGATGCCGCCAACCATCACACTCAAGTCGAGCACAACCTCGACGTTGGAATCGAAACTCGCGTAGTCGCTGGGATCATCCGGGCATCCACTGCCGACATCCCAGTTATCCTCGTCATCCCAACTCGTCCCGTCGCCGTTCCCTTCCCATCTGTACGTCGTGTCTTGAGCGCTTGCGCCGGCTCGGAACGCGCATACGACAGCGAGGGCCGCAATCCATCTCTTTGAGATAGTCATGGTTCAGAACCTCCCCAACTCGTCTCTCTCGCCGCACCAAGACCACACGCGTAGCCTGCGCGGAGAGCGTTTCATAGCTAGTGGCAAAAAAACACCTTCGCGCAACAGGGATTTCCGAAGAATCTGAAGATTTTTGCCCATTACGGGGTGTTCGCCCCCGACATCGGAGTGCATCCTTGTGCTCCCGCGAAGGTGAGTTCGGGACCGCCTCTCCCCCACGAGTCCGATCACATGCGGAGGCTTTCCCAACTCCCCCAAACCGAGGGGCATTTCACCCCCGGGCCGACCCGCGCTCCGGGCCGCCGCGCCGCGCGACGATGGTGGGGGCATGAAGCGCTCCACACTGCTCAGGACGGGCCTCATCCTGGCCTCGGTGTGCCTCGCGGCCTGGAAGATGCCCACGATTATCGAACGCGTCACCGGACTCTTCGATCTCGGCGGGTCGTCCTCCTCCGCGGCGGAGCAACTGCGCTCGGCCACGTCTGGGAGCCGGGGCGCCACCCACCGCGCGGCGAAGAAGCCCATGGTCATCTCGCCCCAGGGCGATGAACTCTCGGACGCGGAGCGCGAACGACTCCTCGCCCGGGCCCGCGCCCTGGCGCCCATCTCCTTCGATCGCCCCGGCGGCAAGGTCGTCGCCACCATGCCCGACCCCGAGTCCGAAATCGATCAGCAGCAACTCGCGCGCCACGTCGAGGAGGCGCTCGAATCGCTCGCCGGTCTGCCCAAGTGACTCGGCCACCGCGGCGCTAGAGACCCAGGCGCTCGCGCTTCGCCGTCCATTCCGCCTGTTCGCGCTTGTTCTCGATCGAAATCTCCGCGCTTCCCGCGCGCAAGGCCTCGATCTCCAGGCGCGTCAGGCGGATGGACTCCATCTCGTAATCCCGGAATGCCTCCACCGTCGCCGGCGCCAGGGGCTCGATGAGCGCCAGCATCGCCGCGGCGTAGTCGCGGATCTCCCGCTGCGCGTGCGGATCGAGCCGCAGCGCGATGAACCGCAGCGTGTTGTGCAGATCGCACTTCCAGTACCACTCCGTGTACACGCTCGCCGGCAGGCCGATCCGCGCCAGTTCCCGCGCCACCCCGCGCTCCGTGAGCGCCAGGTACTCCCTGTGCTGCGCCTCCGCGCTGTCGAGATAGTCGAGAAACTCCTGCGCCGTGGCGCCGTCGATCGGCGCCTCGCCCCCCTGCCGGTTCACCATCGATTGCGCCCGCACGCTGTCCGCCGTCGGCCGGTAGAACCGATCCGGCACCACGGAATACCGCGCCGAATACTCATTCACGTTCGCCGTGCGGTGCCTGATCCACTGCCGCGCCACGAAGATCGGCATCACGCAGTGGAACTTCACCTCCACCATCTCGAACGGCGTCGTGTGCCGATGCCGCATGAGGTAGCGGATCAGCCCGCGATCCTCGTTCACGCGCTTCGTGCCCTGCCCGTACGACACCCGCGCCGCCTGCACGATCGCCTGGTCCGCCGTGTGCCCCTCCGGAACCAGCCGCGGCATCACGTCCAGCAGCGCCAGCAGCCCGTGGTCGTGAACCCTCACCTCCCACCGCGCCGCGCCGGCCATCAGGTCGATCAGCGGCGCCTCGGAGGGCCTCCGGGAGATCGTGATCGAGTCTGAAACGCCTCCGTGCGTCATCGTCATGGCGCCGTTGTACACGACCCGTCGCAGCGTGTTCAACTCACCGAATTCCCGACAGTTTGCGACAGAAACTGACAGGAATCGCCAGTTTTCACACACGCCGCGCTGATTCGAGAATCAGCCGCTTCGGCAGCGCCAGCGTCACCACCGAGGCCAGAATCATGGTCCCCGCGAACCCGGCGAACGCCCCGGGGATCCCCCACGCCTCGACCATTTTCAGCCCCAGGAACGGCGCCACCGCCGACACCGCCCAGCCGCAGCCCATGAGCAGCGACCCGACCAGCCCCGTCGCGTGCGGGAGCAGGCGCTGGGCCATCGCGATAAACGCCGGAATGACGCTGAAATACCCCAATCCTGCGACAAACGCGCCCGCCAGCATCCCCTCGAACCCCAGCCGCGGCATCGCCACCAGCACCGGCACGGTGAGCCCCACGATCACGGCAAGCGCCGTCCGCTCCCGCCCGGCCCGGATGATGTACCCGAGCGACAACCCCCCCACCGCCATGCCCAGTTGCGACACGGCGATGAGGTCGCCGACGCGGGATGAGACGACGCGCGGCCCGGCGGTGATGTGGGCGTCGCACCAGCGCTTGTAGAGATAGAAAAGGCCGATGTTGGTGATGAAAAGCAGCGAATTGGCGACGAAAAGCACGAAAACGGCCTTCCATCGCGCCGAAAGGGCGGAATCCGCGTGCGTTTCCGCGCCGGCCGCCGCCCGCAGGGCCCTGTGATCGCCCGGGGCACGGTGGGAAACGCCTCTGGTGAAGAAAAACAGCGCCGCCGCGGCAAAAAGGCCCGGAATCATCATTCCGGAAATGCCCTGCATGTGGGCGCTGGAGTGCTCGTTGATGCGGGTTGCGGCAATTGGCCCCAGAAAGCCGCCCAGCATGCCGCAGGCGAAGAAAATCGAGAGCGCAAACGCGCGGGCGGAGCGCCGCGTGCGGTGGTCGTGGAACACATCCCGCCCCAGTTCCCCCGCGAGGCCCGCCGCGATCGGGTGGTAGACGCCGGAGCCGGCCATGCCGACCACCTGCAGGGCGATCAACTGCTCGAAGGACTGAGCAAACCCGATGAGCGTGAGGCAGACGGCGGCGACGGCGAGGCCGATGGGGGCGACGATGCGGGTGTTCAGGCGATCGGACAAATGTGCGAAAAACGGCTGCGAAATGCCGCTTACGATCGCATTTGTGCTGAAAATGATCGCGACCTGCTCCGCCGTGAGCCCGAGGCGCTGCTGGAGGTCGGCCGTGAGCGCCAGGACGATCGGGGGATAGAGATCGACCACCGTGTGCGACGCGGCGACGGCCCTGTAGCCGACTCGTGTGCGCTTCCGTGATTCAATCACAACCGCGGCGGTGGGCGCGATCAGGGACTCGGCGCCTGGCGCGGGCGCTTCCGTCTCGCGCTCGGCGATGGCGGCGGACGCGCTTCCTCCCTCATCGATCGCCCGAGTCACGGTCGGAGAGGATAGGCGGGTCAGGCGGCGGGCCCGGAGGGTGGCTCTTGGGCGCGTGGAGGAAGGAAGGAGCCTCCGACGACCATGGCGCCCACGAAGAGGAGGAGGACGCCGATTCCGCCCACCGGCCACGTCCAGCCGAGGGCGCCGAAGCCATCGTCCACGAGTTCGGCGGCGGGTCGTCGCGGAGTATTGGTGACTTCGAGAGCCGCGGCGTGCTGCCAGGTGCGCTGCTCGAGTTGCGGGAGGAAGGCGGACGAGCGATCGACGCCGCCCTCGGGCAAAAGGCGCACAAAGGTGTATTTCCACGCGTTTCGGCGCATTTTTCCGCGTTTGTTCTCGGAAAGGCCCTCATCGGGCGCGCGCGAGGCGACGACGACGCGGTGCTCGCCTTCGGGGGTGGCGAGGGCCTCGTCGGGGGTCTGGCCGCCGCGGACTTTCACCATCTGGAGGACGCGCAGCCAGTCGGCGTGGCGCATGAGTTCGGGGAGGCGGGGATCGTCGCGGCCGGTGACGGGGAGGCGCTCGACGGCGCCCATCCAGTGGACTTCGACGAACGCCTCGGGGCCATCGCTGACGGTGCGGAGTTCGACGGGGTGGCCGTGGTAGCGGAACTCGTCGTCGTAGACGGTTTCGACGAACCAGCGGACAGGGGGCGCGGTTTCGGATCGCTCGCGGAGGCGCGCGGTCATCGCGGGCAGGGCGAAAGCGAGCATCGCCGCGCCGGCGAGAATGATCGCGCCTCCGATGATTCGATTCCGCCGCGGGGACATTTCTGCTCCTGCGCACTCGTTCGATGGAGCGCGCGATGACGCGATGTTAGGCGCGCGATCGCTCAGTGATCGTGGCCGTGATCGTCGGCGGGGGCCGGGGGGGCGGTCTCTGCGGGGTGATCCGCGGCTTCGCCGTGCGCGGCGTCTCCGTGAGCCGCATCGCCGTGGCCATCAGGCGAGATTCTGCCCTCGGCGATGGCGCGGTCGAGCACGTCCTGCACCTGCCTGGGCGGGATCATTTCGGCGCGGACGGGGTCCACCATGCCGCGGGAGCCGATATCGAGCACGGTGAAGAGCATGAAGGTGAAGATGGCGAGGAGGCAGAAGAGCAGCGCGACGGCGTTGAACTTGTTGTCCCAGTGAAGGTGCATGAAGAAGCCGACGACGAGCGCGGCCTTGAATCCGGCGATGGCGAGGGCGAGGAGCGTGTTCCCCATGACGCCGAGGTTGATCTCGAGCGCCGTGTACACGGTCAGGCCCGTCATGATGAACAGGATGAGAAGGATGCCCAGCAGGATCGTCCACGGCGCGATGTGGGGGTGAACCTCGCCTTCGCCGTGGCCGTGATGATGCGATTGGGAGTGTGCGCTCATGGATTGGGCTCAGCCGACGAGGTAGAGGAGGGGGAACAGGAAGATCCAGATGAGGTCCACGAGGTGCCAGAAGAGCCCCGTGTTCTCGATGGCGGTGAAGTGCTTCGGGCCGAAGTGGCCTTTGTGTCCGCGCCACAGCACCCAGGCGAGCAGAATGACGCCCACGAGGACGTGGGAGCCGTGGATGGCGGTCGCGACCCAGTAGATGGCGAGGAAGAGCGGGTCGTAGGTTCCGGGCATGTGGCCGTGCTCGCCGACGAACGAGAAGAAGCCTCCGGGCACCTCGCCTTTGGAGATCTTGGGGAAGTACTCGAGAGCGAGTTTCGTGACGAGGAAGAAGACGCCGCACAGGATGGTGATGAAGAGGTTGATCTTCATCCATCGCTGCTGGTTGAGTTGGGCGTTTCGGATGGACATCGCCATCGTGAAGGAGGAGAGCAGGAGCACGGCCGTGTTGACCGCGCCGACCTTCCAGTTGAGGTAGGTGCGCGAGGCGTGGTGGAAGTCATCCAGATGCAGCATCCGGAAGACGGTGTAGGCGGTGAACATGCCGCTGAAGAGCAGCAGTTCGGTGGTGAGGAAGAGCCACATGCCGAGTTTCGCGGCGTCGTACTCATCCCGGTTGTTGCGCCAGTGGGCCTGATGGCGATAGCGCGACCAGTACGTCTTTGACTGGTCGTCGAACCCGCCTGGCTGGGCGTGGATGGTGCTCATCGGAGTTCAGTGCCCCCTCTTCCCGGCGGGCAGCGGCGGCGGAAGGGGATAATCCTTCGGATCGCAGTGCGGCGGCGGGAAATCGTCGAAGTCGTACGGGCCGTGGTGCACGACGGGCTCGTGGTGGAAGTTGTGCTCGATGGGCGGGCTATCCGTGGTCCATTCAAGGCTGAGGCCGCCCCACGGGTTCTTCGGCGCCTTCGGGCCGGCGACCAGCGACTGCACGAAGGTGAAGAGGTGCGTGAAGAGTCCGGCGGCGAGGATCCATGAGCCGACGGTGCTGATCTGGTGGTAGATGTGGTACTCCTCGACGTAGGTGGCGTACCGCCGCGGCATGCCGTTGGCGCCCATCAGGAACTGCGAGAAGAACGTGACGTTGAACCCGATGAACACGAGGATGAAGCCGATCATCGCGGCCTTCTCGTTGTACATCTTGCCGAACATCTTGGGCCACCAGTGGTGGAGGCCGCCCAAGAAGGCGATCGCGGCGCCGCCCATCATCACGTAATGGAAGTGGGCCACGATGAAGTACGTGTCGTGGAGGTGCAGATCGGTGGCGAGCGAGCCGAGGAAGATGCCGGTGAGGCCGCCGATGGAGAACGTGAAGAGGAAGCCGAGGCCATAGGCCATGGGCGTGTTGAGCGAGATGGAGCCCTTGTACAGCGTGGCGATCCAGTTGATGACCTTGATGGCCGAGGGAATGGCGACGAGGTAGGTGAGGAAGGAGAAGATCGCGCTGATGAGTTCACCCTGGGCGGTGAACATGTGGTGTCCCCACACGATGAAGGAGATGGCCGCGATGCCGAGGCTCGAGAAGGCTACGGCGCGGTAGCCGAAGATCATCTTGCGCGAGTGGACGGCGATGAGTTCGCTCATGATGCCCATGCCGGGCAGGATCATGATGTAGACCGCCGGGTGGCTGTAGAACCAGAAGAAGTGCTGGTAGAGCACGGGATCGCCGCCCAGGGCGGGATCAAAGATGCCCACCTGGAACAGCCGCTCGACGGTGAGGAGCAGCACGGTGACGCCAAGCACCGGCGTGGCGAGCACCTGGAGGATGGCGGTGGCGTAGATGGCCCAGATGAAGAGGGGCATATCGAACCAGCCGATGCCCGGGGCCCGGAGTTTGTGCACCGTCACGACGAAGTTCATGCCGGTGAGGATCGAGCTGAAGCCGAGGATGAAGACGCCGAGCGTCATGAAGACGACGCGCCAATGCTCGGCATCGCCTCGGAGGCTGTACGGGGTGTAAAAGGTCCAGCCGGTGTCCACGCCGCCGAGGCCGATCGCGACGAGCGAGAAGAGCGCGCCGGTGACATAAATCCACCACGAGAAGAGGTTGAGTTTGGGGAAGGCGACGTCCTTGGCGCCGAGCATGATGGGCAGGAAGAAGTTGCCCATCGCGGCGGGGATCGCGGGGATGATGAACAGGAACACCATGATCGCGCCGTGCAGCGTGAAGAGGCGGTTGTAGATGTCGGGCGTGAAGATCTGGCCCGTGACCACCGTCTCGCCGGCCGCATCCACGATGGTGCGCGTGGGCTGGAACAGTTCGAGGCGCACCAGGAGCGCGAAGACGCCGCCCAGGAAGAACATGAAGAGCGTGGCGAACAGATACATCACGCCGAGCTTCTTGTGGTCGATGGTGGTCATCCAGTCCCACACCGTCGTCCACAGGCCGCCCTTGGGATGCAGGAAGCTCACGTCGTGGTGGTCCTGGCCACCGGCGTGGTCCGCCCCATGGCCGTGCGCTCCGCTCTGGCTGATCGTGCTCATGACGCTTTGCCTTCTCGATGCGTAAGTCCGCGTGTGGCGGACGCCGCCCCGGTCTGATGATCCGACGCTTCCTACTCCCCGGGCGGCGCGGCGCCGCCTTCCTGGGACTGCTGTTCCTCCGCGTTCTTCGCAGCCGCGGCCTCCGCCGCCTCCAGTTCCTTGCGCCCGACTTCGCTCAGGCTCTTCATGAACGCGATCAGGGCTGAGATCTCCTCTTCCGTGAGTTGCCCCTGGAAGCTGTTCATCTGGTTGGGGAACCCCTTCACGATCTTGATGGAGGGGTTCAGGATCGATTCGCGGATGTAGTTCTCTTCCACGACGGCGGATGTGCCGTCGGTGAACTCCTCGGTGCTGCCGTAGACATCCTCCCAGCCGGGGCCGGTGATGACGGACTTGTCCGTCGCGTGGCAGGAGTTGCAGCCCTTGATGACGAAGAGGATCTTGCCCCATTCCTGGGGTTTCAGGCTCTTGACGTCGATGGCGTGGTCGGCCTTCCATTTCTGGTAGTCGGCCTCGTCCATCACCTTGACGAGCGCGCCCATCTGCGAGTGGCTGAGGCCGCAGTACTCCGTGCAGAAGAGGTAGTGCTCCTCGCCGGGGGTCGTCGCCTCGAACCACGTGGTGGTGTAGCGGTTCGGGAAGATATCCAGCTTCTGACGGAAATCGGGCACATAGAGGCTGTGGATCACGTCCTCGCTGATCATCGTCAGCCTGACGGGGCGCCCGGCGGGCACGGCGAAGACCGGCACCATGGCGTCCGCGATGCGGACCACTTCCTCCGGCTTCTGCGTGGCGCCGTTGTCGTAGCGCCACGACCAGTTCCACTGCCGCGCCGTGACGGAGATCTGCTCCGAGCCCGCGCGGGCCACGTGGTGGTTCATGTACAGATCGAACGCCCAGAAGAAGAGGGTGATGAGGATCGCGAGCGGCCCGAGCGACCACGCGAGTTCGAGCGGGGTGTTGTGCGAGGCGCTGCGCTGCTGCGGCACACCGGGGCGGCGGCGGTACTTGATCGCAAAATAGCCGGCCAGCGCCATGAGGATCACGAAGAAGACCACGCACAGCCACGTGATAAACCAGAACAGAACATCGTGCGGGGCCGCGAAGGTGGAGGCGGCGCGCGACAACCCGACGCCGATGCCTTCGTTCACGCCCGCGGTCGCGAGCCCGGTCGAGATGTCAAGCGCCGAGATCATGCTTCATTCGCCTCATGCCTGCAGAGCCGGACGCGCCGATGCGCCCGCCGCAACGGCCTGCCTTCCGCGGCGAGCCTTGCGCCGCGCATCGTTCAGAAACAGAAGCCCGAGCGTCGTCCCCACCACGATCACCGACAGGGTTCCGGCGACCTGCATGACGCGCATCGCATGCAGGGAGTACTTGCCGTCGGAGCCCACGACGTGGCAGAAGAACAGGATCCGGTCGAACACCGAACCGATGCGATTCTGCGCCGCATCGGAGAGGGCCATCTGGAGCTGCGTCGCCTCGTACTTCACGCCGTAGAGGTAGTTGGACACCGCGCCGTCGGGGGAGAGGACGATGATCACCGCGGCGTGCGAATACTCATCCGCCTTCGGCATGTAGACGTACTCGTAGCCCACGCTGTCGGCGAGCGAGCGCGCGTTGGCGGCGGTCGCGGTGAGGAAGGGCCACGCGGATTCATCCACCATTTCGTCGCGGTAGCCGGCGAGCATGGCGGCCTGGCGCACCGCGGCGTCCGACGTGGTGTTCGTGTGATCGAAACTGACGGCGAGGGACGTGTACTCCTCGCCGAGATCGAACTTCATTTCGTTGAAGGCCTTCTGCGCGCCGTTGAAGACCGCGGTGCATAGCAGCGGACAATCGAAGTAGCCGAGCACGAGCACGACGGGCCGCTGCCCATCGAAGAACTCGCCGAGGCGCCTCGCCTTGCCCTGAGCGTCGGTGAACTCCAGTTCGACCGGGACTATTCCGCCGCGTTTCTCCGTGACGCCCGCGCCGAGGGTTTCGGCCGGGTGCTCCTGACGGAGGAGCTGGGCCTGGGCCACCGAAGCACCCCCGCCCCCGGACCCGCCCCCGCCCCCGGACCCGGAAACGACCAGCGCCGCCGCGGCGCAGAGGAGGGCGCGCCGCAGGCCAGCCGCGGCGTGGCGAATCCTCATGCTGTGCGGGCGTGAGTTCATACCGGGCCGGTCAGCCTCCCGCCGCCTGGGCGTATTCCCGCGCGACCGACTCGATGGCGTTCTCGATGGGCACTCGGACGATGTTGTTCTCGACATCCACCCAGCCGTATTCGTGCAACTGAGCCTGCCAACGGGCCTTGAGTTCACGCGTCTCATCGCCCAGTTCGATGCGCTCCACATTCCGGACGAACTTGGCGCGGTTGACCTGCACGAAGTAGACGCCGACCGCGGCCATCGAGACCAGCAGGGCGATGAAGCCGCCCAGGCCGTAGAGCGCGATCACTCCCGGCGTGGTCTGGCCGTGCGCGTGCTGGGGCGGGGCCTCGCCGGAGTGCTCGTGCCACTCGTCATCGGTGACGAGCGTGTGATCGGCGTCCTCCCACTGGTCATCGTGGACGGGGTTCGCTGGATGGTGCTCGTGGGCTGCGGACATGTGTGACTCTCAGCAGGTTCGCATCAGACGTAGTTCTTGTGGTGCAGCGATTCGGCGAGGCGCGGGTCCTTGAGCGGAGCGGCGGGCGTCGAGGAAACTCGGAGCATGAGGAGCCCGAGGAAGAGCGCCACCGGCCCGAGGACGCCGACGACCTCGATGAGCCCGGACGGAACCGGCTCGCCGCCGTGCTGCACGACCTGCGGCCGGATGACCCAGAAGCGATCGAGGATCTGGGCGCCGATGATCCAGAGGCTCATCACGCCGAGGATGACGCGGTTGCGGCGGAAGGGCCGCGGCATGAGGACGAAGAAGGGAATGATGAAGCGGCAGGTGGCGAGGGCGACGGAATAGGGCATCCACTGGTCGTCGCGCCGCCGGACGAACCACGCGGTTTCCTCGGGGATGTTGGCGTACCAGATGAGGAAATACTGGCTGAAGCCGATGTAGGCCCAGAAGACGCTGAATGCGAAGAGCAGCTTGCCGAGATCGTGCAGGTGCTCGGCGGTGACGAGGCCGTTCAGCGGCATGTTCTTCCGCGTGAGCCACAGCATGAGGAGCGTGCCGAGCGCCAGGGCCGCGCCGATGGCGCCGGCGAAGTGGTACACGCCGTACATCGTCGAGAACCAGTGGTGGTCGAGGCTCATCTCCCAATCGAACGCGGCGAAGGTGGAGGTGAACGCGAAGAGCAGGATGCCGTAACTGGAGCGGCGGCGAGCCTTCTTCGTGAGCGCGGGGTCGCCGGTCTGATCCTGCCGGCGGGAGAACGAGAAGAGCGTGCGCGAGAGCCACAGCCACACGAGGAAGTAGAACCCCACGCGGATCAGGAAGAACGTGGTGTTGAGGAAGGGCTCTTTGTGCTCGAAGATCACGTCGCCCGTGACGTGGGCGGGATCCATCCAGTGCCAGAGCGGGTGCTGCGTGAACGAGAAGATGAGGACCGGCGCGAAGAGGATCAGCACCGGCCCGATCATGTCCATCATGTTCTCGAACTGGCGGCGGATGAGGGCCGACCAGCCCGCGTTCACCTGGTGCAGGATCATGGTGAAGATCATCGCGCCAAGGCTGAAGCCCAGCGCGACCATGAACCCGATGTGATAAGAGGCCAGGGCCCGCTGGTAGCGGATGGAATCCTCGTCCGCGGTGGCGATGGTGAAGATCGTCCACGCGGCCGCGATGCCGCCGATGAGGAGCAGCGCGAAGGCCATGGCGCGGCCGCCGCCCGCGGAGGGCGTGAGCCGCTCGGCGGTGAGCGCTTCGGCGCTGTGCTGGTGGTGGCTCACTGGGTCGCCTCCTCACCCGTCGAGGGCGCGGCGGACGCAGTGGGCGCCGGCGGTTTGCGGCTCATCAGTTCCTGCCGTTTGATCTCAGGAAGATCCTCGAAGTCGGCGCTCCACGATTCCTGAAGCGACCGCAGGTAGGCGACGATGGCCCACGCCTCGTGCGTCGAGATCTTCTCGGCGTAGGACGGCATCTTCATGGCGGGAAGCACGCCCGCGGGGTTGGGCACGCCGTTCAGGATGGTGTGGAAGAGGAAGCCATCCTGGCCCTTCTCGCCGCCGCGCTGGTACTTCGGGTCGTGAAAACTCGGCACGATGCCGTTCCAGCGGATGCCGACGGCGCCCTGGCCGTCGCCCACGCCGCCGTGACAGACGATGCAGTAGATGTTGAAGCGCTCCTGCCCCTTGCGGATCAGGGGCTGCACCATTTCGGGCTCGACGGTTTCGCCATCGCCGAGCCCGAGCACGTCGCGGATCGGCATGCGCTCGAGATAGGCGGCCTCGGAGTTCACGCCGCGGTAGAGCGCATCGCTCTCGCGGAGCAGGCCGGCGCGCTCGATGGAGATTCGATGCTCAGCCTCGCGCCGTTCATCAGGCGAAGAACCGTAGTCGAGGGCGTATGTCCAGCCGAAGGCCACCGTGCCGGCAGGCGGGTTGCGCATCGTGCGGCCGTCGGGGAAGAACTCGCTGTGCTCCTGCACCTGGTACTTGGGCTGGTCGTCAAGGCTGGGGAAGAACTGGCGCGGCGGCTCGTTGGACCGGTCGCCGCGGCAGCCCGCGAGGGCGGAGACAACCAGCCCCGCGGCCAGCGCAGCCGCGGCGTGGAGGCGCCTGCTCATCCTGTGCGAACGGGGGCGCATGGCGTCAATCCTCCTCCACGACGTCGATGTTCACTCCGCCCGCTTCCTCCGGGAGGCGGCGCGTGCTCGCGGCGTTGAACTTGGGATCACGGGCCTCGATGACGATCATGAAACGATCGTCGCTCACGCGGAGGAATCGCTCCTTCGCGAAGAGAGGGTGGTGGAACCGCGGCAGGGCGTTGAGCGCCAGCATCCCGATCAGCGCGCCGAAGCATGAGATGAGCACGCCGAGTTCGAACGTGATGGGCAGGAACTGCTCCCACGCCCAGAAGGGCTTGCCGCTGACGATGATCCGGTAGTCCACGGCGCTCATCCACCACTGCATGAGCATCGCGCCTCCGGCGCCGATGATGGCGCCTCCGCCCACGATGAAGCCCACGCGGCTGGGCTTCGCGCCCATACACTCGTCCATGCCGTGGATCGGGAACGGGGAATACACGTCCCACTTCCGGTAGCCCGCGTCGCGGACGCGCTGCGCCGCCCGGCTGATCGCGGCGGGAGAGGCGAACTCCGCCAGCATGCCGTACACCGGCGCCGCGCCGCCGCCGAGTTCGCCGTTGCCTGTTCGAGCAGCCGCCATGTCAGTGGCCCTCCCTCGCTTGGCCGTGGTGATCGTCGGCGTGCGGATCCGCCTGGGGCATCACGTTCTTCACTTCACTGATCGCCAGCATCGGCAGGAACCGCATGAAGAGCAGGAACAGCGTCATGAAGATGCCGAGCGAGCCCACGAACGTGAGCACGTCCACGTAGGTCGGTGCGTAGTAGCCCCACGCGGACGGCATGAAATCCGCCGACAGCGTCGTCACGATCACGAACCGCTCGAACCACATGCCGATGTTCACGAAGATCGAGATCACGAAGATGAACCACGGCGTGGTCCGGGCCCATTTCAACCAGAACACCTGCGGCGTGATCACGTTGCACAGGAACATCGTCGCATAGGCCCACCAGTAAGGCCCCGTGGCCCGGATGATGAACGCCTGCTGCTCAAACTCGTTCGCGCTGTACCACGCGATGAAGAACTCCATGATGTAGGCGAAGCCCACCATGGAGCCCGTCACGGTGATGATCTTGCACATGTTCTCCAGCGTGCGCGCCGTCACGAAATCCTTCATGCCGGCGTAGAGGGCGCGGGCCGGAATGAGCAGTGTGAGCACCATCGCGAACCCGGAGAAGATGGCGCCTGCCACGAAGTAGGGCGGAAAGATCGTCGTGTGCCAGCCGGGGACGATCGACACCGCGAAGTCGAACGACACCACCGAGTGCACGCTGAGCACCAGCGGCGTCGCGATGCCCGCCAGCAGAATGTACGCCTTCTCGTAGTTCATCCAGCCGCGATGGCTGAATCGCCACCCGAGCGACAGAAACCCGTATGCGAACGCGCTGATCTTCCCCACCGCGAGCGAGATGGGGCCGAACGCCGCCCGCTGGCCCATGCGCTTCACCGCCCGGTCCCGCAGCGTGGCGAGGTCCGGGAGCATGCCCATGTACCAGAACAGCAGCGACACGGTGAAGTACGTCCCCACCGCGAACACGTCCCACAGCAGCGGGCTGCGGAAGTTCGGCCAGATGCTGTTCGAGTTCGGCACCGGGAACAGGAACCACGCGAACCACACGCGCCCCACGTGAATCCCGGGGAACATGCCGGCGCAGATGACCGCGAAGATCGTCATCGCCTCCGCGAAACGGTTGATGCTCGTGCGCCACTTCTGCTTGAGAATGCACAGGATCGCGGAGATCAGCGTCCCCGCGTGGCCGATGCCGACCCACCACACGAAGTTCACGATCGCCCAGCCCCACGACACCGGATTATTCAAGCCCCACACGCCGACGCCCGTGACGATCAGGTACAGGATCATCAGCGTGCCGACGCCGGCCACCGTCGATGAGAGCCCGAAGGCCGGCAGCCACCACTTCGGCGGCTTGTTCTCGACCCACCCGCAGATCGTTTCCGTCACGGAGTGGAAATCGCGATTGCCGAGCACAAGGGTGGGACGCTTCGTCACGTCGCTGGTGATTGTGCCGTCGATCGTCACGGGATCGTGCGCCGCGGGCGGGCGGGGCGCTTCCTCGAGCCCCATCGATCGCCGCACCTGCATTTCGTCGGGTATGCGCGTGCTCATGACAGGCCTCCCACGCTCAGCAGGCCGCGGGCCGCGTCAGCCACCGCCGCCCGGCGGGATGGCAGCACCGGCAGACTCATGATCTTGTCAGCGCTCTCCCCGCCATCGGCATGCGACCCATGCTCATCCCCGTGGCCGGGCTCGCCGTGATGGCCATCGTCCTCGTGCCCGTGGTGGAAGGGATCCTCCACCGGCGCCCGCAGCGCCGGGTTCGGGTTCCGCAGCCGCGTCAGGTACACCGTCCGCGGCAGCGTGTTGAGATACCCGAGCAACGAGTACCGCAGCATGTTGTCCCGATCCTGTCGCACCTTGCTCAGGGGATCGAGAATGTCGCCGAACACGATCGACTCCGTCGGGCACGCCTGCTGGCATGCCGTCTGCATGAAGCCGTCGGGGATGTGGTCCAGCCCCATCACCTTGGTCTCAACCCGCGCCTCGTTGATCCTCTGCACGCAGTACGTGCACTTCTCCATCACGCCGCGCTCGCGGACGGTGACGTCCGGGTTGTACTGCATCACGCGGAGTTCGTTCTTGCCGTCGTCGATGCGCTCCCGCAGCCGCGGCGGCACCAGGTTCCGATCCTCCGGCACCAGCGCCTCGGGCAGGATCTTCACGTCGCCCTTGTACTTCTTCGTGGCGAAGTCGAAATAGTTGAATCGCCGCACCTTATAGGGGCAGTTGTTCGAGCAGTACCGCGTGCCGATGCACCGGTTGTAGGCCATCTCGTTCAGGCCCTCGGGCCCGTGCTGCGTCGCGTTCACCGGGCACACTGTCTCGCACGGCGCGTTCTCGCAGTGCATGCACGGCACCGGCATCACCGACATCTCGACGTCTTCGCCGGTCCTGCCGCCCGTGAAGGGGCCGGCCGTGCCGAAGTCGCCGCTCAGGCCCGTCGAAGGCTCGGTCGCGCTGGCGTAATAGCGGTCAACGCGGATCCAGTGCATCTCGCGGCCCTTGAGCACCTGCGACTTGCCCACGATCGGGATGTTGTTCTCCGCCTGGCACGCCACCGTGCACGCGCCGCATCCCGAGCACGTCGTCAGGTCGATCGACATGCCCCACTGCGGCCGCGTATCGAAATGATGCTTCTGCCAGTCCAGGTACGCCGTGACGTTGGCCGGCGCGTGCCCCTCCGTCCCGAGACGGTCGCCGAAGGTGAGCGACAGCGGCCGTCCGTAGGCGTCGTGCGTCTCCAGCGGATGCGCGCCATGTCTGTTGAACGCCGCGAGGTCCGCATCGCGGAGAATCGGCCGCCCCTCCATGGCCCAGTGCGTCTGCACGCACGCGACCTCGATCACCTTCGATTCACGCGCGATCGCGCCGCCCGTGGCCATCCGCGGCGAATCCGAGCCGCGCAGCCCGTTCACATTGAACCCCACGCCCTCGGCGACCAGGCCTCCGTGCGTGCGGCCATACCCATGCGTCAGAGCGATCACCCCGTCCGCCATGCCCGGCTGCCGGAACACCGGAACCTGCGCCGAGCGCCCGTTCACGCTCAGCGTGATCATCTGGCCATCGGTCAGATTCTCGCGCGCCGCGAGCGCCGGGCTGATCAGCGCCGGGTTGTCCCAGGTCACCTTGCTGATCGGATCGGGCAGTTCCTGCAGCCAGCCGTTGTTCGCGTAGCGGCCGTCCCACACCTTGGGGCACGGCCGGAACACCACTTCCAGCCCGTTCGCCGCCGCCGCGGTGAGCGCCTGCGCGGCCCGGACGGCCGCGGCCGAATCCACGTTCCCGCTTGCGCGGCGCAGCGCCGAGCCCGTCGGTCCCGCCAGCAGCCCGTCGTGCAGCGCGCGACGCCACGTCTTCTCAAACGCCGCGTCCGCTTCGCCGGTGAGTTCGCGCCACGCGCGACGGACGATCTCGTATCCCGTCTGGCTCTCATCGCGGCAGAGCAGCGCCAGCAACTCGAGATCGCTCCGGCCCTCCTCGATCCCGCCCTTGGGATAGGAGACCGGCGCGATCATCGGCTGAATGACGCTGTGCGTCCCGTCCTCCGCCGTCGCATCGCCCCACGACTCCAGGTAGTGCGCCCGGTTCAGCCGCCACGTGGACGCCGCGGCTGTCTCGTTCTCGTCCACTCCGAGATGAATCGTCGTGCCGATGCGACCATACCGGTTCGCGAAATCGAGGTCGCCCGGCGCATCGAACACCGGGTTGCAGCCGATCACGACGAGCGTGTCCACGCCGCCGTCAATCGCCTGCCGCAACGACTCCATCGACGAAGCCGCGATGTCCTCCGCCACCGGCGCGTACTGCACGGTCTGCCCGATCGCTCCCAGCGCCGAGTTGAGCGCCATCGCCAGCGCATGCACCGCCGGCGGCTGCGCCGGCCCCGCCAGCACCACGCACGCTCCGCGATGATCCACCAGGTCCTGCGCCACCGCATCGATCCACGCTTGATCGACGCCGATCTGCTCCACCGCGCCCGAAAACGCTTCCCGAGCCCCAGCCAGCGCCCCGGCGCCGCCCAGCCGCGACGACACCGCCGCCGCCACCGCGCCCAGGCACGGCCCGATCTGCGAAGGCTTCAGCCGCAGCCGGTGGTCCGCGGCGCCGCCCGTCAGCGACATCCCCGCCTCGACCGAGTACACGCGGCTCATCTCCTCCGCCGAGACATCGTGGCGGCGCACGCGCCGGCCCGCGGCAAACCCGCGCGCCGCGGGCAGCGTGCCCCAGTCGCCGAATGCGCCCAGAACATCGCGATCGATCGCGAGAATCCGCTTCGCCTTCTCGAGCGACACCACCTCCCGCCGCGGCGAGCCGAACGCAATCCGCGCCCCTTCCAGCGCGTTCGCATCGTCGAACGCCTCGTACGGCAGCCACTTCGCCCGCGGCCACTTCTTCAGCACCCGCGCCTTTATCGAATCCCGCGACGGGCTCGTCACCTTCTCGACCAGGAACGCCAGCCCCTCGCCGCCGTTCGAATCGAACTTCCCGAAGTGACCGCGCGCAAACTCCGTGAACTCCGCCCACGTCGCCGGCCGCCGGCTGTCGCCCGACTGGCGCGAAACGCCCACCAGCCGATCCGGGTCGTAGAGATCCAGCACGCTCGCCTGCGCGATCGCGCTCGTCTTCCCGCGGCTGACCGGGTGCAGCGGATTCCCCTCAACCTTCGTCGGCCGCCCCTCGTGCGTCTCGACCAGCAGGCCTTCGGCGCCCCCGCCCGGCAGAAGCATCGCCGTCGCGTAATACGTCGGCTTGCCGTGGATCACATCCTCCGGATCCTTCGAATACGGCATGATCCGGTGATCCGGCCGCCGGCACCCCGGCAGCGCCGCCACGCCCGCCAGCGCCGCCGACGCCGCCATCAGCTTCATGAAGTCGCGCCGAGATTCGCCCTTGAGTTCCGATGCAAACGCCGGAAACTCCCGCTCCAGGCGCTCGCGGAACTCCGCCGAGTCCTCCAGCTCCTCGAGCCCGCGCCAATAGGCGCGCCCGGTCGAGGCGCTGCGGGCCAGCTCGCGCGCGCGAGGCGCCGCGCTTTCCGAGCCGATGGTCGAAGGGCACTGCGCTGCTTTGCTCATCTCACGTCACCTGCTCTGTCGCTCTCGCCGCCGTCTCCGATCCGTTTGGCTCGCTCGCAGCCCTCTAGTAATGGCACGCGCCGCAGTTCTCCGGCGGCGCCGACCGCAGCCGCTCCGCCAGCCGCCTGCCGATCGTCTCCGCGTGATCCGGCGCCGCCAGCTGCTTCTGCACCGCGAACAGATTCGTCACCTGCGTCGCCTCCCCCAGCGCCCCGTGCACGTCAACCAGGTCGCCCTCCGGCGCCCTGTGGCACTCCAGGCACCATCCCATCGCCAGGTTCTTCGCCTGGTGCACCACCGGCATCTGATCGATCCGGCTGTGGCACGAATAGCAACTCACGCCCGCGTTCACGTGCACCGCATGCGGAAATCGCACGTAGTCCGGCAGTTTGTGCACGCGCCTCCACGGAACCGCGGCGCCCTCCGCGGCGTGCTGCCGCAGCGTCCGCAGATCCCGGCTCACCCAGTGCGGCGACGCCGTCGAGCCGTCCACCGTCACGGCCTTCCTGAGCAGGCCGCTCATCTGGTCCGCCACCGCGTGGCAGTTCATGCACGTCGAAACCGACGGAATGTTCGCCGTGTACGATTCCTCCACGTTGCTGTGGCAATACCGGCAATCCATTCCCAGCATGCCCGCGTGGATCTGATGACTGAACGCCACCGGCTGCCTCGGGCTGTACCCCACCTCCCAGAAAGAAGGCGTGGCGTAGTACCAGAAGCCGGCGACAATCAGAATCAGCGTCGACGTCGCGCCGAACAGCGCCATCGTCGGCAGCGAGTTCAACCATTTCGGAAAGAGGTTCTTCACGGGAGGGTGCGCCTCTGCGCCGAATGCGCGAATCCTTCACAATGGCCCGTTGCGCTCATGGAGCGATACCCGACTCGCCGCCGCATCGCCGCGCTCCGCCCCTCGAAGCCCGCCCGATGCGCCGGTGAACCCAACACCGCCCACGCCGCCGCACGACCTGAATCCGACCCGAACGCCCCGTTTCGATTTCTGCGGGGCAGTAGTAGTTGCTGGAATCAGCGCTGCTGTCAAGGCCCCCAGCCTTCCACGACCCAAACGAGACTCAGTCTCATGACAGCCTTCCCATCGAGCCCGCACCTCCCCGACACGTCGATTACAGGACCATTCCATCCATAATCCTGTAAAACAGTAACGATTCTTGTGATAGAGTATCCCGCGAGGCCGCCCTGATCAAGCCCCAAACGAGCCCAGCCGCATGACTCCCAGACCCCAACTCATCGGCCCTGCACTGCTCCTCGGCTTCAGCGCCGCCCTCATCATGTGGATCGCCGGCTACGCCCTGCACCTGCCCGGCGTGCGCCTGCCCGCCCCCCTGCTGCTCGCGCTCCTCCTGCTTCCTCTCATCGGGATCGGCGTGGTCGCCGGCCGCGGCTCGACGCTCGCGCACGCCTGCCGCCTCGGCGCCGCGGCCGGCTTCGTCGCCGGGCTTCTCAACCTCCTCGTCCTCGGCTCCGTCCCGCCGGAAGATCCCGCGCGGCGAGAGCCCCTGGCCCTCGTCATGTGGGCCGCCGGATGGGTTCTTTCCTCAGCCGCGCTCTCGAGCCTCTTCGCCATGATCGCTGCGGGCCTCACGCCGACGGCCCGCGAGGCTTCGCCCGCGCCGGCTTCGCGCTGGCTCGCGCGCTTTGCCCTGCTCACCGTCGCCTCGGTCCTCACGCTCATCGTCATCGGCGGCGTCGTGACCAGCGCGCAGGCCGGAATGGCCGTGCCCGATTGGCCCACGAGCGAAGGCTTCAACATGTTCCTCTACCCGATCGCGCGCATGACCGGCGGACGCCTCTATGAGCACGCGCATCGTCTCTTCGGCGCCTATGTCGGCCTCGCCACGTTCGCGCTCATGGTCTATGGCGTCATCGTCGATCGCCGCCGCTGGGTGCGCTGGACGCTGCTCGGCGCGTTCCTTTTGGTGTGCACCCAGGGCGTGCTCGGCGGCGGCCGCGTCGAACTCGACGCCCGCGCCCTCGCATTCATCCACGGCGTCTCGGCTCAACTCGTCTTCGCGCTGCTCTGCGCGATCGCGGCGTTTCTCTCACCCACGTGGTTGGAAGCCCCTCCGCCCGCTCCGGGCGGGCGCGCCACACGCGGCCTCGCCCTCGCCGCGTGGATCATCCTTCTCGTTCAGGTTGCCCTCGGCGCCGCCGGACGCCACTTCGACGCCAACCTCCACGCCATCTTCGCGCACGTCGGCTTCTCCGTCGTCGCGCTCATCGCCGTCATTGCTCTCGGCGCTCGCCTCCGCGGCCGGCACGCCGATCTCTTCCCCCTCCGCCGAATCGGCGCTGGGCTGCTCCACGGCGTTTCGTTTCAGATGTTCCTCGGCCTCGCGGCGCTCTGGGCCGTGCTCTCCTGGCGCGAGAGCGATCCCACGCTTGAAGTCATCCTCGCCACCGCGCATCAGACGGTCGGCGCGATCATCTTCGCGCTCGCCACGCTCGCCCTGGTCTGGACGCGCCGCCGCCTCGCCGCAACCTGATCGTTGCGCGACGTCGTGGGCGCGAATTACTCCGGCTTGCCGCCGCTCATGTCGTAGATCCAGTGATCCACGGCCCGCCCGTACTCCAGCACGTCGCCCTTCCCGAAGAACAGGCTCAACTCCCGCTCCGCCGCCTCCGGACTGTCCGAGCCGTGGATCAGGTTGAACGAGTTTGAGACGCCGAAGTCGCCGCGGATCGTCCCCGGCTCCGCCTTCGAGCCGAACGTCGCCCCCATCATCTTGCGGCTGATGTTGATCGCGTCGTTCCCGCGGATCGCCAGCACGAGCACCGGCGCGCTCGTCATGAACCGCACCAGCGATGCGTAGAACGGCTTGCTCTTGTGCGCCTCGTAATGCCGCGCCGCGAGGTCCTGCGAGATCATCATCATCCTGCAGCCCGCGATCTGCAGGCCCTTGCGCTCGAAGCGCGAGATGATCTCGCCCATGAAGCCCCGCTGCACCGCATCGGGCTTGAGAATGATCAGCGTCGTCTGCATGGCCTTGCGCTCTCCTTCCCGCTCTCCGTGCCTCCGGGATCGGGGGAAACACGATAACCACTGCGGACCTCGCGTGCCGCTGCGCCATTCCCGCCGGAACGCGAGCAAATCCCCCGTGTTCCCCCCCTTTCACAAAGTCCCGCCGGGCCCCGTCCGATCATTCTGGCAGGCCGTTTGCTGCCCGCTTCACGCGATCGCGCCCACAGCGCGCCACGCCCGCGAGAAGAAAAGGAGCCGTCATGAAGATCTCACCCGCCTCCTCCGCCGACATCCGCGCCGTCGCCACCCCGCGCAGCGCCGCGGCCGCGCAGGCGTCGGCCCCCGCGACCGATGCCTCCGCCGCGGCTGACCGCTCCCTGACGCCTCCGACCTCCTTCAAACGCATAGACACCTTCGAGCGCACCTCGCCCATCGGCGCGGAAACCGCCCCGGCGAAGACCCAGGACGCCGAGCGCGACGCAACCCTCGGCGCGCCGCCCCCGCAGATTCCGCCGACGCCCGCGCAGACTCAGCCGGCGCCCTTTGCGCCCGCGTCCGAGCCTCAGACCGATTCCGCCGAAGCCGATCGCACATTCAACTCCAAGGATCGCGACACGCTCCTCGGCCTCTGGGGCGCACGCTCCTCCGACTCGCGCTTCGATGCCCAGTACGACCTGAACGCCGATGGCGTCATCAACTCCACCGACCTCGCGAGCCTCCTCGGCCGCTTCCGGCCCGATGAGCCCTATTCGCCGCCCCCCTCCGGGCCCGCTCCCTCACAGCCGTCCGCAGGCCCGCGCCTCTCGCCCGACCTGAAGAGCCTCCTCGGCTCCTTCGGCCGCCGTGAGGGCGACGAGGGCTTCAACGCCGCGTACGACTACGACGGCGACGGCCGCATCACCTCCTACGACCTCGCGCAGCACCTCGGCCGCAGCGCCTCATCCGGCTCGTCCGAGCCGCCGCGCACCGACCCGCCGACAACCCCCTCCTCGACCTCCGATCCCGTGCTCGACGCCATCCGCGCCGCCTGGGGCGCACGCGCGGGCGAAGCGAAGTTCGACGCCGAACTCGATCTCGATGGAGACGGCGCCATCAACGCGCGCGATCTCGCCTTCCACCTCGGCGCCGCCCGCAACTCCGGGTCCGGGGGCGCGCCCTCCGGCGGCGACTCCGCAGGCGGCGCATCCGCCGCCGGCGCGTCATCTGCGCCCGAGTCCATCGCCGAGTCCGTGAAGGCCCTCCTCGCCGCCTTCGGTCGCCGCACCGGCGACCAGGGCTTCGAGACGCGTTTCGATGAGGACTCCGACGGCGCCATCACCTCGCGCGACCTGGCGCAACTCTTGGGCCGCCTGGCCCGAGGCGCAGCCCCGGCGAACGAGGGCGCCCCCACGCGCCAGTTCACCCAGGCCGATATCGAGAGCCTCCGCGCCGCCTGGGGCGCCCGCTCCGGCGATCAGCGCTTCGTCGCCGATTACGACTTCGACGCCGACGGCGCCATCACCTCGCGCGACCTCGCCAACCTGCTCGGCCGCCTGCGCTGATCCGCGCACCGCCGCCCGCTGAACATCCATAACCCCAGCCCGCGCGAACACCGCGCGCTCGCCGTCACCGTGCGCTGCGCCTCTCGGCATGGTCGCGCGCCCCCCTGTCTGCTACGCTTCCGCCATGACGATGACTGCACGGATGCCCTCAAAAAAGAAGAAACGGTCACGGAAGACCAGAGCCTCCGACAGACACCAGACCTCCGGCCCTTCCGCAGCGCACACGGCGCCCCCCGACGACGAAGCGCCGCCTCCGGCCGCTGACAAGGCCCGTCGCCCGAAGAAGCGCCGCGGCGCCGGCGACGGCCAGCCCGTTACCGCCGAAACGCTCGCCGGCAAGCAACGCGAAATCTCCGTCTCCGAGTTCTTCGCCAAGAACCGCCACCTCCTCGGCTTCGATAACCCGCGCAAGGCGCTCCTCACCACCGTCAAGGAAGCCGTGGATAACTCCCTCGACGCCTGCGAGGAAGCCGGCATCCTCCCCGAAATCGCCGTCACCATCGAGCACCTGCCGCAGATCGGCGAGGGCCGATACCGCATCACCATCGAGGACAACGGCCCCGGCGTCGTGCGCCGCCAGATCGACAACATCTTCGGAAAACTGCTCTTTGGCTCCAAGTTCCACCGCCTGAAGATGTCCCGCGGCCAGCAGGGCATCGGCATCTCCGCCGCGGGCATGTACGGCCTCATGACCACCGGCCGCCCCATGGTCATCGTCACACGCCCGAAGAAGGGCCGCCCCGCGCACCACGTCGAACTCGCGATGGACACCACGAAGAACCGCCCCGAGGTCTCCGTGGATGTCGAGACCGACGACTTCCCCGACCACACCGGCACGCGCGTCACCATCGAACTCGAGGCCCGCTACACCCGCGGCCGCACCAGTGTTGACGAGTACCTCGAGCAGACCGCCATCGCCAACCCCCACGCGCGCTTCGTCTACAGACCGCCCTCAACGAAGCCCGCCGCGGACGAAGACGACTCCCAGCACACGCTCCACCCCGGTGAAGCGGCGCCTTCCGGCCCCGCAGCGCCCGAGATCCCGCACGCCGATGCCTTGGATCGCACCACGCAGGTCGGCGACGTCATCGTCTTCCCCCGCGGCGTGAAGGAACTGCCGCCCGAGCCCATCGAGATCAAGCCCCACCCCCAGGGCGTCGAACTCGGCACGCTCATGCGCATGTTCAAGCAGACCGAGCACTCAAACCTCGGCGGCTTCCTCGAAGGTGAGTTCTCGCGCGTCAGCAACGCCAAGGCGCAGGAGATCGCCACCGCCGCCAACCTCACACCGCGCACACGCGTCTCCGGCCTCGGCCACAAGGAGGCCGAAGCGCTCTACAAAGCCATCCAGGCCACCAGACTCCAGTCCCCGCCCCTCAACTGCCTCGCCCCCATCGGCCCCCGCCAGATCCTCGCCGGCCTCCTCAAAGGCGTGCGCGCCGAGTTCTACACCGCCTCCACCCGCCCGCCCGCCGTCTACCGCGGCAACCCCTTCCAGATCGAAGTCGGCGTCGCCTTCGGCGGCGAACTCCCCGCCGATCAGCCCGCTCGCGTCATCCGCTTCGCCAACCGCGTTCCGCTGCTCTACCAGCAGTCCGCCTGCGCCTCCTTCAAGGCCGTCCTCGAAACCACCTGGCGCAACTATGGCCTCAGCCAGAGCCGCGGCGCCGTCCCCGAAGCGCCCCTCGTCGTCATGATCCACATGGCCAGCGTCTGGGTGCCCTTCACCAGCGAGAGCAAGGAGGCCATCGCCGATTACGACGAGATCCGCAAGGAAATGCGCCTCGCGCTCCAGGAATGCGGCCGCAAACTCGCGACCTACCTCCGCCGCCGCCAGCGCATCCGCCGCGAAGGCGCCCGCCGCGACATCTTCGAGCGCTACATCCCCGAAGTCGTGCGCGCCCTCACCGCCATCAAGCCCGATCTCAATGCCGATCGCCTCGCGAAGGACCTCCAGAACGTCGCGCGCACCCGCACCGAGGTCGCCGACGAGGAGTTCGATGAGGAAGGCCGCCGCATCGCCCGGCGCGAAGCCTCCGAGCCCGCCGACGAGCACACCGTGATCATCGAATCCGCCGCGGCGCCCACCGGCGAGGACGATGACGATGCGCCCGCGGCGCCCTCCTCTGCGCCCACCGACACCGACCCCGCCGACTCCCCAGATCGCCCGCGCCGCAAGAAGAAGAAAAAGAAGAAGCGCCGCCTCGCGCCCCCCACCGCCGAATCCGGCGACGAGGCCCAGGATTCCCTCTTCTAGAACGCAATCCCCCCGCGCGCCCACTCAGCCCGCCCGCCGAGAGAGACCCCCCATGGCGAAGAAAAAAGTCCGCCGCAAGCCCCAACCATCATCCGTCGCCGCCGCGCCGGCCACATCCGCGCCGAAGCCCCGCCGCCGCGCCCGCAATTCCGGGGGCGCAGGCGGCGCCGACACCACCGAGCGCCTCATCCACCTCGCCACCGACCTCGCCAAACAGGCCGCC
>CAZGVW010000163.1:0-4014 GCA_964529265.1 uncultured Phycisphaeraceae bacterium
GGCTCCGGTTCAGGAACACCGTCATGAACAGCGACTCACCGGTGAGCAGCCGTTTGCCCGCGCCCATCAGCGCGCCCATGAACCCGCCTTGCTTCGGCGACCCGTCGCCGAAGATGGTTTCCATCTCGATCCCGTCGTCCATGTACATCATCCCGCCGGCCTCGGCGACCGTGGCTTCGTTGGGATCCAGCTCGACCTCCACGTACTGCAGGTCGTCGCCGAACACCGTGTAGTCGATCTCGTGCATTGCGGTCATCGCGGAACCTCCTCGGCCGTTGCGTCATCAGGACAATACGATGAATCATGCGTCAGGGGGTGACGCCATGACGAACCGGATGCCTTTCACCTGGACTTGTCACGGCGACTCGATAAAGGTGTGTCGCCGTTCGCACGAACAGCGAACGCTCCGACACCGCGATCGAGGCGAGGATGGGTGCGTCGAGACGATTGACGGCGACCGGGTCGTACACCGCGCCGGGCCGGATGACCGTCGTCGCTCCGTCCTCTGACGAGAAGTAGATCAGACCGCCGGCGAGCACAGGGGAGGCGGAGTACCCGCCGCCGATCCGCTGCTGCCACATCACGGCGCCGGTACGCGCATCGACACACGTTGCGATTCCCCCGTCGCTCACCATGAAGAGATGGTCGCCGGCCACAATCGGAGACGACGTGTGCGGCACGCCGCGCGCCAGCCGCCATGCGATGTGCGTACGCGTGACATCGCCCTTCCCGTCCGGCCTGACGGCCAGCAGCGACGGCTGCTGGAATCCGGTGGTGAGGTACACGAGGCCGTGCGCGTACGCGGGCCGCGGCACATTCGAGAATCCGTCCGGATACCCGACGCGCCACAGCTCCTTGCCGGTGGCCGGATCGTAGGACGCCGCATGGAACGCCGCGGGGCTCACGAGCTGTGTCGCCTCGCCGACGCGGATCGGCAGCGGCGTCGCGTAGGCCTGGGACCAGGGCTGGCGGCGCCAGGTCTTCCATCGCTCCCGGCCCGTCGCGCCATCGCGCGCGACGATGTAGGCGGCATCGATGCCGTCGCACGTGAGGATCACGAGGCCGTTGTAGAGCACAGGTGAGCCGCCGCTGCCGTGCTGTGTCTGACAGCGATGCGTCGCCTTCCACAGCACCTTGCCATCAAGCGCCACGCCGGCGGTCCCTTCGGTGCCGAAATGGACGTACACGCGATCGTCGTCCACGATCGGCGTGGGCGAGGCGAAACTGTTCTTGGCATTGAGCAGCTCCGCGTTGCGGACGCGAAAGAGCTCCACGTCGAGCGCCGGCTGACCGGAGGCGATGTCGAACGCCAGCAGTCGCAGGCTCGCATCGCGGCGGTCCATCAGCGCGGTCGTCATCCAGACACGGCCGTGCGCGATGACGGGCGAGGACCACCCGCGTCCAGGCACAGGCGTTTTCCACGCGACGTTCTTCGTCTCGCTCCATTCGATCGGGAAGCCATCGCCGTCGGCGAGTCCTTGACCGGTCGGTCCGCGGAACTGCCGCCAGTCCTGTGCGTGGATCGATATCGAGGCGAGCGCGGCCAGCAGAACGATGACAGGCATCTATCGGCGGGCGACGCCCTCGGGCGCTTCAAACGGCGTGCCCTTCCAGAACGACTGCAGCGTCGTCCATCGCTCGCGCGCCAGATCCGCGCGGCCGAGGGCCGCATACGCCTGCGCGGCGCCGTGCAGGGATCGCGGCCTGTTCGGCATGCGCAGGAGACAAGCGTCGAACGCCTTCGCGGCCTCGGCATGCTCGCCCGCACGCAGGAGCACTTCTCCCAGCAGCTCGTGTGACGGCTTGATCGGATCGGCGGCGCCATTGGGCGGCCGCATGCTCTCTTCGATCGCGACGGCGTCGCGAAGCAGGGCGATGGCGCGAGGCCGATCGCCTCGCGACTCGGCCATCCTCGCCGCCAGTTCGAGGTACATGATGCGCGCCGACTTGTTGCCGTCACCAGCCCCGGCGGCGGGACCCGCAGTCGCAGCCGCGGCCGGCGCGTGATCGGCATGAGCGCCTGTCGATCCCGGCGCCTGGACCTTGGCGCGCGCGGCGAGTTGCGCCAGCATCCGATCGGCCGTTGCCGCATCGTGCCGCGCCACGGCGCTGAGGCCGTTGGCCAGCAGGGTCGCCGGCGCCGCGTTCTCGGCGACGGGCTGTACCGACCACTCTTCCGTTTCGATGATGTAGCGGGCCCTGACCAGCGTGAGCCCCGAGGCCGCGCGGGCGTGCTTCGTCGTGGCGGCCATCTCCTCGAACGCACGAATGCGCTCGCGGGCGCCCTCGTAGTCGCCGAGCTGCAGGAAGCCGTACTGCCCCCAGTCGCCGGCGTGCGCCATGTCGCCCGGCGAGTCTCCCGGCTGCCACAGCTCTTTCGCGATGTTGAACGCGCGGACGTTCTGATGCGCGACCTCGTGCCACATGCCGTGCTGGATGAAGATGTGGGTCGGCATGTGGACGGCATGCGAGACGGCCGGAACGATCTTCGCGTAGGCGAACGCCGCTTCGAGCCCTAGCGGCGCGTGCACCGGATCGTCGAAGGCATGAATGATGTAGTGCGTCGCGCCGGGATGGTTCGGATTGCGCCGGAAGACCCGCGAGGCGAGCGCGCCCGCCTGCATCTCCGGCCGGAAGGTGGCATCGTCCTCAGCGCGCGCGCCGCTCAGCAGCGCCAGCGCATAGAACGTCGTGACCTCGTCGTCGTCGGGAAACTGCTGGTGCAGACGCGCCATCGCGTCGCGATACGCGACGCGGCGGGCGCGCCAGTCGCCGTCGCCCCAGAGCGCCTCGACGGCCTCGAGGAAGCCCTTCTCGCGAGGGGTCGGCGCTGTGGCGAGCCGCGCCTCGCGGGTGGGCGCGAGACGCGCGAGCACGGCGCGCGGGTTCTTGACGTCCTGCTCGGCAGTGAGCGGATGGTTGTAGCAGAGCGACTCGCCCCAGTACGCGAGCGCGAAATCGGGCTGCGCCTGCTGGGCCCGCTTGAACTCGGCGATCGCCTGCTTCCACCCGAAGCTGTGCAGGATCGCGACGCCGCGCAGGAAGTGCCGCTGCGCTTCAGGGGTGGCTGAGGTCGGAAACGACAGCGCTCCGACGTTCTCGAGCTGCGCGGACCGCGGAGCCGCCAGCGACAGGACGACGAGCAGCGGGACAAGCAGATGACGCATGGACGCCTCCGGGAACGGGGTGCAGGGTCATTCTAACTTCATGATTTCGTCGTCCGTCAGTCCCGCTTCGCGGAGCACCTCACGCGTGTGCTCGCCGAGGCGCGGCACGCGGCGACCGACAACCGGCGGCGTGTCGGACATCTTGATCGGCGACCCCAGCGTCTGCAGTGTCCCCAACGCGGGATGATCGATCTCGACGACCATGTCGCGCGCGCGCACGTGCGGGTCGGCGAATGCGTCCGCGTAGGTGTTGATCGGCCCGCACGGGATGCCGCGCGCCTCGAGCTGCTCGAGCCAGTGGGCTCTCGTGTTGGCTGACGTGATCGCTTCGATCCGCGACGCGAGCGCGGCTCGATGCTGCACGCGGGCGGACGCGTCCGTGAACTCCGGCCTCGTCATCCACTCGGGATGGCCAAGGAGATCGCACAGTTCGCCAAACAGTCGATCGGTGCCGGCGCCGATCGTGATGAATCCGTCGGAGCAGCGGATCGCCTCGTATGGCGCGAGGAACCGGTGCGCCGATCCCAGCGGCTGCGGCGTGACGCCGCCCGCGAAGAACTCCGCCGCTTCCCAGACCGACAGCGCGAGTCCGGCCTCGAGCAGCGACGTGTCGACGTGCTGCCCGCGGCCGGTGCGATCGCGATGATGCAGCGCGGCAAGAATCGCGGCGAGCGCGAACAGGCCGGCGCCGAGATCGGTGAGCGGCACGCCGGTCTTGACCGGCGGCCGATCGGGTTCACCGGTCACTGACATCAGTCCGGAGACACCCTGCGCGATCAGATCGAACCCGCCTTTGTGCGCGTCCGGACCCGTCTGGCCGTATCCGGAGATCGACGCGTAGATCAGC
>CAZGVW010000164.1:0-7328 GCA_964529265.1 uncultured Phycisphaeraceae bacterium
GCCGCCTCGCCCGGCTTCAACGCCGCTCGGGCCACGAGCCGAAGTGCCCCGCGTGCGGCCACCCCCCTGCCCGCGGGTGCGGCCCGCCGATCGTGGCGACGCTCGGGGTGTTCGGGGCGGCGCCGGAGACGGACACGAGCCGCGACCAGTGCGCGGCCTGCGGGCGGCGGTTCATCTACCGCATCGTGCCGGACCGGAGGGGGTGAGGGCGGCCGGCGGGGCCGCACTTCGATCTACGTTCCCCAGTAGAAGCGCGACTGGGCGTCGTGCGGGACACGTCGGCACGTCTCCACTTCGCGCGGCCTCGCGCGCGCATGTCGAGAGGACGTCTCCCTACCTGGCCACCCCAGCGTGGAACACCGTTAGTCGTCGCATCACGGCTGATCGAGGCTGCTCGGCTGACGTGCGTCCCGAACTCCAAGGAGCGCCCGTGATCAATCCAATCCAACCGCTTCGCACGTCCATAGGCCGGGCTCTGTCGATCCAGAGCATCACGCTCGTCGCCCACTCCGACCTGCTCCAACCCGGTCAGATCCGGATCGTTCAGTGGCCGGACGCGGCCGCGGTGCAGGCAAGCGCGATCTTCCGAGAGTTTCATCCCGGGGTCTGGCTGGACGGCGCCGGCGCTGCGCCGGCCTTCGCGCCGGAAGTTCCGACGTTTCGCATACCGTCCGACGCGCCCCTCGCCATCCCCGCCCCCTTCTTCGGGCTGTTCATTCTTGGCCCAAAGGCTGAGGACCTGCGCGATTCGCGGCGGCTCTGGGCGCGGTTCAGGCTGACCATTCGGCACGTCGATCCCGATGAGGACGGGACTCCGCTCATCGGCGGGCTGTTCCTCGGCGGATTCCCGTACATGCCGTCGGTCTTGATGCCCCATGGGGAGCCGCTCGCAAACCACGGGCTCCCTCGCGAGTTTCGCGTCACGTGGCGCAGCGGCGACGGGAGTTTCATTGACGACACCATCAGCCACACGCAGCAGCTGCCCGCGATGCACAGTTCGCACCACGTGCTGCCGATCGGCCCGATCGCCACAACGCGGCTTGAACTGCACGTTTCCGATCTTCCGCGCCGCCTGCACACATTCCGGTCGTGGGACCCGAACAAGGAGCGCTATGACTTCGCGTGGGGCATGGCGATCCCCTTCATCGTGCCATTTGAATACACCGAACAGGTTGTGCGGCACGTCAACCTGCGCCCTGGCGTTGTCTGCGCCACCCAGACAAATCGCAGGCGGGGCGCCAGCTTCTTTGCGGCGGCGCTCGACGCCACAGCCGACCCATTCTGGGACGGCGCGGAGTCTGCGCACATCCACACTCAGAAGGAGAAGGCCTACCCCTTCACGCCGCAAAGCGCCGTCATCGACCCGAAATCCCGGCGTGAGTACCCGCTTGGACCCGAGGGTCAACTCGTGCAGGAGAGGTTCATCAGCAGCCACCTGAGCGCGCGGGGCGACCAGGTGCATCTGCTCCTTGCCCAGCGCGACGAGCAGTGCCGCTGCATCGCCGGGCTTCGACTCGAGCTGACTTCCAATCGCATCCGGCGCCTGGCCGGCGCAGACGGCGCGCCGGCCTACCGGGTGAAGGTCTATGAGGTGGACCCGCTCCCGGGCGCGGCAATTCCGGAGGTCAGGCCATCCTTTGGCCGGTTCGCACGACTCCTGGTGGACGAGAAGATCGCCAAGGAGGCCGAGGGCGAGCATGTGTTGCGGTTCTCACGCCCAACGCTCAATCGCTGGCTCTACCTCGTCTTCACAGCGGAGGACCCCGGCCACATCGCCATCGATTCGATCGCGCTGGTTCGCTCGGCCACGGTTTCGCTCATGCCGAGGCCGTCCCGGACTCAGCGCCTCCGCGCCGTGCACTTCCGCCTGCTCGGACCGATGCTCGGAGAGGACTACGCATCCCTGGGAGCGCCGGGATTCTCCATGGCCATCGATCACGTGGTCGCAGGTGAGCGGAGGGACCGACTCCTCTCGGCGCACAGCCTCGAGGAACTCGTGCGGAGCGGCACCGTGCGCCTCCTCACCAACAGTCGGGCGCGCGCCATCGAGAGGCAGGTGAGCCGCGTGGACAAAGGGAGCTTCGCGTCCACGCAGTCCAGAACGCGTTCAAAGGGGTGGGACCGCTCCGAGTCCGGCGACGACTTCGAGTTTCAGCACGGCGGCCCGGGCCCCAACCTGGCGCCCGACGGCGAGCACGGCTTTGTCTCGATGAGCAACGACGAGGTGCGCACGCACGTGCGTCATGTGGCCAACATCCCGAACTGGTACCGAAACCTGATCGAGAGCCGCTTCGGCAGTTTGCATGACGACACGGACCCGAGCGAGGACCTCCTCTGGCAGGCCGCGAACGGGCAATCGGTCTGGGCGCCATGGCGCGCGACGACGGCGGCCGAGCGCAGTGCGCTGAAACTTCGCCTGGAGGCGCGCGGCCTGTGGAACGTGAGCCTGCCTCCCTATTTCCGCCGGATGATCGATCGCGTCCAGAACAACGGCGGGTCGCTGAGCGACATGTTCAAGATCGAGGAAGTCCTGAACGGGATGAACGACGACCTGTTCCTCATCAACGGCGCAAGCTTCGGCTTCAGCCGGGGGTTCGGTGTGCTGATCCCGAACTTTTCGTGGTCGAACACGATCTCCGCGTCGGGAGTGTCCACCGCATTGCAGGCACACTCCATTGGAACCACGGGCTCCGTCTCACGGTCCGCGCGGCAGACCGGCTACTCCTACCAGCAGTCACTGACCAATCAAGGCTCCTTCTCGGAGAATCGTCAGGAGTACATCCAGAGCCTCCACTCCCAGGTTGTGGAGCGCCGCATCGCGGACGGTGTGCCGATGCCCGATGCGCGGATTCGCGGCGCAGAGACGCAATGGCAGAACGGAGTCACCGATCTGATCATCGGCGTGCTGCCGCTCGACTACGAGCTTCCCGCCACGAACGAAAGCGGGTTCCGGACCACGGACGAGGCGATCCGGGTGACGTTCTCGGGTCTCGACTCTGGCGTTGTCGCCGACGCATGGTTCGAAGTCATCGAGGAGATGGTGCGCGATGATCAGCGATGAAATCGTTCTGAGCGGCCTTGACGCTTACCTCCGCCGCGCCGACGGCTCCGCGGCCCTGCAGTCCGGCGACACCGGCGCCTCGGTCTCCGTCGAGAAAGGCGGCCTCATCGACATCAACGCCGTCGAGGTGCTGCTGGAGGCGGACGACCTCCTCGCGCTCATGAATCGGAGGCAGGCGCCGCTGATCGAGGTTCAGTTGAAGAAGCAGGTCTATCCCGGCCTGTTCGCCGACCCGCACTCGCATCGAGTGCACCAGGTCGCAGGGGAGCAAGACTTCAGGCAGGCGAAGAGCAGCGACATGACGATCATGGAGTTTGATCGTACGACCACGCTGGTGTCGCCCGGCTCGCAGGCCGACTGCCAGTGGGTTTCGGGCGTCTACGCGCTGCCGCAGCCGGCCAGCGTGGACGCCGCGGCCTGGACCCTTGCGGCGGCGTCCTCAACGCCGCAGGCGGCGTTCGAATACAAGCTCTCCCTTCGCTACTGGCCCCCGGGCGCGCCTGACCTGTCCGTCGGCAGCGCGAGCACGGTGACGGTCACCGGCGCCAACCATGGCCCGCAGGACCGACGCCACTACGCGCCCCAGCAGCCGATCCAGCTGAAGGCGTTCCAATGGGGGTTCGATGCGAGGGTCCACCACGACACGCAACTCATCGAGCGTCACGGCGCTCTTGAGCGCACCCAGTCCGTCGGGACGCCTCTGCTTCAGGGGCTGTACCTGCTCGAACTCGTCCCCCACACGTATTCGATCAACTCGCTCCACGAGCTCCTCCTGCACAGCACGGGGTACCAGTTCCTCGAGCCAGCCACCCCCCTTCGACGCATCTCGGCGCGCATGCACCTTCCGGCGGTGCTCACCGAAGGGGAATCGCTTTCGCTCAAGGTGACAGGCGCCGAGATCCGGCGATGTGAAGCGCGACTGGACGCGGTGAGGCGCATGCGCCCGGCCGACCCACAAGTGTGATCCAAGAGACATGGCCGACCCTGTTTCAATTTCTGCGGTGAGCGCCGCGGCGTCGACCGCCACGGCCACCGGAACGACGGCGGGCGCGATGAGCGCCGGCGCGGCCGCGGCAAGCACAGCGACTGCCGCGGCGGCGGGCGGCGCGGCGGCAACCGCGCCTGCGGGCGCCCCGTCGATTGGTGCGGCGGCGTCATCCGCGGCGGCCCCGCTGCAGGTCATCGTGATGCCGCCAGCGCACATCGTCGCGACCCCGCAGTCAACCATCGTGATGCCGCCGGCGCACATCGTCGCATCGCCTACTGCGCTCGCGCCCTCCGCGCCCGCCCGCGCCATGACTCTTGGGCCTGCGACCGGGCCCACGGGCCCAGGACCTGCTCCGCCTTCTCCGCCTCTTCCACCGGCGGCCTCGACCGAGACCGTAAGAGCAACCGCTCTCTCGCCGCAGACAAAGCCGGCCCCGCCCCGGACAGATCTCTCTCCACCCCGCATTGATCCTCTCCCGGACCCGTTGGCCAGCCAGTTGAGCCGCGGATGCGGCGAGCACGACGCCTTGAAGCCCAGCCCGCACCGCCCGAAGGATGACCCGGTCGGGCCTCAGGATCCGCATGAGCGCGAGCGATCTTCACTCTCGAAGAAACTCGATCGCTTCCCCGACCTCTCTGAGCGGGAACAGCAGCGCGTGCTCGATGATGTCTGGCGCTGGCAGGAGGAAGAGCGTCGAAGGTATCCGGATCGCACCCCTGTGATCGGGCCACATGGTCATCTGCCTCGCGACGAGTACGACAAGGCGAAGAAGAAGGCCGAAGCCCGGCGCGAGGCGCAGAACCAGCTCAGGATCGGCGCGAGCATCGCCGCCAACCCGCTCGCCGGCGCGACCGCCCTCGAGGTGTATGGCCGGACGGGGGACTCGGAGAAGGCCGCGGCCGCAGGGGAGCTGGTGCAGACGCTTACGGACGTCGTCGGGGGTGGAAAGAGCGGCGCAAGGAAGCCGCTTGCCATGCGCGGCAGCTCCCGTGCGCCCGCGCCGCGTCGCGATCGCGACCGCAAGGGGAAAGGATCGGCAGTCCGGAAGGCGCCGGCAGGCAAGCCTGCTCCAACTCCCCCGAAACTGACGCCCCGGCAGGAGCGGCTCCAGGCGATGGTGCAGAAGCTCCGTACCGCCATGGACCGCATCAAGGACAGCAAGGTGACGATCTCCATCGTCGTGGTGGAGAAGAATGGGGTTCAGGAGGTGTGGCTCTCCTCCAGCGAGCCAAAGGTGCCTGCAGTTGTTGAAAAGGCCGCCGCCGGCTTTGACAAGTGGGTTCGGGGAAGTGGCAACTCGCCCGACAATCGAAACAGGAGTCCGGAGGAACGCTCGACATACCATCACGCCGAGCAGGATGCCGTGAGCTTCGCATGGTCCAATGGCTACAAGGTCGTCGAGTTGTACCCGAGTCGAGCCGCGTGTCCTGACTGCTCAAAGCTCCGAGGCATGGGCATCACCGTCATCGACCCACCGTGACGAACTCGTCGATGGCACAGGTCGCCAGAGCCGCGCAAGGCATGGCTTGAGGCTGCTCGGATCCCCGAGGTATCCCTCAGGTCGCGCTTTGGCTGCGGAACGTAGCTCTTGATGTTGGGCCCTCCGTCGCAGAAGCGCGCCAGGAGGTCCGACGATGCCGAGGCCGCGCCCCACGCGTCGATTCCCGTCCGAGGTGCTGAACGCCGCCGAAGTCCGCAGCCTCCTCGGGGCCTGCGGCGACGCCACGTCGATTGCACTCCGCAACCGGGCCCTCATCGCCCTCCTCTACCGGGCGGGGCTCCGTGCCGGGGAGGCGCTGGCGATCCGGACCAAGGACATCGACTGGGAGGCCGGCGCCGTGCGCGTCCTCCACGCCAAGGGCGGGCGGGCCCGGACGGTTGGTATCGACCCCGCCGGGCTCGCGATGGTTCGCGCCTGGGCGGAACGACGGGCGTCACTGGGCCTCGACGGCCGGGCGCCCCTGCTCTGCTCCCTCTCCGGCAGCCCCCTCACGGACGGCTACGTGCGGCGGCTCCTCCCGCGCTTGGGGATGCGCGGCGGGATCGAGAAACGCGTCCACGCCCACGGCCTGCGGCACGCCCACGCGGCGGAACTGCGTTCCGAGGGGATCGACATCGGGGTGATCTCGAAGCAGCTGGGCCACAGGAGCATCGCAACCACGGCCCTGTACCTCGACCACATCGCGCCCGTGGATGTGGTGCGGGCGGTGGGGAAGCGTGAGTGGCGCGCCATGCCAACCGCCCGAGCCGCTTCCTGCAGCGAGAGCGGACTTCAGAGAGCCCGCTGCGGGGGCGTCAAAGATTTTTCGCCGAGCGTAAACAGTCGAGGGACGGTTGACGCGCATCGGGTTGCACATCAATGCGGATGGCCTCGTGGAGCTGTGCGAGGAGGCCAGAGTGGAGCGCCTGACGGCCTTCGGCAGTTTCGTCCGCGACGATGCGGCGCCTGGCAGTGATCTGGACGTCCTCGTCGCCTCCCACCCCGGCGCGGAGCGAGGGCCTGAGGATCGTCGACGAAGCACCAGCCCCTGGAGGCGCATTTCGGGCGCCCCGTCGATCAGATGACGCGCGCCTCGGCCGAGGGATCGCCATGCTCTTGTCGCTTCGCGCCTTTGGGAGGGCACTTGTTCGGATTCTGCGGTCTTTCTCCCGATCCCAGTGCCCGGCTTGGCGCCCATGCCTCAGCCTGCGGCGCGCCTAAGATCACCGACAAAGACCACCAGACGGTGGATGCACAGCCCTCTGCCGCTTGCGAGCGCGTCAGGTTCGAAGTCGCGCAGGAGGGCACGTGGCCGCGGCCTCACACGCCACATGGGTGCGAGTGGCGAAATCGACCATCGAGGGAGGCAGGGGCCATGCCCGACAGAACGACCGCGTTCGTGAGCACTTACCCGCCTCGCCTCTGCGGGATCGCGACGTTCACGCGCGACCTTTCCCACGCGATCGCCGCCGCCGACAGGAGCGTGGGTACGACGATTCTCGCGATGACCGATCACGCCGAGACCGCGACCGATCCGAATGCGTTTCCGGAATGCGTTCGTTTCAAGATTCGGCGGGGCGTCAAGGACGATTACGCCAGCGCAGCCGACTTCGTGAACTACAGCGACATCAGGCTCGTATCGATCCAGCACGAATACGGCATCTTCGGCGGCGATGATGGCGTGCACATCCTCGACTTTCTCGCGAGACTTCGTGTCCCGTCAATCGCCACGCTGCACACCGTTCTCCAGTCGCCGTCTCGTCTGCAACGCGCCATCGTGGAAGAAATGGCGCAGCGCT
>CAZGVW010000165.1:0-5967 GCA_964529265.1 uncultured Phycisphaeraceae bacterium
CTCGCCGACACGGACAATGACGGGGTGGTCGGCGACTGGTCTTCCGGGGGCGGGTCGGGCGCCGAGGAGCACTATGCCCTGACCGACAGGCGGTATGACGTGGTGGCGCTGCTCGATCATCTCGGGGACCTGCCGAATGGCCCGGCATCGGGTGCGGGAGGCAGAACTGCTTGTGAATGGGTGCGTCGCGCCCCTCCAGCTGCTCGCCGCGGGTGGGTTCGTGGCGCTGGCCGTGCTGGCGGCGGTGGCCGTGGCCAACCTTGATGAGCCGCTGTACGCGTGGCTCGCCGCCAATGCCGGACCCGTCGACCCGTTCTCGGTGATCGGTATGTTCGGTCTCGCCCTGGTCCCCTCCCTGTTTGTCGCGGCGTGGCTCTTCTGGAGGTGGTCGGGTCTGATCCGATGGTCATTCGGGGACGGCGCCTTGAGGAGGCCGCTGTGGCTTCGCTGCCGAGTCGAAACGCGCGAGTTGGCCGTTGGTGAGCAGTCGCGTGCGCCGTGGATCGGCTTGCCCAACGGAAGCCCGCCCCTGACTCGGACCGGGTCGGCGTGGGCCGTCTCTGACGACAAACGGGCCCTGTCATACCCCCGCGCCCCTGACATTGCTCAACTATCTGCGCTGCAATGCGTTGCGCGCTTTATTGGCTCCGCAACCCCTGACAAAACTGACATCTTTCCGGTTCTCCTGGGCCTCGTATGATGCCCCCGCTACTTCTCGATTGACAGGGACTTGCGAAGAACTCGCGAGTCCCTTTTTTCATGCGCGCGGGTGGACTGTCCGCGTGATCCGCCCGCGCTTTCGAATAGAATGCGCGACCGGTGCAATGAGTTCCCCGTTCCGGACCACATCCTGGTCGCTCATCTCGCGGACGCGCGAGCCGGGCGAGGCGGCTCGGGAGGCCACAGAGTCGCTGTGCCGCCTGTATTGGCAGCCATTGTATTGTTACGCGCGGCGCGCGGGCCAGTCGGGCTCCGACGCCGAGGACACGGTGCAGGAGTTCCTGCTGCACGTCGTGGAGCACGACGTGTTCGCGCGCGCCGACGCGGATCGGGGGCGGTTCCGCACGTTTCTGCTTTCGGCGCTCAAGCAGTTCATGGCTCGCCGCCGGCGCGATGCGCAGCGGCTGAAGCGGGCGCCTGACTCGCGTCTGCTCAGCCTGGACGTGGTGGGGGCCGAGCGAATGCTCGACCGCTCGGGCGCGCCGAACGCGGACTGGGACCTCGCGTTCGAGCGGGCGTGGGCCCTTGCGCTGCTCGACATCGCGTGGCGGGTGGTCGAGGAGGACTACGCGGCGTCGGGCAAGTCGGCGGTGTTCGGCGCGCTGCGGCCCGTCATCGGCGGGGAGGCGGGACGGCCGATCCGTGAGGTCGCGGCAGAGCTCAACATGACGGAGGGCGCGGCCAACGTGGCGGCGCACCGCCTGCGGCGGCGGTTCGGGGAGGCGCTGCGCGAGCAGATCGCGCTGACCCTCGAATCGGCGGACGATGTTGACGACGAAGTTGCGCGGATGAAGGAGGCGCTCGCGGGCGTCTGACGGAGGCGCGGGCGGGGACGCCGGTAAGGAAGGGCGGACGGCGGGTTTAGTATTCATGAACGAACGGAAGTCTGCTGCGATGTCGACGACAACGCGAAGAACCTGCGCAGTCTGCGGGGCGACCGTTGTCGGGGATGATCCCGACGGGTGCCCGGGCTGCCTGTTTCAACTGGCCTCGGATGTGGCGACGGCCGACCGCTCCGCCAGGGTGCTCACGCCGCCGGGTGTCGAGAGCCTGGCCCCGCTGATGCCGGACTTCGAGTTTCTGCGGATGCTTGGGCAGGGTGGGATGGGGGTGGTGTACGGTGTGCGGCAGAAGCGGCTGAACCGGCTGGGGGCGCTGAAGGTGCTGCCGCCGGAGCGGGCGTCGGACCCGACGTTCGTGGAGCGGTTCTTCCGGGAGGCGCAGGCGCTGGCCCAACTGGGGCACCCGAACATCGTGCGCGTGTACGACATGGGGCAGCGGGGGCCGTTCCTGTACATCCTGATGGAATACGTGGACGGCGTGAGCCTGCGGGAGCGCATCCGCGACAGGGCGGTCTCCCCGGCGGAGGCGCTTCGCATTGTGGCTGACTTGTGCAGCGCGGCGCAGAGCGCGCACGAGCAGGGCATCGTCCACCGCGACATCAAGCCGGAGAACGTGCTCATCGCCGCCGACGGGCGCATCAAGCTGGTTGATTTCGGGCTCGTGCGGCTCGCGTGCCACAGCGACATCAATCGGTTCACGCTGACGGAGATCAATCTGCGGATGGGGACGCCCGCCTACATGGCGCCGGAGCAGACGGTGGGTTCGCCGGACATCGACCACCGCGTGGACATCTACGCCCTCGGCGTGCTGCTCTACGAGACGCTGACGGGCGAGCCGCCGACGCTCGATTACACGCCGCCGTCGAGGCGCGTGGCGGTCGATCCGCGCATCGACCGGGTCGTTCACCGGGCGGTCCGCGAGTCGCCCTCGGAGCGATACCAGAGCGCCGCGGAGATGCGGCGGGAGATCGAGCACATCGCCAGGACGCCCAGGCGGCGGCTTGTCGTGCTCGGTGTCATGACGACGGTTGTGTGCGTGGCCGCGCTCGCCGGCTTCCTGTGGCGCCAGGCGGCGCTCGCGGATCCCGCGCCGCCGCCGGGCACGCCGATCGACGGGACGCCCATCGCGGTGGTCCCGTTCGGCGCGGAAGAGGCGCGTGAGCACCAGCGGCGCTGGGCGGAGCGCCTCGGGACGCCGGTGCGGTGGACGAACTCGATCGGCATGGAGTTCGTGCTGATTCCACCGGGTGAGTACACGCGAGGCATCCCGGAAGATCAGCTGCCGGAGGACTTCACCGCCCCGAACCCCAACATCGATCCATCGCGGAAGGCCATTCTGGAGAGCTGCATCCCCGCGCACCGGGTGCGGCTGACGCGTGCCTTCTACCTGTGCACGACCGAGGTCACGCAGGGGCAGTATCGACGGATCACGGGGGACTACATCGGCTACTTCCGCGCCGGTATGCCGGGAGAGCGCGTGCTGGATCGCCTCGATACGGACGACTTCCCGGCCGAAAACCTCGGTTGGAGCATGGCCGTGCAGTTCTGCAAACGTCTCAGCGAACTCGATGGATTCACCGAACCCGGCCGGGGCTATCGGCTGCCGACCGACGCCGAATGGGGCTTCTCCATTCGCGCGGGCACGGACACCCCCTTTTGGTACGGCACGGAACAGGATGTCAAGGGCGTGTACGAAAACGACAATCCCATCCACCCGCAGCCCGTCGCTTCCCAAAAGGCCAATGCCTTTGGTCTATATGACATGGGCGACAACGTCTCGGAATACTGCTCCGACTGGTGGTCCCTGGATGAGTTCCAGCGCTACGCCAATCGCTGCGCAGTTGATCCCACCGGCCCCAAGGACGGCATCCCGGGCGGGATGCAGCGCGTGGTGCGCGGCGGGCATTTCAGCAAGCCGTACGGCCACCTGTCCATCGAGCGCCGCCGGTACGATCCGACGGTCTGGGTCAACACGGTCGGTTTCCGAGTGGCGATCTCAGCGGATGCGGTCGCTGAGCGGCTGCCTAGCGGCCTCCCGCTCGGGGCGATCCAGGCGCCCTGAGCCGCTCGTTCGCGGACTCGTTCCGCTCCGTACGGCCGGCCCTTGCTCCGCCTCTGCTCCCATGGCCGTTGTCGGCCGCGCTCGAGACGACGCGCGATGGGTTCCTGCGCGAGATGACTCCCGGGCGGGTGTAAGACCCCGGTCGCGACGGGATTAGGAGGGGTTGAGTGCGATCAACACATCTCAGGACAAATGGAAAAAAGGAGCGTTCGTATGAGCGGCAATCTCTTGAATCGCGTGGCCGCGGCCGCACTGTCTGCCCTGGCGGCATCGGTTGGTGGATCGGGGGCGGCTCTCGCGGCGCCGACGATCCACAACCTCGGCCTGCTGCCCGATCTCTTCCCAGAGTTCCCTTTTGACTCGTCCGAGGCGCACGGTGTCAGCGCCGACGGCTCGACGGCGACGGGGCTCTGTCGGAATGGTTCTGAAGGATTCGATCGCGCCATCCGCTGGACAAAGAACGGCGGGATGGAAGACCTCGGAACTCTGAACGGACCCACACGAGGGACCGCGCTCAACGCGAACGGCACGGTCGTCGTCGGCCACACCACCGGCATCGGCTTCAACGCCTTCCGCTGGACGACCGGCGGGGGGATGGAAAACCTCGGCTCTCTGGGAGGAGGACAATCACTTGCGCAGGGGGTCAGCGCCGACGGCGCCGTCGTGGTCGGCTACTCACAAACAAGTGATGGTCTGGTGCGCGCTTTCCAGTGGACGAGCGACGGCGGGATGGAGGAGGTCGGCCCGTTGCCGCCGGGGCGCGACCTTTCGTACGCCGTTGCGATCAGCGGTGATGGTTCGGTGGTGGCCGGCACGAGCGAGTCGCCACTGCCGGCGCGAGCGGTGATCTGGAGAGACGGCGGCGTGCAGGACCTGGGTGTGCTCCCAGGCTTCAGCAATTCCCAGGCACGGGCCCTCAGCGCCGACGGGCTTGTGGCGGCCGGTGTTTCGTACACCAGCGCTTTCACCTCCGGCCGCGCCTTTCGCTGGTCCGACGCCGACGGCATGGTGGACCTCGGCGTTCTTCCGGGCGCGCCCGGCGCCGATGCGTTCGCAGTCAACGGCGACGGCTCTGTGATCGTCGGCGCGAGCGGTGGCCGCGCGTTCATGTGGACCGACGACCTGGGCATGGTGGACCTGTACGGCCACCTGTCCACGCTCGGCGCCGACCTGACCGGGTGGTTCCTGCACAATGCGACCGGCATCTCCGCCGATGGGAGCGTGATTGCGGGGATCGGCTTCTTCAACGGCGAACGGCGCGCGTTTGTGGCGGTCCTCCCCGCGCCGGTCGGGATCCTCGGCGTGGGCATCACGACCACCAGTCAGGTCAACGCCGGCCCCACGGAAGTGCGCACCGACACCGTCATCGACCCGGGCGTCGAAATCCAGTTCGGCGACGCGGCCGACTTTGCCTGGATGGTCGCCGGCGACTCCATCAACGTTGAGCCCCACCCCAACCCGAGCGCGCCATGGCGCTACGAGATCCTCTTCGGCGCCACACACACCTTTGTGGAAGGCGACCTGCTCAACCTTTCCTTCACGCTCCCCTATCCGCTCGTCTATGGCGCCGCCGCCATCACCGTCGCCGAGACCGTCACGCTCATCAATGGCGTCAACAACGGAAACACGCTCGCGTTCCGGTTCAAGAACATGATCGAAGTGAGCCAGGGCGATTTCGGCGGCCGCGTCCAGATCGTCTTCGAAGTCATCGAGTGCCCCAGCGATCTCAACGGCGATGGCGTCACCAACGCCGCCGACCTTGCGATCGTCCTCGGCGCCTGGGGCGCGGCGCACCCCACTGCCGACCTCGACGGCGATGGATCAGTCGGCGCCGGCGACCTGGCCCAGTTGCTCGGCTCCTGGGGCGATTGCTGAATCGACCTGCTCTCGACACAATGCGCCCGTTCCAATCGGGGGCCCACGACCCTCCCCCCAAAAGCCGAGACGCCAAACCTCCACGGCGTCCAAGACGGGATCGATCGGCGCGTCCACGCCGTTAGACGACACCGCCCACCCCACTTGGGACGCGGCTCCAGATCGAATCGCAGGCGTTCACCGGCTTGGTCGCTCACCGCCTGGGCGGGAGACGTCGGGCCCTTCGTTTGGAGGGCAGGCGCACCCATCGAGTCCCTCTTGTTCATGCGCGCGAGCGGAAGTCAGTGCAGGATTCCGGCGAGGAGGAGTCCGACGGCGACGGAGACGATGACGCCGACGAGGCCGGGGCGCATGAAGGAGTGGTTGATGAGGAAGCGGCCGACCCGGGTGGTGCCGGTCTGGTCGAAGGACATGGCGGAGACTTCGACGCTGTAGGCGGGGAGGAAGAAGAGGCCGTTGGCGGCGGGC
>CAZGVW010000166.1:0-6292 GCA_964529265.1 uncultured Phycisphaeraceae bacterium
GTCGTGTGATGCCCCGGGGGGGGGCGGCTGGGGGCGTGGGGCCCCCCGCGGGGGGTGCGGTGGGGCCGGGGGGGCCTTGCGCCGCTCCACCACGAGAGCGTCAGCAGTCGTCCTCATCTGTGGCATGGAACGGCGCTTCGCCGATCCATGCGCCCCCGCGCCACTCCTCCGCCATTGCCCATTGCCTATTCCCTATTCCCTTCCCGATCTCTGCGCCTCCGCCGCCGCCGCCCTCCGCGCCGAAGCCGATCGACTCGACGCCGAGCAATCCCCCTACGGCCTCGACGCCCGCGATGAACTCGCCCTCCACCCCCTCCTCCTGACCGCCTTCCGCGCCGAAGGCTACTCCGCACTCCCCGAGCAGCGCTACCCCGGCCACCGCGCCCGCCCCCGCCGCAGCGAAGGCGATCGCTGCGACATCGTCCTCACCCCGCGCGAAGAAACCGCCGACACCTTCCCGGATTCCCACACCCAACGAGCCCGAAGCGCAAGCGAGGCACGCCTTCCCGCTTCTTCCGAGGGCGCCCACCTCCTCGATCCCCTCGCCGCCGGCACACTCTTCGGCCACCGAGGCATCGACCCCCGCGACGCCCTCTGGATCGAAGTCAAAGCCGCGCACCAGTTCGCGCTCATCGATGGCGTCGCCGGCCCCAACCCACGCTACGCCTCCATCCTCCTCCGCGGCGCCACCGCCGATGTCCGCCGCCTCGCTGCCGATCCCGCCATCGAGCACGCCGCGGCTGCCGTCATCATGTTCAACCGCGACGCCCCTACCGCCGAGCACGACCTCCTCGCCTGGATGAACCACCTCCTCGACGCCTCCCTCCCCATCCGCGCCCCCGATGTCGAACGCTTCCCCCTCGCCGACCGCATCGGCAACTCCGTCTGCACCATGGTGATGGTCGCCGTGCGGGGGTGATGTCTTGCCACCCCGTGCCACCACGTGCACCCTCGTGCCACCGACCGCTGCTCTGAGCGGTCGGTGTCCCCAGCGTTTGCCTTGGCGTGGCGTCACCTGGTGGCTTCTCCAATCTGGGACTCACTGGTGGCTTCTCCAATCCGGGTGCCACTGGTGGCTTGCCCACCAGTGAGAAGCACAGCGACGCACCGACCCCACAGCGACGTCGCCCAAGCGAATGCGGCATCGAACCCAGTACGGCATCGACCCCATTGGGGGCGCCGTAGTGCAGCGGCTGCCTTGAGCCGCTGCACCACGAAAGCGTCGCCAAACTCCCCCCGTCGCTCACTCACCCAGTGTGACATGGGACGGCGCTTCGCCGACCCCATGCCGACCCGCCCTTGCCGCCCCGAAGGGGCGCACGCCAGTAGCCGGGGGCGCGGCGAGTCCGCCAAAGGCGGACGAGCAAGCCCCCGGACCACCACCGCAAACGACCCCGCCCTGAAGGGGCGGACGTACAAGCGCCACCCCGCTCCCCCCGCCTCAGCAACTCGCTGTCCACCGTCGTATGGCCCCGTGCGCGGCTGGCGCCGGACTCGGCGCATCCGTTGCTCATCGTCCAAATAACGACCTCAATCCCTTGCCTCGGTCCTCCGATATCTGTATACTTGCAGTGTCATGTCACCGATGCCCCTCAACGCCCCATTGCTCGAAAAAGCCCTCCGGGACACCGCCGCGCGGCTGGCCTACACCAACATCCGTGGCCCTGTCCGCCTCTACGTCGTGGGCGGATCGGCCGGCATGCTGCGCGGCGTGCTCGCCGGCTCGCGAGTGACCGCCGACGTCGATGTCACGGCCATCGAGCCCGACGCCGCGTGGAGCATGGTGCGCACCGCCGCGCAAGACGCGGCGAAGGAGTTGGAACTGCCCGAGACCTGGTTGAACGACGACTGTCGCGTCTACGCATGGCGTCTTCCACTCGGATGGCGGACGCGCTGCGCTCACGCGCACACATTCGGACCGCTCGAAGTGTGGCTGCTCGATCGTTGCGATTTCATCGCATCCAAGACCGTCTCCGCGCCGGATCGGCCGCAGGATCTTGAGGATCTTCGCGCCGCGAAGCCCACCCTAGCCGAACTGGATTTCACCGGGCAGCACATCGATCGTCTGGAGCGCGAGACCCTCGATCCCGACCAATCGTTCGACGATGCGCGCGTCATCCTGCGCGCCCTGCGAGGTGATGCATGACCACCACCACCCGCCCCGACACCCTCGAACGCGATTGGGCGCGCCTCGGCGTCCTCTTCCACGTCGCGCCCAGCCGCCGCACGCCCGACCTCGAGCGCCTCCTCCTCGACACCGCGCGGCATGGCCCGGACAACGCCCGCCTCCTCCCCCTCGTCGTCACCTGGCTCGTCGCCTACGGACACTTCGTCGCGCGACACCGCTTCAAGCGCCTCGCGCAGGATGAACTCGAGCCCGAACCTCAGGCCGTCCTCGGCCTCCTCATCGAAGAAGCCGTGGCCCACGGCGCCACGCGCGACCTGCTCATCGTCTCCGAGGTGTGCCACCCCCGCGCACAGCCCCTCCCGCTCTCCGCACTTCAGCGCCATGACCCCGCGCTCGCCGCCATCGCCGAGCGCCGCGCCTCCGATCTCTCGCGCCGCTGGGGCGTCTGGGCGCCTCCCCTCGCGCTCAAGAACGATGCCCTGCGCCCCGTCTCGTGGCTCCTCCGCCGCAACCCCGGCTACCGCGCCCGCATCATCCGCAAGGGCGATCTCCGCGCCAGCATCCTCGAAACCCTCCGCCGCGACCTCCCCCGCGCCACCGCCCCCTCCGAATCCGCCCTCACCCGCCTCTCCGGCGCCACGCGCACCGCCGTCCGCAAAGCCCTCAACGCCCTCGAACTCGAAGGGGAAGTCGAAGTCGGCGCAGCGCCGTCAAACGAACGGGATCATCAGGTGCGGCTGCGGTCAGCGGCCTGATTCAACGACCGCGCAAGCGATTCCAATCGCGCTCCCGCACTCCGGGCACACTCCGCTTGTCAGGCCCGCAACCTCGTATCCGCACGTCCGGCACGCGCCTTCCTTGCCGCGCCATCGGCGCCGCACAGCCGCAACGGCGCCGACAATCGCGAACGCAACCACCGGGAAAGGAATCGCCCACACCAGCGCATTGCCCGCAACTCCCGCGACACTCCATCGCGTGCTGTACGCCGCGGGAAGAGGGGGAAACCGCGACGACACCGCCTGTCCAGAGAACATCTTCATCATGAACGCAAACGCCGTGTCATCGCTCAGGTGCGGATCGAGCGCCTCATTCTGCACGCAATACTCGATGAGCGAGGTCCACGGAACGCCGTATCCGACAGTCGTCGCGATCTCGGATGCGTCCGCATTCCGCTTCACCCACGTTGGCACGCGCGCCAGACCGTTCAGCATCGCAAACCGCCTCGCGGCGTACTGGCTCCCGAGCCGAGACGAGTCCACGACCTGGTATTGCCGCAACAGCGTTGACCGTGTGACGCGAACCCGGCGCCCGTCGCCGAGTCTCCAGAAGTCCGGCGACAGAAGAACCCCGTTGATCGGCACATGCCCTGCGCGCTGGAGCCATGCATGCCAATCGCCACTCCGCACCGCCATCGGCAGCACGACGCCGCCGAAGGCGCCAATGCACAGCCCGATGAAGATCACGACTCCGTGCCAGGGGCGGATTCGCCTGCGAATCCACTGCGCCACGCAGCGATCCTCCCGCACTAGGGCGTCTTCATCGCCTCCCCGCCATCCTCCAGACCAAGCGCACGGCTGAAGAAGAGCCTCCTCCGAGCATCCTTCTCCCGCTCGTAGATCCCAACCGCCATCGCCCGCACCCGCGCGTCATGGTCGAGCAGACCGCACTCATGCAGAACATTGAGCGCGAGCAGCGCTCGATCGTCATCCGTCGTCAGAAGTTCCAGCACGGCTCCGACAACCAGGCGCCTGCTGTAGTCATTTGCCCAGGCACATTCCGGGTTCGCCAGCGACCTTGCCACCGCCGCGCCCCCGTACCCCTGAACGAATGTGTTCGGATGAAAGAACGATCGCGCGAGCCAGTACGCTTCCGCGTCGGTGATCGCGTCGTCCTCCGCCATGTCCCACAGGTATTGCCGCGCCTGATCGAGAGCCGTCCTGTCCGCTTCGTCGAGAAAGGCCGCTCCCTCCGACACTGTGCCAAGTTCTCGCGGCCATTCGATCACTCGAAGCGGCTCGGCGCGGATGCCTGCCAGCTCCTGCGATGCAGCGGCCGCGCAAACGACCACGAGCGCCGATACCGGAAGAAGAACATAGCCCCAGGTCGCCCTCATGTTCGACCTCCCACCATCACTTGAACAGCATCACCCGCGGCGTCACCAGCAGCACCGGCTCCTTCCGCATCTGGCTCGCCGCGTTCATCGAGTCCCGCAGCGCCGGCCACGCCCGCGGGCCAACCACCTCGCGCAATGCCGCGGCCAGTTCCTGCGCCAGGCGGCCGCCGGGGATACCGCTTCCGGCGCCGCCGGAATCCGCCCCGCCGATTCCCGCCGCGGCGGAGAACGGCCGCAGCATCGATTCCACCAGGTCCTGCAGGCTCTTCGGCGCGGGGTAGCCCACCACGTCATACGCGCCCTCGGCGAGGCTGAGATGCTCCGCCATGTCGCGGATCGCCGTCTCCACGCCGCCGATTTCGTCCGCCATCTGCATCGCGATCGCCTTCTTGCCCGCGAAGAGCCGCCCCTCCGCCGTCGTCGAGATGTTGATCCCGGGCCGGCCCGCCTTCACGCGATCGACGAACTGGTGATACGTCTCCTCCATGCGCAGCCGCACCAGCGAGCGCTGCGCCTCGCTCCACGGCTGGAGCGAGCCGAACAGATCCGCCTGCGGCCCGCGCGACCGCGGCACCACGTTCACCTTCAGCATCTCGTACAACCCGCCCAGCGCGAACTTGCCGCCGACGACGCCGATCGAGCCCACGATCGAAGACGGGTTCACATAGATGCGCTCCCCCGCGACCGCGATGTAGTAGCCGCCCGAGGCCGCCATCGAGCCCACGCTCACCCACACCGGCTTCTTCGCCGCGACCGCCCGCGCGCCCAGCCAGATCGATTCGCTTGCGATCGCGCTCCCGCCCGGCGAGTTGATGCGCAGGATCACGCCCTTGATCTTGTCCTCGTCCTCGATCTGCTTCAGAGCCTGCCGGATCGTGAGGCTCCCCACGTTCCCCTGTCCGCCGAAGAGTCCACCCTCCGACGATTCACCGTCCACGATCGCGCCGTCGATGTGCAGCAGCGCGATCGTGCTCCGCGTGATCTTGTGCTCCGGCGACTGCATGAGCAGGCTGAAGATCGCGAAGGGGTTGCCCGAGGCCAGCGGCGATTCCGCGCCGTCCGGGCCGAGGTCCATGTCGTACTCGAACTCGCCGTACGTCTCCTCGAGATGCTTGTCGAGGTTGAGCCGGTCGATCGAGGCGTCCACCAGCCCGAGCGCGATCGCCTGCTCGCCCGAGGCGAACCACGCCTGCTCCATCGCGGTGTCCAACCCCTTGTCATCCAGCCCGCGCCCCTCCTTCATGATCTGCCGCATCGCGCCGTACAGGCTGTCGAGCAGTTGCGAGATGTTCTGGTCCCACGCGGGGCTCGGCTTGCTGTTCGCGAACTGCTCCGAAGCGCCCTTGTAGTCGCCGATCTGCACGAAATCCGCCTTCACGCCGATCATGCCGAGCGCATCGGCCAGGAACATCTCCTCCATGTACAGCCCGGGGAACGACACCGCGCCCCCCTGCTGAATGATCACCTCGTCCGCGAACGCGCCGAGCAGCAGTTCCGCCGGGCCGTAGATCTCCGTGAAGAGATGCACCTTCTTGCCCGCCTCGCGCACGCGCCCGATCGCGTCTCCCAGTTCCTGCACCTGCGCCGCGGAGAGCGCCGGCTCGCGCAGCCGCACGACCACGCCCTCGATGTCCGGCCGCTCCGCCGCCTCGTCGAACGTCGCGATCAGGTCGCGCAAGGTCGGCTTCGCGTCCGGCCCCATCAGCCACCCGAAGGGATCGGGCTTCTCGAGCGGCGCGCCCTCCAGTTCGATCCAGCCGACCGTCGCGCCCGCGGCAAGCGGCGCAAGCAACACAGAAGCGAGCACGGCGCCGGCGGTGGATGCGGCGCGGAAACGGTTCGTCGAGCGCATGGGCGGACACTCCTCGAAAAACGCGGCCGGAAACCGCCGCGGCTGGTTCATTCTTCGGATCACACGGACGCCGATTCTAGGCCCTGGTGGGAGCGGCTCTCCGAGCCGCTCTTCTCTGCGTCACCAATTTTAGCGGCTCGGAGAGCCGCTCCCAGAACGCAGTCGTATCCCAGATCGGCCAGATCGTCCTCATAGAGCC
>CAZGVW010000167.1:0-26069 GCA_964529265.1 uncultured Phycisphaeraceae bacterium
GTCGAGCCTTCCGGCAGGCGCCCATGCAGCCGAAAGCCGACGACCTGGGGGATCAGCATCGAGATGGGGCAGCCGAGCATGGCGCCTTCCGCTTCGATGCCGCCCACGCCCCAGCCGACGACGCCGAGCCCGTTGATCATCGTCGTGTGGCTGTCCGTGCCGACGAGTGAATCGGGATAGGCGACCATGCCGCCGGACTGCTCATCGCGCGCGGTGAGGACGCCGGAGGCGAGGTACTCGAGGTTCACCTGGTGCACGATGCCGGTGGCGGGGGGCACGACGGTAAAGTTGTTGAACGCGGACTGACCCCACTTGAGGAACTCGTAGCGCTCCTGGTTGCGCTCGAACTCCTTCTCGGCGTTGATGGTGAGGGCGGCACGGGAGGCGAAGGCATCAACCTGCACGGAGTGATCGATGACGAGGTCGCAGCGGACAAGGGGGTTGACCATCGACGGATCGCCGCCCATGCGCACCATGGCGGAGCGCATCGCGGCGAGATCGACGATGGCGGGGACACCGGTGAAATCCTGAAGGACGACGCGGCCGGGCTTGAAGGGGACTTCGGAGGGCGCGGGCTTCTTCGCGCTCCAGCCGGCGAGGCGTTTCACATCGTCTTCGGTGACGATGAAGCCATCGACGTTGCGGAGGAGTGATTCGAGCAGGACGCGGATGGAGTAGGGCAGGCGCGCGACCTTGCCGGCGCCGGCTTTCTCGACCGCGGCGAGGCTGTAGTAGGCGTATGAGCCATGGGGGGTTTTCAGCGTGGTGCGGCTGCTGAAGGGGTTGGTGGCCATTCCGTGTGTCGCCTCCGTGACGGACGGGTTGTGTTCGGGCGTGCCCAGCCGGTGGGGAAGGGGGCTGCGGGAACACACGATATGAGGCGGGGGGGAGGGCGGAAAGGGGGGTGGGGGCGCTGGCTGACGCGGACGGAAAAAGCGCGATGAGCGACGCAGAGCGACCTCTCGTGGGGCAGCGGCTCAGACCAGCCGCCGCACCACGGCACCGCCAGAGGGGGGCGCACGCATTCAGCGAGGCGCGGCGATGGCTTTGACGGCGTCGAAGGCGCCGTCGAGGGGGGCGAGGCGCGGGTAGCGGAGGCCGTCTTCCCAGGGGAAGGTGAACTCGCGGATGTTCTCGCCGTCGATGTTGACGAGGAGCGCGACGGGCGTTCGGCGCGAGGAGTTCTTCGCGGCGTCGCGGAGGCGCTCGGGCGTGAAGGTCTTGCCGTTGACGGAGATGATCTTCATGCCTTCGAAGAGGCGTGATTCATCGGCGCGCGAGCCGGGGCGAACGCTGGTGATCTCGCCATCTTTGTTCGCGGAGAAGCCGATGGAGTTGCGGAGGTTGGCGCCGGTTTCGTCTTTCTGATCCTTCTTCTGGAGGTCGGTGGGCTCGGGGGCGAAATCCATGGTGTAGCCGAGGCGCTTCGGGAGGTCGCGAGTGAGATCATTGCCCGGGCGCTCGATGCGGCGGACGATGAGGGCGCTCCAATCTTCCTGCGGGTAGACGTCGGCGAGGGCGCGCACGACATCGGCGCGGGTGTAGTCGAAGAGTTGATCGGGCTGGACGGGGGCCTCGGTGCGCGGCTTGAAGAAGGCGCGGCAGAAGTCGTCGAGCGATTTTTGGTTGTCCGTGCCGGCACGGATGATGGAATCGCACTCCATCCAGAAGAGCGCGCCCTCGGAGTAGTAGTCCTGGCGGCGGCGGAGGTCGGCCCAGTGCTCGCTGGCGGCGCGGAGGAAGCGCATGCCCGCGGCGGTGTCCTCGACGCTGCGCCAACGGCGGCCGACCTGGAGGTCGAAGGTGTTGATGCGGTTGGTGAGGCGGTGCAGGAACTCCTCATCGGTGAGGAGGCCGCAGCGCACGGCCAGGACATCGGTGTAGTACGTCGTGAGGCCCTCGTAGACCCAGAGCATCTGCGTAAGCGCCGGCGTGTGGTAATCGGGGTGCGTGAGGCCCTCGGGCACGAGCATTTTGCCGTTCCAGGCGTGGATGTACTCGTGCGGGACGACGGTCATGGGATCGCCGTCTTCCTTCTCGCAGTTGACGATCTCCTTGTCGCCCATCGAGATGAGCGTGGATTCGCAGTGCTCGACGCCGAGGCCGGGGATGGCGTCGCCGACCAGGAGGAGGAAGTGGAACTGGCTGCGCGGGAAGGGGCCGAAGATCTCCTGGGCCTGGCGCACCATCTCGGCGAACTTCTCGATGCGCTTCTCGGGGAACTTCGTGAGGTCTTCCGATTTGGCGACGGCGTGCGCGAAGTGGGGCGCGAAGCCGTCGCCCGCGGAGATCTCGAAGGTGGCGAGATTCGCGCCGAAGATGACGGGTGAATCGACGAGGCGGATAAGGGAGCAGGGCTCAAAGACGGTGCGCTCGCCCGTGGCTCGCGCGGCCCCGGCGCGGCCGCGGCCGGCGCTCTTGACGGCCAGGGGGGTGGCGAGTTTCCAGTCTTCGGGGAGTGTGATCGAGGGCTCAAAGATGAGCGTGTTCTTGTCGGCGCCGCCGGGGTAGACGAGGACGGTGTTCCAGTTGAGGCCGCCGAACTGGGGCTGACCGTAGGAATCGGTGGAGCGGGAGATGACGGAGGGCTGGTTGCAGATATAGGAGAGTTCGACGGTGACGCGGCGGGAATCGGGCGGGACGGTGAGTGAGACGCGGTGCACGTGCGCCGGGTCGCGGCGCCAATCGAGGGCGTTGCCCCTGGCGTCCTTGACGTAGAAATCGACGACGTTCTGGATGGGGCCGCTGGGGTTGTGGTTGCCGGGGGTCCACTCGACGTAGTAGAGGTCGAGGGGGCCGGGCTCGACGGGGATGGTGAGGGTGGCGTGGAGGAGGCCGCGTTGGACGTCGGTGGCGTCCACGGCGAGGGCGATGGGCCCGGCGGCTGGGGAGGGGGCGGAATCTGCGGAAGCCGCGGGGGCGAGGAGCGTGGACGCGGCGGCGGCGGAGGCGGCGATCGATCTCATGGAGGGCGCTCCGGGGCGTAGGGGACGCGGGGATGAAGTGGCTGCAGGGGGTAAGGGTACGCGCAGCGGGATGACGGTGCATACCCGCGTCGGCGGCTTTCAGTGCAGTTGGAGCGGTGTGTGAGCGGCTTAAAAAACGCGACCGCGTCGCCTTGCGTGGGGTCGCAGCGTCGCGGTCGCGGATCAGAGAGCGAAGGGCCTGGGAGGCTGTCGCGAGATTGGGAATCGCGTGGCGCCCGCCCAGCCCCCGGTTCCGAACGAGATACGCCGCGGCTGGGTCGTGCGCTGAAGCGTCGCGGGGTCCCTCATCTATCCCCGGAAGCGGCTCTGCCCCTCGCGAACCGGAAGTCTGCGATGGGAGAAAAAAAACCGCGGGACTCGGGAAACAGGAGGCAACGCACGCGCCCAGCCGCGGCGGGCGAAGCCGGCGATTGCTCGCCGGTGGGATGTCGTGAATCAGGTCATCAGTTCTCTTCTTCGAGAATCTGCTGGAGGAGTTTCTCCAGTCGATCGAGCCTTTGTTCAAGACTCTTCAACCGGTCGGCGGTTTCCGGGTTTCCGCGGAACTGGAACTGTCCGCCCCCGCCTCCGGGGGGCACAAGGCGCATGCGGGGAGCGGGGGACGGGGCGTCCGCCCCGGGCGCTCTGGGGGCCATCGGCGCGGGGGGCGGCATGATGACGACACCCTTGCCCGCGCCGTTGCGGAGGATCTCGATCTCGGGGAGTTCGATCTCGAAGGAGAGATCGATGTCCTCGATGGATTCGAGGGCCCTGGTGATCGCGTCTCTGACGTTCTGCATGGTCTCGGGATCGAGTTCGGAGAGTTTGCCCTTCATCTCGCGCTCGATCTTCTCGTGGAGATCACGGCCGAAGTTGTGGAAGCGCTGCATGTGGGGCTGGACTTCGAAGTGGAAGTCCTGGGCGCCCTCGGGCACGCGCCACTGCCATGTGTTCATGCGCTCGCGGGCGAGTTTCTCGGCGCGCTCGGCGAGTTCCTTAGCGCGCTCTTCGGTCATGCGGAGGCGGTCGTTCATGCCGCGTTCGCGCTCGACAAGTTCGCGGTGGCGCTCGACGAGGCGGCGCTCGGCTTCACGTTCGGCGCCGGCGCGAGGGGCGGCGGCGGCGCGGCCTTCCTGCTCGCGGAGGCGCTTCAGCATTTCCTCGGCCTGGCGGCGCTGATCGCCGCCGGCGCGGGGCGCGGCAACGGCGGCGCCCCCGGAACCCCCGGAACCCGCGGCGCCCCCGGAACCCGCGGCGCCCCCGGAACCGCCGGAACCGCCCTCAACCGACTCGACGATGACTTCGACGTCTTTGCGGTCGCCGCCGGAGATGACGGTGAGTCGGATGGGCTCGCCGGCCTTGCGCGCGACGACGGCGCGGCGGAGGGCTTCGGGCGAAGCGGGCTGTTCGCCATCGATGCGGACGATGATGTCGTGGCGTTTGAGGCCGGCCTTTTCGGCGGGCGCGCCTTCGACGACGCCGGTGATCATGATGGCGTTTTCGGGGTTGATGTTGAGGTGCGTGGCGAGGGCGTCGCTCAGTTGCTCCATGGTGACGCCGATGCGGACGCGGGGCGCCGCGGCGGCGACGGCGCGCGGCGCGGAGGCTTCCTGGTCGTCGGAGACCCAGGTGACGGCGCCCTCGGCGTCGGCGCCGAAGGTGAGGAGCACGTCCTTCTCGTTCTCGCCCAGAAGCCGGATGACGTTGCCCTCGCGGCGGAGGCGGTTCTCCGGCACGGGCTCGCCGTTGCGCAGGGCGACGACGCGGCCATCGGCGACGGTGATGTTGAAGGTATCGCCCTTGTCGGTGGTGAAGAGCATCTGGGAGTTGGTGGAGGACGTGGTTGTGGCGTGCTCGCCGCCGTGGCCCACGGTGTTGAACATGGCGCGGGAATCGGTTGACTTCGCGGCGCCCCCGGCGCCCCCGGCGCCCCCGGCGCCGGCCGCACTGCAGACGGCGCTGCTGGCGGCGACGATCGCCGCGGCGGCGAGGGTGACGCGGCGGGAATCTCTCTTCGATGTCATGGAATGCACTCCGTTGAAGTTGAGCGCGGCGCGGGGCCGGGCTGTGGATGGTTGAGTGGGACTTCAGTCCGGGCGGGTCACAACGGATCGCCGGTGGCGATTTCTTCGGGCGAAATGGGGACGAGCGTGGTCACGCCGGTGTCGTCGCTGGCGAAACCGTACACGTTCTGGACGATCTGGCGCTCGACGATCTGGCGGAGGAAGATGACCTCGACGCGATCGCTGTCGGCGATGGGGCGGGAATCGATGAGGACCTTGGGCAGTTCCTCGACGACGAGGCCCTGCTGCCTGCCTTCGGTGAGGTAGACCTCGCGGGCCTCATCGGGTGTGAACGATGCCGGGAGGAGGCCGGCCTGCTGGGGCTGGCCGCCGCCGCCGGCGGAGTTGCTGCGGATGTTGGTGAGGCCTGCCCAGCCGAGGGCGATGACCGCCGCGGCCGTCCAGCCGGACCAGGCGCGAAAGCGGCCGGCCATGACGTGGGTGGCGCGGACGGCGGCGGGGACGGGGTTGACGCGGTCAGCCGCGGCGGCGAGTTCGTTGAACTGGGCGCAGATGAGGTCCTTATCGCGGCGGGTTTCGGCGAGTGTGCGCCAGAGGGAGGGATCGGCGAAGGCGAGGGACTCGAACTCGCGCCACTCCTCGGTGGAGGCTTCGCCATCGACGAGACGGGAGATGAGGATTTCGGACTGGTCGGGCATTCGGGGGTCGGCGTTCATGCGCAACCTCCTTGGTTGAAGCGGTGCGTGGTCAGGCGCGAGCGACGTGGCCTGCGCTTTCTCTCTCGATCAGTTCGCGGAGCATGCGCCGCGCGCGGGCGAGGCGGGTTTCGACGGTGGTGACGGGGACATCGAGGGCGTCGGCGATCTGGGTGTAGGTCATGTTGTGGACGCATCGCATGAGGAGCGGCTCGGAATAGTCGGGGTGGAGTTCGCGGGCGAGTTCGAGGGCGCGGCGGGCCTCATCGCGCTGTTCGGCGGCGGAGGGGGGCGGGGCGTGGAAGGCCACGGAGGGCGCCTCCGCCGCGGCGGCGGAGCGTTCGACGGGGATGGTGTCGGGCGCCGGGCGGACGAGGCGGAGTCGTGTGCGGCGACGGCGGCCCGCCGTGATGGCGGCGTTGACGGCGATGGTCCGCAGCCAGGGGCGGAAGAGGTCGGGATCGCGGAGTTCGGAGAGTTTGCGGATCATGGAAAGGGCGACTTCCTGGAGGAGGTCGTCGAGTTCGGCGTCACGGGGCATGTGCGCGAGGAGCGTCGCGGCCACCCATCGGCGGTGGCGGCGCCACAGTTCCTGCAGGGCCTCGGGGTCGTTGTCCGCGGCCCGGCGGACGAGGCTCGAAGCGTCCATACCCTCCATTCAACCAACAAGACGCGCGGGGGCGGCGGACCCGTCAGGGAGTTGGGGCCGTCCTGATACGGGGGCGGAGCGCCCGGGGGCGCCGGCGGTCCTATTCTGGCCCCACGTTATGGGCCCGCCGGCCGACAGCCACATGATGCCCTTCGGGGACCACCTGGATGAACTCAGGAAGCGGGTGGTGTACGCGCTGCTGGGGCCGGTTCCGCTGCTGGTGGCGTGCCTGGTGTTCGGGCCCTCGATCCTGGAGTTCCTGATCCACCCGGTGGAGGTGCAGCTCCGGGCGGCGGGGCTGCCCTCGAAGCTGCTGGCGACGAGCCCGACGGAGACGATGGTCGCCTACCTGAAGGTGGCGCTGGTGGTGGCGGTGCTGGGGGCTTCGCCGTGGGTGCTGTACCAGGCGTGGCTGTTCGTGGCGCCGGGGCTGTATGGGCATGAGAAGCGGTTTGCGTACCTGCTCATTCCGATGTCGGCGGCGCTGACGGCGGCGGGGGCGGTGTTTCTGTACACGGTGCTGCTGCCGGTGTCGCTGAAGTTTCTGATCGCGTTCAGCGCGGGGCTGATTCAGACGCACCCGGGAACGGCGGCGCTGCCGCCGGAGGTTGCGCTGCCGAGCATTCCGGCGCTGGAGGGCGATCCTCCATCGCCTGCGCCGGGGCAGTTCTGGGTCAACACCAAACTGAACGAACTGCGATTCGCGGTGCTTGAACCGGGCGCTGGGGCGCCGCGGATTCTGGGAGCGCCGCTTTCGGGGGGCGGGGCGATTCTGCAGCAGTATCGGATCAGCGAGTACGTGAACCTGGTGTTCGTGCTGGGGCTGGTGTTTGCGATCGCGTTTCAGTTGCCGCTGGTGCTGATGCTGCTGGGGTGGTCGCGGCTGGTGGAGCCGCAGATGCTCACGCGGCATCGGAAGATCGTGCTGTTCGGGTGCGTGGTGGCGGCGGCGGTGTTGACGCCGACGATCGATCCCTTCACGATGACGCTGCTGGCGGGGCCGTTGTACGGGCTGTTCGAACTGGGGATTCTGCTCATGCGGTTCATTCCGGCCAGCCGCGTGGCGGGGCCGGTGACGGACGGCGCCGAGGGCGATGAGTGATGGTGGCGGGGCCGGGCGAGGCGAGCGAGACGGATGTGCGCATGATGCGCCGGGCGCTGGAACTCGCGAAGCAGGCGGCGGAGATGGATGAGGCGCCGATCGGCGCTGTGGTGTACGAAACGGCGACGGGGCGTGTGTTGGGCGAAGGGCACAACGTGCGGGAGCGCGACGCGGACCCGGCGGGGCACGCGGAAATGATCGCGGTGCGCGCTGCGGCGCGGGCTGTGGGCGACTGGCGGCTGAATCACTGCACGCTGGTGGCGACGCTGGAGCCGTGCGCGATGTGCGCGGGGCTGATCGTGAACGCGCGGGTGGGGCGGCTGGTGTACGGCGCGCGGGATCCCAAGGCGGGCGCGGTGGAGAGCCTGTACAGGCTGTGCGAGGATGCGCGGCTGAATCACCGGATTCAGCCGATCGGGGGTGTGCTGGAGGAGGAGTGCGGGGAGGTGTTGCGGGCGTATTTTCGGGGGAAGAGGCGGGGAGGGGAGTGAGACGGGTCAATTCCGCGGCTTCTCGTGGTGCAGCCCCGGGCGGCTGCACCACGGCACCCTCCTTAGTTCGCCGGGATTATCGGCCCTGTCGCGTGGGCGGCGATGGTCCGATGAAGAGGGCATGTTCGACCCCGGCGCTTTGATCAACGCGAGGCTGGAATCGGGCTTGAGCGTGCTCATTGCGCGCAAGGCTCTGGATGTGGTTGAGGAGCAGGGCGCCGCGGCGATCAGCCTGCTGGAGGATGCCGCGGAGTTGCAGCGAAGCGCGGCGCGGGGGGCGATCAGCGCTGTGCCGGGGCCGACGGAGAGCGGTGGGAATCTTGACGCGACGGCGTGAGGTTCCCGACGACGTGGCGGTTTGAGCGCCTCCGAGACTCCACGTGGTGCAGCCCAAAGCCGCTGCACCACGGCACCCCCCGCCAAAGAGCGCGGCATCGTGGCGCACCGCTCGGTCACAAGTGCCGTTGCACCACGGCGCCCCCCTTTACGACGTGAGCAACGGCGCCAAGCGGCGCCAGAGCGAACTCAGGGCTCCTGCCAGGTGGGGCGGACCATCACTTCGTTGACGCTGACGTTGGGGGGCGACTCCATCGCGTAGATGATGGCGGCGGCGATGTCTTCGGGGCGGAGGGGCGGCTGCTCGCGCATGCGGGTGAGGACGCGCTCGCGGATGGCGGCATCGGGGATGTGGGTCTGGATTTCGGTGGCGACGAGGCCGGGCGCGATGATGGTGACGCGGATGTTCTTCGAGGCGAGTTCCTGGCGCATGCCTTCGGAGATGGCGTGCACGGCGAACTTGGTGCCGCAGTAGACGGCGCCGGCGGGGAAGAGGCGGCGGCCGGCGATGGATGAGACGTTGATGATGTGGCCCGAGCCGCGCTTGAGCATGGCGGGGAGCACCGCGGCGACGCCATAGAGCACGCCCTTGATGTTCACATCGATCATCTGGTCCAGTCGTCCACGCGGCGGTCCTCGATCATGGAGAGAGGCATGACGCCGGCGTTGTTGATGAGCGTCTGAACGTGGCCGAGGCGCTGGTTGGTGGTCTCGACGAGGCGCTCCACGTCTTCGCGCTGCGTGACGTCGCAGGCGACGGCGAGGGCCTTGCCGCCATCCTTCTTGATGCGGGCGACGAGGTCCTCGAGTTTGGAGGCTCGGCGCGCGGCGAGGGCGACGTGGGCGCCGCGTTTGGCGAGTTCGATCGCGGTGGCGGCGCCGATGCCGCTGCTGGCGCCGGTGATGACGGCGACGTGACCGGTGAGCGTGGTCATGGATCACTCCTTCGGGGCTTGATTCGGGGCTTGATCGGAGCGGCCGGTTTGATCAGGCCGGGGCATCGGCGGTGACGACGCACCAGTTGAGGTGGCGCCACACGCAGTCGATGGAGGCGGGGTCGAAGCCTGCGGTTTCGAGCATGCGGACGTGCGTGGGAAGGGGCGTGTAGTGATCGTGCTTCTCGGCGTGCTCGAGGAGCCCGGCGATTTCCTCTTCAGTGCACTGGTTCGGCGCCCGGCAGTGCTCGAGCCAGCGGCGCCAGATGAGATCGTGGGTCGCGGGTGTGGCGCCGGCCATCTGATCGGAGAAGCGGAGCGCGCCGCCGGGGGCGATCCAGCGGCGGATGTTGGTGAAGAGCGCCGCCTTGTCCACGACGTGGTGGAGGCTGATGCAGGAGGCCACGAGATCGAATGCGCCGGGGTCGAAGCGCAGTTGCTCGAACGTGGAGCGCATGAAGCGCACGTTGCCGCGTGCATGCACAGGCTCAGCCGCGAGCCTCGACGCGGTGAGGTCGAGCATCTCCTGAGACGCATCGACGGTGGTGATCGCGGCGCGCGGGAAACGCCGGGCGAGGTGGAGTGTGAGGTTGCCGGTCCCGCAGCCGAGTTCGAGGATGCGCTCCGCGCGGGCGGGGAGCGTATCGATGAGCCACTGCGTCATCTCGTCGTAGCGAGGGACGGCGCGGTGGATGAGCGAATCGTACTCGACGACGATGGCGCTGAAGAACTCCGGCGCGGTGGCGGCGAAGGGCGCGGGCTGGGCCATGTGGGGACGCCTCCTCGGGGGGAAGCGTAGGCCGCCGGGTCCCTCGGTCGCATTCCGGGGTCAGGGTCTGCTCAGCGCGACGCGGCGGGGCGTTGCAGGAGCGTCCACTGCGCAAACAGATCGTTCTCGACGTCCATGCCGCCATCGGTCCAGCCAAGCGCCCCGGCCAAAGTCCGGATCCCCGCGTCATCGTTCTGGTCGTAGACAAGCACGGTGAAGCCGGTTTCTTCAAGCAGCGAGCGCTCGAAGGGGCAGCGGCCATCGGCGTGGGGCAGGTAGGGCTTATCGAGCGGCGCGGGCGCGGGGCAGAGGTTGTAGATGAGGAGGAAGCCGCCGGGACTGATCGCATCGAAGAGGGCGCGGGCGAACCCGGCGTCATCGACGCCGAGGTTGACCAGCCGCCGCGGATCGACCTCGCGCTCCGGGTGGATGTAGCCACGTTTGAGGACGTTCTTGGAGAGGATCAGGTCATATCCGTGGCCGACGGAAGCGACGACTTCGCTCTCGGCGGGCCAGCGGCCGTGGTGGAGCGTGAGCGCGCCGGACTTGGGGACCTCGGCCTCGATGAACGGCAGCGCAGCGCAGGCGGCTTCGGAGAAGGGGATGCGGCCGGTGTCGCCGGGCGCGCTGTAGAGCGCGACGAGCATGGGATCGACTTCGACGCCGTGGGCATCGGCGCCGAGGCTGGCCATGATGCGGAGGTGGCCGATGCCGCCGTAGCCGAAATCGAGCACGCGGAGGCCGGCAAAACGGTCGGGCGCGCCGTCCACGCCTTTGATGCGCGAGAAGAAGAGGTCTACAGCGCGCGAATAGGCCACCGGCGTTCCATACCGCGTGTTGTAGTAGAAGAACTCATCGGCGGAGACTTCCTCGAAGCCTTCGCGGGCTGGTTCCTCGAGTTGCTCATACTGGGCCGGGGTGAGCCACTCGCCCTTGGCGCGGTTGCGCCAGAGCGTGCGGGGCTCGATGGTTGGCAGGTCAGCCGCGGCGGCGACGAAGCGTTTCGCCTCGGGGGCGGTGAGCGTGGCGGCGACGGGTTCGATGGTGGCGCGGATGAGCTCGACGCCGGGGCGGGGCTCAGGGCGTTCCTCCTGCTGTTGCTGCTGCGCGGGGGAGGAAGCCGCGGCGAGGAGGATGACGGCGCCCGCGGCAAATTGGCGCAGAACGGCGGCGAATCGCTGGTCGGTGTGCAGCATGGGTTTGAGTATCTCCGGGGGGGGGCCGGAGAGGGGTACCGGCGGGGCGGGCGGGGGTGGCGGATGGAGGGGGGGGTGCGGGGCGGGGCTGCGGAGCCGCGAGTACGCTGCCCGGCCATGGCAGAGGCGCGTTTTGAGCATCCGAACCTGACGGTGTTCGATCATCCGCTGATTCAGCACAAGTTGTCGTACATCCGCGACGAGGCGACATCGTTTCGCCCGTTTCGGGCGCTTCTGGCGCAGATTGCGGGGCTGATGGTGTACGAGGCGACGCGGCGGTTCCCGACGGACGCGGTCCGCGTGCGGACGCCGCTCGAAGAGACGGAGGCACGGCGCATTTCGGCGCAGATTACGGTGGTTCCGGTGCTGCGGGCGGGGCTCGTGATGGCGGAGGGGATTCTGGACGTGATGCCGGAGGCGCGGGTGGGGCACCTCGGGATGTATCGCGATGAGAAGACGCTGAAACCGGTGTGGTATCTGAAGCGGCTGCCGAAGAATCTGAAGGCGGGCCCGGTGATTCTCGTGGACCCGATGCTGGCGACGGGAGGATCGGCGTGCGCGGCGATTTCGCTGCTCAAGAGCGAGGGGGCGGTGGATGTGCGGACGATCTGCCTGGTGGCGGCGCGGCCGGGCGTGGAGCGGCTGCTGAAGGAGCACCCGGAGGTGACCGTGTATGCCGCGGCGGTGGATCCGCGGCTGAACGAGCACGGGTTCATCGTGCCGGGGCTGGGGGATGCGGGGGATCGGATGTATGGAACGGGGTGAGCGGCGCGCGAGTGTGTGACGCAACGCCGCCCGGCGTCGAGGCGGGTGGGCCTCAGCGCCGGGCGGCGTCAGTTGTGAACGTGAGTTGGCGGTGAGCGGGAGGTTACTTCTCCGGATTCAGGCCGCCGGGGACGGCGGTCTTGAGTTGCTCAAAGGCGCTGTTGAGCGAGGTGGTGATCTCGCCGACGGCTTCCTCGACGGAGGTCTTCACGCTCTGCCATGTGTCCGCGCCGGCGCCGGAGAGTGTATCCAGTTGCGCGCGGGCGTCATCGATCTTCGTTCGGATGGTGGCGACGGTGTCGTTGAGGCCGGCGGGCGCGTTCTCGCCCAGTTTCTCGACGGCGGACTTCAGTTCGTTCCAGCGCGAGTCCGCGGCGGAGAGGCTGGAGGTGAGGGTCGTCGCGGCCTGGTCGCGGAGTTGCGTGAACTGCTCATTCGCGGCGCCCGCGGCGTCGCTCGCGGCGTCAGACGCTGCCTTCCGGGCATCCTCGGCGGCCTGGTTCGCCGTCGAGGGCGTGGTGGAGGGCGCGGTCTGATCGACGGCGCCGGAATCGGCCGGAGTTGAAGACGAATCGCCCTCCTTCGAACAGCCGGTGGCGGTCGCGAGCGACAGGCACGCAGCCGCGGCGGCGATGATGCGGATATCCATGAGATGTGCTCCTCTGTGATGGGCCTCAGTGCATGAGGCGGCCGCGGCCGGAGGCCGCCTCCCCACGAGGCCCAATCATAGCCTGAACAGGGGGTGAAAGCGATGACCGGACGTGCGCTTCGTCGGTTTCGGGCGCATTGAATTCCAAGCGAAAAAACGGCGCCCCGGGGAAATGCCGGGGCGCCGGTCGGGGGTCTGGACACTTTGGGAAGGACGGGGGAAGGGACGGGGAAGGACGGGCGAGCGCCGTTTCGCGTCACTGCGCGGTGAAACCGCCATCCATGAAGATGGTCTGGCCGGTGATGTAGGACGCGGCGTCGGAGGCGAGGAAGACGACGGCGCCGGCGACTTCCTCCGGCGTTCCGACGCGCTTCATGGGCGTGAGGGCGCCGATCTGTGAGGCATCGCCGCCGGCGATCTCGCTGGCGAAGCGATCGATCATCGGAGTCTGGATGGGGCCGGGGCCGACGGCGTTGACGCGGACGCCGGACTGCGCGAGTTCGAGCGCGGCGGACTTCGTGAGGCCGATGACGGCGTGCTTGGTGGCGACGTAGAGCGAGGCGTTCGGAAAACCGATGACTCCGGCGATGGAAGCGTTGTTGATGATGACGCCGCGGCCGCGCTTGAGCATGGCGAGGGCCTGGTGCTTCATGCAGAGGAACACGCCCTTGACGTTGACGTTGAAGAGGTTGTCGTAGTCGGAGGCGTCGGCCTCGTGGAAGGGCTTCAGCGGCCCTTCGACGCCGGAGTTGTTGAAGGCGACGTCGAGGCGGCCGAACTTCTGGAGCGCAGACTCCACGAGGGCATGGATGTCCTCCTCGCGCGTGACATCGGCGCGGAGGAAGTGGGCCTTGCCGCCCTCTTTCTGGATGAGTTGCGCGGTCTCGGCGCCGGCCTTCTCGTTGCGGTTGCCGATGACGACGGCGGCGCCCTCGCGGGCGAGCGCGATGGCCGAGGCGCGGCCGATGCCGGTTCCGCCCCCGGTGACGATGGCGACGCGGTCTTTGAGTTGTGGCATGCGATGAGTCTCCTTTCCTGGCCGCGGGAGCGATGCTCCATGGCGGCGGGGCGAGGCTATGCGCGCAGCGCGACGAAGGCGAGGGCGCGGGGCGTCAAGATTGATCGCTGGAGCGCTGAAAGGCCGCTGTGGAAACGGCTTGCGCTGCGCGGTCGGGCGCTGTCAGGCAACGCGGCGGCCGCGGGGGCGCGTCGCGGCGGAGCCGCCCATCGAGCCGATGTCGGCGAGCACGGCGAGGACGAACACGACGAGGAAGACGCCGCCCAGCGCGCCGTTCTCATTGATGGCGAGTGCGTAGGCGAGCGTGGTGAAGGGCATGAAGAGGAAGCCGAGGAAGGGGATGATGTCGGTCTGGTAGGCGTCGCCGATGTAGTCGCTGAAGATGACGAGGAGAACGATGGTCAGCCGCGGGGCGAGGAGAGCGAGGATCGCGACGAGGCAGGGCATGGGAGGGCTCCGTGATGCTGGGAGGTGATGGTAGGCGGAGGGGGGTGAGTGGTAGGCGGTGGATGGGGAGGCGGCGAATCGCGGGGCGCGGGGCAACCGCGCGCATCCATGATGGTTTGTGCGGATTCCGGGCGTTCAATTTCGGTTCAGGCTACGCATTCGCCGCCGCACCCGCGCTCACCGTCATCGAGACGTACGTCGGCCGCACGCGGTCCTCGAACTCGCTCCAGAACTTGTTCATGATCGTGCGGATAGCCCAGTTCGTGCCGTCGGCCAGGCCGCAGATGGTCGTGCCCGGCATGGCGCCCATGCCCGTGGCGACCTCGAGCGCGAGATCCAAGTCCTTCGTGCGGGCATCACCCTGCTCGATGCGCGTGAGCAACTGGTGGAGCCAGCCGGAGCCTTCGCGGCAGGGCGTGCACTGGCCGCATGATTCGTGCTTGAAGAACCGAGCCAGGTTCCGCGCCACGAGCACCATGTCCGTGTCCTCATCGAAGATCGTCGGGCACGCGGTGCCGAGGCCCAGGACGTTGTACTTCCGCCCCACGTCGAAATCCATCTCGCAGTCGTATTGATCCGGCCCCACCACGCCCGTGGATGCGCCGCCGACAATCGCCGACTTGAACTTCTTCCCGCCGCGCATGCCCTTGCAATACTGATCCACCAGCGTGCGCAGCGGAATGCCCAGATCGCACTCGTACACGCCCGGCCGGTTCACGTGGCCGGAAACGCCCATGAGTTTCGTGCCGTAGGACGGCGGCCCCCCCACCGTCGATTCGACCCCCTGCTGCTTGAACCACTCCGCACCGTTCTCGACGATGCTCGGCAGGTGGGCCAGCGTCTCCACGTTGTTGATGATGGTCGGCTTGCCGAAAAGGCCCTTCACCGCAGGAAACGGCGGCTTGATCCGCGGCCAGCCGCGCTTGCCCTCCAGCGATTCGAGCAGCGCGGTCTCCTCGCCGCAGATGTAGGCGCCGGCGCCGCGGTGCAGGTAGCACTCAACCACGAAGGGCTGCCCGGTCGCGGTCTGCGCGCCGCTCAGCAGGCCCTTGCCACCGAAGACGCCTTTCTCGTACGCCTCCTCGATCGCCTTCTCGACCACGTGCGCCTGGTGGTGGTATTCGCCCCGGATGTAGATGTACGCCTTGCTCAACCGGCACGCGTAGCAGCAGATCGCAATGCCTTCGAGCATCAGGTGCGGATCGAAATCCATGAGGAGCCGGTCCTTGAAGGTGCCGGGCTCGGATTCATCGGCGTTGATGGCGAGGTAGCGCAGGCCGGGGTTGTTGGCGTCCTCGACCTTGGGGAGGAACGTCCACTTGAGGCCGGTGGGGAAGCCCGCGCCGCCGCGGCCGCGCAGTTGCGACTCCTTGACCATGTCCACAACAGCCGCGGGCTGAAGGGAGAGGGTCTTGCGGAGCCCGTCGTAGCCGCCGGTGCGCACGTACTCGTCGTACCCCACGATGTGGCGCTGCTTCTCATCGCCAAATGGGAACGTGGGGATGCGCTTGGTGAGGACGGGGAAGTTGGTGCGGGCGGTCCAGGGCATTCGGTGCTCCGGGTGGTTCCGGATCGGGTGCGACGCGGCGGCGCGAAGGGCCGCCGGGCGGAGATTCTAGAGGCCGGAAGGCGCCGCCGCGGGCACCCTACGTGCGGATGCTGGCCAGCGCCCAGATGGAGATGGGCAGCAGGGCCAGCGCCGGCATGAAGACCCCCAGCCACGTGGGCAGGCCCGGCAGCGGCGCCGCGGAGCCGATGGCCGAACCGAGCAGCGCCGCCAGCGCCAGCGGCGCGCACTTGAGCGATTGCGCCACCATGTTCCGCGGCTCCCTGAGGAGGAAGAACGGCAGGGCGATGACGACCGCGAGCAGGTTGCACGTCATGGCCGAGAGGCGGCCGAAGCGCACGCGATCGAGCCGCTCCCGCAGCGATGGCTCAACCCCGCCCGCGCGCCGCAGTGTGTGCGCGATCTGCCTCCACGAGAGACTCTGCCCATAGCCCTGGATCTGGCTGACGAGAATGGCGGTTGGATCGAGATCCGTCTCGATGCGCGCGAGCGGCTGCGGTTTGACGCCGGGGTCCGATTCGGCCAGGCCTTCCTCCAGCGTCCAGCCGGAGCCGTCCCAGACGGCCCGCTCGGCGCGGATGCGCCGCGCCGCTGCGCCGCTCTCGGTGCGCTCCAGCACGGTGAGGTTCTCGAGCGCCCGATTGTCGGAATCGTACCGGGCGGCATAGAACAGGCGGCCCTCGGCGTCCTTGACCAGCGGAACCCGGAAGGATTCAAGCGACCGCCGGCCCGCCTCGGCGTGACTCCGCGGCAGCAGGTGCGCGACGCCGGGCAGCAGGAACTCCTGATTCGCCGCGGCGAGCGCCGTGATCCCGAGCGCCACCACGAGGAGCGGCGCCGCGAGGCGGTGCAGGCTGATGCCGCTGGCGATGATCGCGGTGAACTCGCGCCGCCGGACAAAGCCCACGCAGGTGAAGCCCATCGCCGCGACGAGCACGACGCCGGTGAGGTAGTTGAAGAGTTGCAGCAGCCGCGGGCCCCAGAGATCGACCACCGCCAGAAGCGAGAGCGCCACCAATCGCACCATGCGAACGTCCGCAGGTTTGGCAGGCGCCGCCCCCCCCGATGCGGGCGGCGCCGCTTCGTCGCCTGCTCCGCCCTCAAGACCACCCTCAAGACCGCCCTCCGCGGGCGCCCCCCCGGCCGCGCCCTCTGCCGCGCTGCCCTCCTGCGCCCACGCCACGAGGTCGGATGGCGCCCCCGCCTGCGGCTCGGCCTGCGACGGGCCCGCGGCAAGGCTCTCCGCCGCTTCGACGAACTCCCGCAGGTTCAGGAAGACATCGACGACAATGACGAAACTGAAGAGCGCCGCAAACAGCGCCACGATGTTGACGAGGTATCGGCGGGCGATGTGGCGGTCGAGGCGGGTCATGGGAGGTTGGGGGGCATCATATGGGAGCCCCGCGGGGCGATTCCGCGGCGGGCGCGCCTGCCGCAGGCGGGGGCTATCCTTCCCCGGTCGAAAGGAGCCCTGCGTGGCCAAGGGACAGCATTTCACGTCGCATCAACGCGGCATCGTGAACCGGTACTACAAGAACCGGGATACGATCGCCTCCAACCGCCTCGGCGAGATCGTTTCCGACCTCTACCTGTGCGACGACCCCAAGAAGGCCGCCCGTCTGTGGGATCGGGCAGCCAAAGAACTCGCCGCCGCGGGAATCGACGCCAAGCGCGTCGAGCGCCTTCTGACCGAGAAGAAGATCGAGGACCTCGCCGCCCTCGTCCGCGACATCGCCGCGCCCCGTTAACGATCCCTTCCACCCACGCCCACAGAGAAAAGGCGTCGCCGGGCGGCAGAGCCCCAGCGACGCCTCGCGGCCTGATGCGCCGAGCCACTCGCACTCGGCTCGGCGCCTCGCCCTGATGAGTCGGCCTTCACCAGCGTCATGTCGCGGCGGAACGCCCGCCTTGCGGCATTCGCACGCCGGTGCGCTCCCAGGACTGCCGCTTTTCGCGGGCACGCGAAGGCGGTCCGCCGCCGCCGGGTTGCTTCGGACCAGCAGCAGGGGTGGTCCCAGGCCCCGGTCGCGGAGACTTGCCGCCTTGACGAGACCACGGCCGCGCCGCTTCGCATGCGTCGTGTGATTCGAGCGCGCTCTCTCCTTGTGGCTGCCGCGGAGGCGGGCGCGGAGAGAGGGCGTGCCGGCCAACGAGGCCGATCAACTGCGCCCGCGGCTCCGCGGCAACACTCGCCTGCGATCCCATCTACAAACGGCGTGCTGCGCGGGGGCGGAGCGCCTCGTTCTCACAAAATGCCGCGCGGGGCCTGCACAGTGGCCCTCTCCGGCGGACGCGAACCCCGGATTCCGGCGTGGACCTCAGCCGACCGGCCTTTCCTGGTCGGATCGGGCGGAAGTTTCCGCCGGCCCGGCCTCTGGTTGTGCGGGGAGGAGGGGTCGGATAGACAATCGCCGGGTCCCCGGGCCTGCCGTGTCGCGGCGCCCGACGTCGTGACCGGAGCCCATGCGCGTTCCCATCCGCTGGAAACTGACGTTCTCCATTCTGCTGCCGCTGCTGCTCGTCGCCGGCGTCTCGATCGGCATCAACTTCGCGATGCAGCGGAGGGACGCGTTCCGGGAGACCGAGCGCCTGCTCCGCGTGGAGGCCGACCTCGCCTCCGCCCGGCTGAACGGCCTCTTTGAGCGCGTGGCGCAGATCGCGCAGGCCTCGGCGGGCAGCCTGAGCCTGCAGGAGCGCCTCACCGTCGATGAGGTCTACCGGCACACCCAACTCAACCTCTCGCTCGACCCGATGGTGTACGGCTCGTGCGTGGCGTTCGCGCCCGACCAGTTCGAGCCGGGCGTGCGGCTGTTTGCGCCCTACGCGCATCGCCACGAACTCGGCGAACGTTTGATGGACGTGAAGGACGCCTACGACTACACGCAGCCGGAATGGGAGTGGTTCGATCGGCCGCGCCGCACACTCCAGCCGTGTTGGACCGAGCCCTTCTTCGATGAGGGCGCCGGCAACGTCGTGATGTGCACCTACTCCGCCCCCTTCGTCGATGCCCACGGCGAGTTCCGCGGCGTCGCGACCGTGGACGTCTCTCTCGAAACACTCCAGCGAACGCAGCGCCCCCTCTCCCTGCCGGGCGCCCTCTTCGTGATCCTGAGTCGCGAGGGAACGATCGTTTCCGATCGGGACCCCTCACTCATCATGCGCGAGAACGTGTGGCGGCTCGCCGAGACACTCGGCCGGCCCGAGATCGCCGACGTGGCGCGGAGGATGCTCGCGGGCGAAACCGGCGTCATGCGCATCCCCGGATTCTTCGAGGATGAGCCGGTGTTCCTCGTGTACGCGCCCATTCCCTCCACGGGCTGGGGCTTCGCCGCGACCGTGCCCGAGCGGGAGGTCATGGCGCCGGTGTACGCCTCCCTCAGCGAGCGCACCCTGACCACCGTCGTCGGACTCGCGCTCGTCCTCGCCACCGTGCTCATCGTCAGCTTCTGGTTCACGAAGCCGATCTCGCGCCTCGCCGCGGCCGTGCGCCGCCTGGGCGCCGGCGACCTCGACGCCGAGGTGGGCGACGTCCGCACGCGGGACGAAGTGGGCGACCTCGCCCGCGCCTTCAACGCGATGATCGCGCAACTGAAGGAACATGTCGCCGCGCTGACGCGCGAAACCGCGGCCCGGGAATCCGTCGAGAGCGAAATCCGCGTGGCGCGATCCATCCAGACATCGCTCCTGCCGCGCACGTTCCCCCCGTTTCCGGATCGCGCCGAGTTCGCCCTGCACGCCGTGAACGCCCCCGCCCGGCGCGTCGCCGGCGATTTCTTCGACTATTTCTTCGTGGATGACCAGCGGCTGTGCATCGTCATGGCGGACGTCTCGGGCAAAGGCGTGCCCGCCGCGATGTTCATGGCCGTGGCGCGCACCATCGTGCGCCACCTCGCGTCGAACGGCCTTGCGCCGCAGGATGTCCTGAAGCGCGCCAGCGAATCACTGCTCGCCGACAACGACACAGGCCTGTTCCTCACGATCTTCATCGGCGTGATCGACGTGAACACCGGCGAGATGCGCTACGCCAACGGCGGCCATCCGCTGCCCCTGCGCATCAATGCCTCCGGGGGCGTCTCACCCTTCGGCGAGGTCACGGGCACGCTCGTCGGCGTCATCCCGGACGCCGCCTGGGAGTCACGGACCGGGCGACTCGCCCCCGGCGAGAAACTCATCATGTTCACCGACGGCTTCCCGGAAGCGCTCTCGCCGAACGGCGAGTTCTTCGGCGAACCGCGCTTCCGCGACCTCATTCAGCGCCTCTCGAGCCGGTCCGTGGAAGACCTTTGCCGCGAAGCGGTGGAGCAGATCGACGCGTTCCAGTCCGGCGCGCGCAAGGACGACATTACACTGCTCGTGTTCGAGCGCGCCGCAGCCCCCGGGGCGCCATCGGCGACCGTCTGACGCGAAGGCGTCACGCGGCCGGCGCGGGCGCCCCCGCCGGATCCCGCGTCGTCCCGCGACTCGCGCGCCGCCGGTGCGTCTCCCCCAGCGCCGCCCCCAGCCCGGCCCACACCAGGCACAGCGGGATCGAGACCAGCGCGACCTTCGTCAGACCCACCGCCGCCTCCAGCGCGCTGTAGGTCCATCCTGCCGCCACGTCGCCCCCGCGGTACACCACGGTGTCGATGAAACTCTTGCTCTTGTACTTCGCCTCGCGCCCCAGAATCGTGTAGAGCACCTCCCGCGCCGGCTTCGTCAGCCCGAAGTTCAGCATCCGCCGCACGACGAACAGCCCCGCCACCAACCCCAGCACAGGCGCCATCGTGATCGCCGCGAACCCCGCACCCGTCACCAGCGGCAGCGCCGCCAGCGCCCCCGCCAGCCCGATCCACCGGATGATCCGCCCCGTGAAGAACAACTGGATCACCAGTTCGCCGATGCTCACGATGTGATCAAGGTTGGCGAAGAACATCCGCCGCTCCCCCGCGTCCGCAATCGCCTCCGACACCATTCGCGCCTGCGCGAAATAGATGAACGTGCTCGTCGTCGAGAACAGGAAGATGTACGCGCACAACCCCAGCAGCAGCGGCGACCGCGCCACGAGAATGAGCCCCGTCCACATCCCCGGCCGCAGACCGCGCAGCGCCGCCTCCACCCGCCTTCCATCCTCGCGCTCCGGCCCGAACCGCCGCGTCAGCGCCCACACCGGAATCACCGACGCCGCCAGCACCGCCGCCGACACGATGAGCAGCGTCTCGTTGTGCTCCTTCCCCACCTCCATCGCCGTGCGCGAGCCCGCGATCACCCCGAGCGTGCCCCCCACTGCAATAAACCCGAACAGTCGCCGCCCCTGCTCCTCCCGCCACAGGTCCGCCATGAACCCCCAGAACACCGAGATCACGAACAGGTTGAACACGCTCGTCCAGATGTAGAACGCCCGCGCCGCATTCACTCGGGCCTCCCCCTCCAGCCCGGAGAGCAGCGCCGCGAACACGAGCAGGTTCGTCGCGAAGAACAGGTTCACCGCCGGAATGAACACCCGCCGCGGCGTGTGCGTCACCAGCAGCGCAAACACCGGCGCCGCCACGAGCATCGCCGTGAACGTCCCCGTGTACAGCCACGGCAGGTTGTCCACGCCCCCCTCGAGCCCCATCGCCTCGCGCACCGGCCGCACGATGTAGTACGACCCCAGCAGCAGGAACATCATCAACGCCGACCACAGCGCCGGCGCCGATTCATCCGCGCGCACGTCAACCGCGCGGCGCAGCAGCCGCTGGATCCCCGAATCCCGAGGCAATGGCTCGCTCACTGCCCGGCCGCCGCCCGCTCATGCCACGCCTTCAGCACCTCCGCCTCGCGCTCGGGCCTGATGCCCGCCTTCAGCGTCGCGCGCCGCTCCTCCGGCAGCGTCTCCCACCACTCCAGCGTCGCCTTCACCGTGTCCGCGATCGGGCGGAACGTCAATCCCGCCGCCATCGCCCGGTCCACGTTCGTGCGGCCGAAGCCCGCGTAGTCGCCCACCGGCGGCACCCACACCGGCATGTCCGACCACGGCTGCACGTTGTGCTCCTGCAGGAACTCCGTCTCCACCCACGTCAGTTTCGCGTCGCTCTTCGTCGCCTTCACGCACGCATCGATCAGCCCGCCGATCGTCAGCGTCCCCGCCTTCCCCCACGGCCCCACCGCGTTGAACACGCCCACGATGTTCTTCTCCATCGTGTGCACCGTCCACTCGGCCAGGTCGCGCACGTCGATGATCTGCACCAGGTCGTCCGGCGAGCCCGGGCACATCACCTCGCCCCCGCGCCCCACGCGCACCGGCCAGTACGTGAACCGGTCCGATGGATCCCGCGGCCCCACGATCAGCCCCGGACGGATGTTCGTCACCCGCCCCGGCATCACCTCCTCCGCAGCCTGCTCGCTGAGCGCCTTCAGTGCCCCGTAGTGCTGCCGCACTTCCTCGCTCGTCGGATCATCCATCGTCGCCAGCGGCGAGTTCTCATCCCGCCCGGGCGTCGAATAGTCCGCGTACACCGACAGCGTCGAGATGAACACATACTGCTTCACCGCGTCCTTCAGCAGCGTCGCCGAGTCCCGCACGATCCGCGGCACATAGCCCGACGTATCCACCACCGCGTCCCACTGCCGACCTTCCAGCGCCTTCAGGTCGCCGTCCCGGTTCCCTTCCAGCTTCTCGACATCCGGAAACAGGTGCGGATTCGTCCTTCCGCGGTTGAACAGCGTCAGCGTGTGCCCGCGCGCCATCGAGGCCTCAACCAGCGCCGGCCCCAGGAACCCCGTGCCCCCCAGAATCAGGATGCGCAGTTTCTTCGGCGCCTCGCCGCCGCCCGCCTGCCCGCGCGCAAACGGCGCCATCCCCAGGTGACCGATCCCCGCCGCGGCGCCCGCCAGCGCCGCCGCCATCAGAAACTCGCGACGCGAAGAACGCCCGTCAGACATCGTCACCGCCATGACATCGCTCCTGCCCACATGAACCCACGCGAATCCGATCGCATTCCGCGCGGAATGCCTCAAAAACTCCACCCAGCGATCCCTGTGTACCACAATGACTCCCTCAGGTTCCCCACCGAGGCCGGCGCCCACGAAACCCTCCTCCCACACGCGGCATCCAATCCACCGAGGGGCAAACGCCCGCGCCCAGGAGTCTCTCCCATGATCGCAAGGACGCTGCTCGCCGCTCTCGCCCTCGCGCTTGCCGCGCTCACGGCCATTCCCTCCCCGCGCGCATCGGCGCAGAGCGACCACCCCGCCTCGCAAGACCCCGCGGACCCCGACAACGCGCCCCGCGACGTCTCCCACTACAACCTCGACAAGAAGCACGTGGCCATCGAAGGCTACGACCCCGTCGCCTACTTCCCCGAAGGCGGCGGCAAGCCTGTGAAAGGAAAGAAGCAGTTCGAGCACACGCACCGCGGCGTCGTCTACCGCTTCAGCGCCGCCGACCATCTCGATCGCTTCAAGCAGAACCCGCGCCGCTACCAACCGACCTACGGCGGCTGGTGCGCATCCGCCATGGCCGACGGCGGCCGCAAAGTCGAGATCAGCCCGAAGAACTTCAGAGTCACCGATGGTCGCCTCTTCCTCTTCTACGAGGATGTCTTCACCGATGCGCAGGACTATTGGAAGAAAGACGAGCCTGCCGCCACCACCGCGGCCGACGACCACTGGCGCCGACTCACAAAAGAAGAGCCGCGATTGAACAGCGAGCCCGATCCGAGCCCCGGCGCGCCCGACGTCCCGGATCCCGATAGGCCGCGTTCAGCGAAATGACTTCTCCCCCCCGACGGCGCACGCGCCTCGGCGACCACACCTCATCCCCCCGCGACAGGCCGGGCGCGCTCAGCGCGCCCGCCTGTCTTCCGTTGCACACGGGATCTCGCGGCTTGAGGCCATCGCCGCCTCCCTTTTTTCCATTGCCCCCCCACCGCTGATCGGTTCTACTGGCCTCCGGCCCGATTCCCGGCGACCCCCGCCCGAATCCGGCCGGAGAGAAGATCCATGGCGATCCGATCGGTCCTCGCCCCCCTCGCGGCTTTCAGCCTGCTCGCCCTCCCCGCCGCGGCTGCGCCGCCCATCGCCGACCGAACACCCAACGATGCGAGCCCCATCCAGATCCGCCTCGATGGCCACCGTCTCGTCCGCGCCCTCGCCGACACCCCCGAGAAACTCGCCCTCCTGCTCGACCTCGCCTCCGATGTCTGGTCCCACCAGGTCGCGCCCGGGCCGCTCGATGTGCTCATCCCCCCGGATCGCTGGGATGAGTTCCTGAACTCCGGCCTCGAGCACGTCATCCTCCAAGAAGACGTCCAGTCCCTCATCGACGCCGAGCGCAGCCGCCTCGCCGCCGCCAGAGACGAAGCCGGCGCCCTCCGCGGCCAGCCCGAAGGCCTCGCCTGGTTTGCCGACTACAAGACCTATGACGACGTGAACGCCTATCTCGATGCGCTCGTCGCGCTTCGCCCCGATCTCGTCTCGCGCGTCGTCATCGGCCAGTCGCTCCAGGGCCGCGATATCGTCGGCGTGCGCATCTCCGGCCCCGGCGAAGGCAAGCCCACCGTCGTCCTCAACGGCTGCCAGCACGCACGCGAGTGGGTCGCGGTCATGACGCCCATGTTCATCCTCGATCGCTTCGTGCGCGAGTACGACGCCGACAAGCGCATCCGCGCCGCCGTCGATGGCGTCGAGTGGTTCATCCTCCCCATCATCAACCCCGATGGCTACGACTACACCTGGACCAACCAGCGCCTGTGGCGCAAGAACCGCCGCCCGAACTCCGGCGGGACCTTCGGCGTCGATCTGAACCGCAACTGGAGCGTCGGCTGGGGCGGCAATGATGGCTCGAGCGGTTCAGGCAGCAGCGAAACCTACCGCGGCACCATGGCCTTCTCCGAGCCCGAAACGCTCGCCCTCGGCGGATTCATGTTCGATCTCGAATCCCTCGCCGCGCACATCGATTTCCACTCATACTCCCAGGTCGTCCTCTCCCCATGGGGCCACACCTCCGCCGCCGCGCCCGATGCCGACGCGCTAAACGCCATCGGCGCCGAGATGGCCCAGATCGCCACCTCCACCAACGGCGCGATCTACGACTCCGGCCCCGCCTCCACCACCCTCTACATCGCCAGCGGCGTCGTCACCGACTGGGTCTACGGCGACCGCGGCAAGTTCGCCTGGGCCATCGAACTCCGCGATACCGGCGCCTCCGGATTCCTTCTGCCGCCCGCCCAGATCATCCCCACCGGCGAAGAGATGCTCCCAGCCATGCTCCATCTCTCCGAATCCATCCTCGCGCCCGTCCGCTTCGAGACCGGCGAGCCACCGATCGTGCTCCCCGCCGGCGCGCCCTATGAAGTCTCCATCGACATCGACGCCGATTTCGGCGCTTCGCTTGATGAATCCACGCTCGCCCTCTTCCACCGCGTCGGCCCCGCGGGCCCCTTCACCGAAACGCCGCTGACACTCTCGCGCGGGGCGGACGAAAACACGTACACCGCCACCATCCCGGGCGCTCCCTGCGGACAGACCGTCCAGTGGTGGTTCCGCGCCGCGGCGGTCGGCCGCCCAATCGAAACCTGGCCGCCGGAAGCCCCGAACACGCTTATCGAAGCCGCGGCGGCGCAGATCGACACGATCTTCGCCGACGACTTCGAATCCGAATCCGGCTGGACCGCCGGCGCGCCCGGCGACACCGCCACCACCGGAATCTGGCTGCGCGCCAACCCCGTCGGCACCTCCGCCCAGCCCGAGGACGATCACTCCGCCGAGGGAATCGAGTGCTTCGTCACAGGCAACGGCCAGCCCGGCGGCGCCGTCGGCTCCGCAGACGTGGATAACGGCTTCACCACGCTCATCTCCCCGACGCTCGATTGCCTGACCACCGGCGATCCCTACATCGTCTACCACCGCTGGTTCTCCACCGTCCAGTCCAGCGACGCCCTCACCGTCTCCATCTCGAATGACGACGGCCAGAACTGGACCACCGTCGAAACTGTGAACACCAACCAGGCCTCCTGGAAGCGCCACGTCTTCCGCATCGCCGATCTCCTGCAGCCGACCTCGACCATGCGCCTGCGCTTCGTCGCCGCGGACAACAACCCGCAGTCCATCGTCGAAGCCGCCATCGACGACCTCGAGATCCTGAGCCTCGAATGCGCCCAGGCCTCCATCTTCGATCTCGATGGCGATGGCGCCATCGGCTCCGGCGACCTCGCGCTCCTCCTCGGCGCATGGGGCCCCTGCCCGCCCGCCCCCGCCGATTGCATCGCAGATTTCGATGCCGACGGCGCCGTCACCGCCGGCGACCTCGCCCTCATGCTCGGCGCCTGGGGCTGAGTCCTGCGATCAACCGGCGCAAACACAGGGGGCGGCCGCCACACAACTGAGAAGACTCAGTAGGGCCGTCGCGCGCCACTGGGGGTGCCGTGGGGGGGCGGGGGGCTGTTGGAGCAGGGCGACAAAGAAACGCAAAATGAAAAGCAGACCCCCCCCCACGGCCACGC
>CAZGVW010000168.1:0-35707 GCA_964529265.1 uncultured Phycisphaeraceae bacterium
CGGCCGCGGCGAAGGGGGCGGAGAGTGTCGTGGGGGGCGGGGGAGTGCGGAAGAGGGTGGAGGATCCGGGAGGGGCGCGTCGGCGGGGGGTGGGGGGTAGGATCAGCCCTTTCATGTCCGTTCCAGGGAGTCTGAGCATGCGCGATGCGGGAAGAGTGGCGGCGGGCCGGTGGGCCGGGGCGGTGGCGGCGTTGGCTGCGGTGATGATGGCGGCGTCGCCCGCGCTGGGGCAGAGGGGGAATCAGTACGAGCCGCCCTCCGATCCGGAGGACGCGGTGAAGTGGGTGAACAACCTGCTGCCCGCGGCGCCGGAATCGGAGCGCGTGGAGGACGTGCTGCTGCCTGCGCTGGCGGGGATCGAGGATGCGCCGGCGGGGTTGGAGACAATCGAGCAGGCGGCGCTGATTGCGCCCGGGGATGACGGATGGGAAGCCGCGGCGGAGTGGGCGGCTGCGGAGGCGCAGCAGAAGGCGCTCGAGGCGCTGAGGGAAGTGACGGGCGACGGGCGGCGGCGGGTGTACACGCTGCCCTATGGGGATGGGGCGAAGCAGGAATACAAGGATGCGGGGTTGTGGGTGGAGTTGGGCGACCCTCCGGCGCTGGCGCGAGCGAAGCACCATGACATGGATGCGTTCGATGCGCTGATGCGGCTTGTGAACGTTGAGGTGACGCGGCTGGCCGAAGAGGGCAAGGTGAAGGAGGCGGTGGATCTGCTCGTGCACGGGGCGCGGCTGGGCAGGATCATCGCGGATCGGCCATTTCTCGCGGAGAAGGGTTGGGGCCTGGTCTTCATGGGCGTGGCGCTGGAGCGCCTGCGGGACGTGGTGCATTCATACATGGACGGGCTCTCGGAATCCGAGCTGGTGGAGGTTCTCGGGAACCTGGAGGAGGAGGATTTTGAACTCAACCGGCTGACGCTGCCGGAGGGGGATCGAATCGCAGCGCTGCAGATTGTGGCGATGACGTTCACGCCGCGGCGGGGGCCGGATCAGGACCGGTTCGGGCCGACGCTGGCGCGGCTGGACGCGGGGGAGCGTCCGCTGCGGTTGTTCGGGCAGGCGGCGCGGTGGCAGAAGGTCGCGGCGCATCACAGCGACTGGTTCGACACGTTGAAGAAACTGGAGGCGGTGTGGGAGGATTGGAAACTGCGATGGGACTTCACGGCGCACGATGAGTGGCTGGCGTCGGAGCAGGAGTTCGTGAAACTGGACCGGGCGCGGTACGCGGTGCTGGGCGAGGCGCTGCCGCCGGTGGGAATGCTGCTCGATCTCAGGCTCAGGCTGCGGACTGAGTTGGCGGGCACGCGTCTGGCGATCGCCTCGGTGGCGCACAGGAAGAGGCACCGCGACTGGCCGCGGCCGCTGTTCGCGGTGCGCGGGACGTACGTGCGGCAGATTGATGTGGATCCATACGATCCCGACGGCGAGGATCCGTTCCAGTACTTCGTGCCGATTCGCGATCAGCCTCAGGATGCGCGTCGCGATCCGGAGCCGCACCGGATTCTGGTGATTCCGGAGAAGCCGAAGAGCGCGCTGCCGAGCGTCTCTGCGGTGCGATCGATGGCGGATGAGCGGTGGGCCGCGGCGCAGCAGCTGGATCAGTTCGCAAGACGCCAACTCGTGGAGCAGACGCTGAGGCGTCTGATCGACCTGGGCGTGACCGATGCCAACGTGGGTCCCCTTGTGGACCAGTGGGACGCGTTGATGGCGACGGGGGGCGCCGCGGCTGCGAAGCCGGCCGGCGGCCTGTTGCCGGACGACGTGGCGAAGGAGGCCCTGTCGCGCGCGCTGCAGAAGATGATGAAGTCATCCGGTGTGTCGAGCGCGCTCTCCAAGCTCCGAAGCAACAGCTTTCTGTCTGAAGATGACGTGAACGCGGCGCTTCGCGAACTCGTGTCGGTCGGGGCGGAAGCGATCAACGAGGCGAGACGGCTGGCGCCTCCGAGCGAGGATTCGTTCACGGTGGAGCTGGATGAATCGGAGTTCGTGCTCTACTCGGTGGGCGAGGACGGCGAGGCGGATTGGGCGAAGCGCGTGGGCTCCGGGGGGACGGACATCCTGATCTGGCCGCCGGTGATCAGCCTGATGCGCGAGCACACGCGGGAATCGGGCGGATGAGGGCCGATTGAAACGGCGGCGCCCGGAGGCGGCGACGGACATCAAAGGGATGGAGGCATCAGCATGCCCGAAGGCACAAGCGCGACCGGCGCGCACAAGGTGGTGATCATCGGCTCAGGCCCGGCGGGGTGGACGGCGGCGATCTACGCCGCGCGGGCCGCGCTCGATCCGGTGTGCGTGATCGGTGTGCCGAAGCAGAGTCCATCGATCACGCTTCCCGGCGGGCAGTTGATGCTCACGACGGAGGTGGAGAACTATCCCGGGTTCCCGGATGGAATCACCGGGCCGGAGATGATGGACCTGTTCCGCAAGCAGGCGGAGCGGTTCGGGACGAAGGTGGTGGAGGACGAGGTCGTCTCGTGCGATTTCGGGCAGCGGCCGTTCGCGCTGCGCCTGGAATCGGGCGAAGTGATGCGCGCGCACTCTGTGATCATCGCGACGGGCGCCACGGCGAACTGGCTGGGGCTGCCGAACGAGACGCGGCTGGTGATGTCGGGAGGGGGCGTTTCCGCGTGCGCGGTGTGCGACGGGGCGCTGCCGCTCTTCCGCAACCAGCCGCTCGCGGTGGTCGGCGGCGGCGACACGGCGATGGAGGAGGCGACATACCTCACCAAGTTCGCGTCGCAGGTCTACGTCATCCACAGGCGCGACGAGTTCCGCGCCAGCAAAGTGATGCAGCAGCGGCTTCTGGCACAGCCCAACGCGAAGGCGGTGTGGAACAGCGTGGTGACGGACGTGCTGGGCGATCAGAAGGTCTCGGGCGTGCGGCTGAAGGACACGGTGACGGGCAAGGAATCCACGCTCGAAGTGAAGGGCCTCTTTATTGCCATCGGGCACACGCCGGCGGCGGCGTTCTTGAAGGGCTCAGGACTGGAGTTCGACGAGGGCGGCTACATCCGCCTGCGCGGGCACGGGAGCGCCACGAACATTCCGGGCGTGTTCGCGGCGGGAGACGTGGCGGACTCGGAATACCGGCAGGCGGTGACCGCGGCGGGGATGGGCTGCCGCGCGGCGATCGATGCCGAGCGATGGCTGGGCGCGGGGGGGATGTAGGGGGGCACATGGCCACATTCTCAAATGGCCAAAATGCCAAAAGGGGGAGTGCCCGAGTCAGCGCGCAGGCTCGGTCATCCGGCCGCGGCGTTTGGAGATTTCCTCCACAACGGCCTTCTGCATCGCCTCCGCGGTGACGAGCTCCTCGACCGTGACGTGGTTCGCGCCGAGCGAGTGCGCGAGCAATCCGCGGCCCATGTAATCGGTGCGGGCGGCGATGAAGATATCGGGCGCAAGCCGGCGGGCGGTCTGGCAGGCGCGCAGCACGGCCTGATCGTCGGGAATCGTCAGCACCAGCGCATCGGCCGATGAGACGCCCGCGTGCTCGAGCACTTCCTCCGTGGAGATATCGCCGAAGACGATCGATCTACCGAGTTCAGTCTGCGTGCGCACCGTAGCCGGGTTCATCTCGACGATGACGATTTCGGCCCCGCCGGCCTGAAGGCGATCCGCAACCGCGCGCCCCACGGGCCCATACCCGCCGATGATGACCCGCAGGGCGCGCTCGCCGCCGCCGGGCGCTTCCGAGGGCAGTGCGACTTCACGCGCCTCGCGCGACAGGCTCGACGACTGCATCCACGGCGCGGTGCGAAGCCACGCCATGCGCGGCGCCACGCGGCGGCTGGCCCAGATCATCGCGGGCGTGATGATGAGCGAGACGACGACGATCGCGACGGTGATGGCGATGGCGTCGGCCGACAGCAGATTCTGATCTCCGGCCGATTCGAGCAGCACGAGGCTGAACTCGCCCGCCTGCGCCAGCGAAAGGCCGACGACGACGGCCACGGGCGCGCTCGCGCCCAGCGCCCACGCCGCGCCGCCGATCGCGATGGTCTTGATCGCGCTCATGACCGCGCCCGCAATGAGGATGAGCCACCAATACTCGGCGAGCGCGCGCGGATCGAGCGCCATCCCCACGGTCGTGAAGAACACGGCGACGAAAAGGTCGCGCGCCGGGCCGATCTGCCCGCTCAACTGGTGGCGGAACGGCGTCGCGGAGAGCGTGAACCCGGCGAGGAACGCGCCGAGTTCGTGGCTGAAGCCCAGGGCGTAGGTCGCCGCGGCCATGCCCATCGCCGCGGCGATCGAGATGATGAGCATGACCTCGCCGGAGCGTCCGCGGGCGGCTTCGTGAAGCAGCCGCGGAAGCACCCAGCGCCCGACGAGGACGAGCCCGAGCACGCCGCCGAAGCGCGCGGCGCCATTGAGGAGCACGCGGGCGAGGGAGAGATCGGCCTGCTCTTCCGGCGGCGCCACGCCCTCCCAGCGCGCCAGAGCCGGCAGCGCCACGAGCATCAGCGGCACGGCGAGGTCCTGAATGATGAGGATGGCGAACGCGAGCCGCCCGCTGGTGTGGTGCAGTTCGCGGCGCTCGACGATGATGCGCAGCACCACCGCGGTGGAGGAGAGGCTCAGCGCCATCGCGACGGCCAGAGCCGCGGGCGGTGAGAGCCCGAATATGGCGGCCACCGGCCAGCCCAGGAGCACGCACAGCGCCACGGCCGCGACGCCGACGAGGAGGGTGGGCAGGGCGTCGCGCCGCCGCGCCGGCAGGTGCAGTTGCAGACCGATTCCGAAGAGCAGCAGAATGATCGCGAGGTTCGAGATCGCGTCGAGGCTGGAATCGGTGCGCAGGAGGCCGGCCGCGTTCGGGCCGACGATGGCGCCGGTGATGAGATACGCCGGAATGACGGCGAGGCGCAGACGCTGCATCGCGACCGCGACCACCGCGGCGACGGCGAGGACGATGAGCAGGTCGAGCATCATCGGCGTCTCGGCGGCAAATGTGAGAAGCGGTGAACCGATCGTCGGCATCGGGCGCAATCGTACAGGAATGGCGCGCAGAGGCGGGGCGCGCGTGAAGGCGCCGGCGGCGCTGTCGCCGCCGGCCCCGGCCCGCGGCGGGATCGCCTGATACACTCCGCCCGCTCGGGCCCGCGGGGAGCGCGGGCTCGCCGGATTGGAGCCCGAATGGGAGCCCATAGTGGAGCCCAAATTGGAGCAAGGCGCCGTGGCTCAAGCGACGAGGAATGATGGTCCGCGGCGGACAGTCGCGGTGACGGGCGCAACGGGGTTCGTCGGGCGCCACGTGGTGCGCGAACTGCACAGCCGCGGGCACACCGTCCGGGCGCTGGCGCGCGATCCGGAAACGGCGCGGGAGGCGCTGCGGGGTCTCGCCTGCACCACCGTGGTGGGAGATGTGTTCGACGACCGTTCGCTGTCGTCGCTCATGGTCGGCGCGGACACGGTGATTCACCTGATCGGCATCCGCCGCGAACTCGGGCGGGGCGTGACGTTCCAGCGCATGCACGTGGAGGCGACGCGACGGGTGGCCGACGCCGCGACGCTCGCCGGCGCGAGGCGGTTCCTGCACATGAGCGCGCTCGGCGCGCGGCCGGAGGCCCCGTGCGCGTATCAGCGGACGAAGTTCGAGGGCGAGCAGATCGTGCGCCGCTCCGGCCTCGCGTGGACGATCTTCCGGCCCTCCGTGATCCTGGGTCACGAGGGCGAGTTCCTGCAGATGGCGGCGGAGTGGGCCCGGGGCGAAGCAGCGCCCTACACGTTCCTGCCCTACTTCTTCTCGACGGATCCGGCGTCGGGCGAGGCCATCTGCGGGCGCGTGCAGCCCGTGGCGGCGGAGGACGTGGCGTGGGCGTTCGTCGAATCGCTCGGCGCGGAGCAGACGGTGGGCGAGGTCTACCCGATCGGCGGGCCCGAGGAGATGGCGTGGACCACGCTGCTGGAGGCGATTCACGAGGCCGTGCCGGACGCGAAAGAAAAACTGAAGCCGAGGGGGATTTCGTCCGTCTTCGCGGCGAACCTGGCGAAAGCCGCGGCGGCGCTGGGCCTCGCCGGGGCGCTGCCCTTCGGGCCGGATGAGCCGGTGATGGGCGCGGAAGACAACACCTGCCGCCTCGAGAAGGCCGCGGCGCACTTCGGGTTCTCGCCGCGGAGCCTGGAGGAGATCCTGGGCGTGTGCGCGGCGAAGGTGTGAATCGAGTTCGAGGGGACGTGGCGCGGGGCGAACGATGCGTAAGAGAGAGAACCTGCTGACCATCCTGATCCTGGCGGGCCTGATCGGCGGCGTCATCGTCGGGCAGTTCCTGATTTTCGATCCCGCCGCAAGCGCCGAAGCGCTTGCGCAACGGGCAAAGCCGTATCAGACGGCGGGCGAGATGATCTTCATCCGGCCGCTCCTGATGCTGGTCATTCCGCTCGTGTTCCTGAGCGTGGTGACGGGCGTCACGTCGATCGGCAACCCGCAGAAGCTCGGGCTCGTGGGCGGCGCCACGCTGCTCTATTTCCTCGTCACCACGGCGTTGGCGGTGCTGCTGGGGCTGGCGCTGGTCAATCTCATCGGCCCGGGGATGGGCGTGCCGCCGGAGGCGTTCGGCAACGCGGAGCAGGAATACGCGGCGAACGTGGCTTCGAAGGTGGAATCGGGGCCGGAGCAGGTGGGCAGCGCCTTTCTCGGCGTGCTGGAGAACATGATCCCGCCGAATCTCTTCGATGCCGCGGCGAAGGGGAACATCCTGGGCGTCGTGGTGTTCGCGATTCTTCTCGGAGTCGCGCTCTCGATCGCGGGGCGCAGCGCGGCGCAGGCCGTGGCGACGCTGGAGGGGCTGCTCGCGGCGCTGATGAAGATCGTCGGCTGGGTGATGTGGCTGGCGCCGCTGGGTGTGTTGCTGCTCATCGCGTCGCGCGTGGGGGCGGTGGGGCTCTCGAACCTGGTCGGGCCGCTCGGGATGTACATCCTCACGGTGATCGTGGGGCTGTTCATCCACGGCTTCCTCGTGCTGCCGCTGATCCTGTGGGTGTTCGGGCGAACCAACCCCTTCGACTACGTCTGGCGGCTCCGGCGCGTGATTCTCACGGCGTTCAGCACCGCGAGCTCATCCGCCACGCTGCCGGTGACGATCGAGACCTGCCGCGAACTCGGGGGGTGCTCCAGGCGCGCGGCGAACTTCGTGCCGGCGCTCGGCGCGACAGTCAACATGAACGGCACCGCGCTCTATGAGGCCGTGGCGGTGGTGTTCCTGTTCCAGGTGTTCGGATACATGGATGACATCGGCTTCACGGAGCAACTGGTGGTGCTCGTCACCGCCACGCTCGCGGCCATCGGCGCCCCGGGCATTCCCGCGGCCGGGCTGGTGACGATGGCGATCGTGATCCAGGCCGTGAACACCAGTTTCCTGGCCCGGCCGGATACGCCGCCGCCCCTGCCGATGTGGACGATCGGCATCATCTACGGCGTGGACCGCATCCTCGACATGTGCCGCACGACGATCAACGTGTGGGGCGACGCCGTGGGCGCAAAGATCATCACGCGCATCGCGCCGGATGAGGTGGAGGAGAAGGAAAAGGCGTTCGGGTGAGTTCGCCGGCTGGTGGCATAGGCGTCCCGCCTGTGTCGCGGCGCAGCCGCGAGTGAAGGCGGACAGCTTCCTCATTCCGCTCGCCGCTCCGCGGCGCCGCAGGCGGGACGCCTATGCCACCGTGGCAACGAGGACTTGCTCACGGCTTCGGCGCAGCCGAAGCCACGTGCAGCTCGCGCATCTGCTTCTCCGTGACCATGCTCGGCGCCCCCGTCATCAGGTCGGCGCCGGTCTGCGTCTTGGGGAAGGCGATCACGTCGCGGATGTTGTCCGTGCCGCACACGTGCATGACGAGGCGATCGAGCCCGAAGGCGATGCCGCCGTGCGGCGGCGCGCCGAAGCGCAGCGCCTCGAGCAGGAAGGTGAACTTCTCCTTCGCCTCCTCCTCGGAGAGCCCGAGCAGCGTGAAGACCTTCTTCTGCACCGCCGGGTCGTGGATGCGGATGGAGCCGCCCGCGATCTCGGAGCCGTTGAGCACGATGTCGTAGCCGGCGCTCACGATGGATTCAATCGTGTCCTCGTCGTTCACGTCGGCCGCGACAAAGGCGGCCTGCTGGTCCTGGCGCGGAGCGGTGAAGGGGTGGTGCATCGCCATCCAGCGGCCGGACTCCGCGTCCTTCATGAACATCGGGAAATCGATGACCCAGAGGAAGTTCCACTGCTTGCCCCACGCGGGGACGAGGCCCATGTCCCGCGCCGCTTTCTGCCGCAGTTCGCCCAGCGCCTTGGAGGCGACGGAGTACGAATCGGCGCCGAAGAGGATCGTGTCGCCCGGCTGCGCGCCCAGGCGTCGCTTCAGGTCGTCCGCAATGGGTTCGAGGAATCGCGCCACGCCCGTCTCGAACGCGCCCTGGGCGTTGATTTTGGTCACCGGCGCGCCGCCCGCGCCGAAGCCCTTCACGAACTCGGTGTAGCCGTCGGTGATCTTGCGCGTGAGCTTCTCAGCGCCGCCGGGGACGCGGATGGCCTTGACCACGCCCTTGCGCTTGGCCAGCGCGTCGCGGAAGACGCCGAAATCGGTGCGCTGCGCGAGGTCGGAGATGTCCACCAGTTCGAGGCCGTAGCGCGTATCCGGCCGGTCGATGCCGAAGCGGTCCATCGCCTCCTGGTAGGACATGCGCTGGAGCGGCGGCACGTCGATCTCGAACATCTCACCCCACAGGCGGCGGACGAAGCCCTCCATCATCTGCATGATGTCCTCGCGCTGGACGAAGGACATCTCGAGATCGATCTGGCTGAACTCCGCCTGGCGGTCGGCCCGCGGATCCTCGTCGCGGAAGCAGCGGCAGATCTGCATGTAGCGGTCGCACCCGGCGACCATCAGGATCTGTTTGAAGAGTTGCGGCGATTGCGGCAGCGCGTACCAGTGGCCCGGCTGAAGGCGGGACGGCGCCAGGAACTCGCGCGCGCCCTCGGGCGTGCTCTTGTAGAGCACCGGCGTTTCGATCTCGAGGAAGCCGTTCTCGTCGAAATAGTCGCGCGCGATCTTCGTCGTGCGATGCCGCGTCCGCAGAATCTGCTGCATCACGGGGCGGCGCAGGTCGAGGTAGCGGTAGCGCAGGCGCAGTTCCTCGTTCGGGACGCTGTCCTTGTCGGTCGGCTTGAAGGGCGGGTTGTCCGACTTGCTCAGCACAGTCATCGTCTGCACCACCACCTCCACCTCGCCGGTGGCGAGGCGGGGGTTCGGCCCCCCCTTGCGGATCCGCACGGGGCCGGTGGCGGAGACCACGTCCTCGCCGCGGAGGCGGCTGGCCGTCTCGACGAGTTCCCGCGGCGCATCCTCCTTGTCGAAGACAAGTTGGGTGATGCCGTCACGATCTCGCAGATCGACGAAGACCAGGTCGCCGTGGTCGCGGTAGGAATCGACCCATCCCGCCACGACGACATCCTGGCCGACGTGTGAGGGGCGAAGGTCGCCGCAGGTGTGGGTTCGGCGGAAGGTCGGAATTGGGGCTGTGCTGGCGGTGGTCATTGGTGGCGCCGTGGTTTTCGGGTCGTTGGGCGGCGAGTATAGCCCGGGGGATCCGGGGGACCCCGGGGGAATGGCCGGGCGTCGGCGGCGGGAGTTGACATCCGACCCCCGGGTGGGTTGAGTGCGCCCGCCTGCAATGAGCGATGCGCCGCGCGAGCCCGTTCTTTTCTTCACGGCCTTCGAGCCCAGCGGCGATGACCACGCCTCGGCCGTGATCCGCGAACTGCGGCGCCGGCACCCGGATCTGGCGATGCACGCCTGGGGCGGGCCCAAGATGGCGGCCGCGGGGGCCTCGATCATCCGGGACACCGGCGATGACGCCGTGGTGGGCCTGCCGGGCCTCCGAAAGATCAACCGCCACCTCTCCTACAACCGCAAGATCGGCCGGTGGCTGGAGCGCCACCGCATCACGGTGCACATCCCGGTCGATTCTCCCGCCGCGAACTTCCCGATCTGCAAACTCACACGCCCGACTGGCGCGAAGATCGTTCACCTGGTGGCGCCGCAGATCTGGGCGTGGGCAGGGTGGCGCATCAGGAAACTGCGCCGCCTCACCGACCATGTGCTGTGCCTGCTGCCCTTCGAGGAGCAGTGGTTCCGCGACCGAGGCGTGGCGGCGACGTTCATCGGGCACCCTGTGTTCGATGAGCCATCGGACCCCGCGCGGCTCGAGGAGGGCGCGCTTCCGGAGGGCGAGCCGCGGGTCGCGCTCATGCCCGGCTCCCGCCCCGCAGAGGTGGCGCGGAACTGGCCGCTGCTGCTGACAGCGTTCCGCCGGCTGAAGGCGCGCCGGCCGGGGCTCGCGGGCGTGGTCGCCGCGACGAATGAAGACACCGCCGATCGGCTTCGCGAAATGGCCAACGATATGGGCGGATGGCCCGGGGATCTGGGCCTTGCGGTGCGCGCCGTGGATGCGGCCTCGCGCTGGTGCGATCTGGCCCTGGCAGTGTCCGGCACGGTCACGTTGCACATTGCGCGGCAGCGCTGCCCGATGGTCGTCGTGTACCGCCTCAACCCGGTCACCTACAACCTGGTCGCGCGCTGGGTCATCGCCACGCGCGACTTTGCCCTGCCGAACCTCATCGCGGGCTCGCGCATTGTCCCGGAGTTTGTCCCCTATTTCGGCGGGCCGGACCGGCTCGTCGAGGAGGCGGATCGGCTGCTGGGCGATGAATCGGCCCTGCGGGCCCAGGCCGATGCGCTGGATGACGTGGCGAGCCGGTTTGACGGCCGAATCGCCGCCGTCGCCGCGGCGGACGCGATCGAATCCATCGCCGGGATTCCGACTGCAGGCCGGGCCGAGCCCCCGCGCGTCGAGATTCCGCGAATGCGCCTCGGCGCCCCGGCCGATGCGCCGGCGTGAGCCGAAATGGGCCCGGTGGGAGTCGAACCCACACGGTCGCCGAGGCGACCTGCGGATTTTAAGTCCGCTGCGTCTGCCAGTTCCGCCACAGGCCCGGTTCCGCGGGCATCGTACGACGCGTCGCCGGCGCTGCGGCGGTCCGCGGCGGGAGGCCGATAGGATGGAGCGGAGGCCTCCCGGCTGTGAAGCGATTCCTGATCATCCTGGCCGGTTTTTCGGCGATTTTCGCGCAAAGTGCATCGCGCGCGCAGGAAACCGCTTTTCCCGCGCCGAAGCCCGGCACCGTCTCGCCTGAGCGGACGACGCTCGTCGGCGAAGTGGCGCCGGAAGGCACGTTTCTGAACCGAATGCGCGGCCAACTGCGCCGTTTGGGCGCCGATCGCTGGGTCGTGGTGTTCAATCCGGATGTCAGCGGCTGGAAAGCGCCCCCCATGCTGGCCATGCCCTGCATGAACCTCGCCGCGATGGAGCAAATCGTCGAATCCCGTAGCGAAGGCGTCTCCTTCCTGCTCAGCGGGCAGGTTTTCGTCCACGACGGCCAGAACTACTTCCTCCCCACGGCCCACGCCGCGGCCCCACCGCCCGCGGAAGAGGAAGCCGCCGAACGTCCGGAGCGTGCGGAAGCCGCCGAAACCGGTGAGCCGCCTGACCTCGGCCTCGTCGGCCCGGAACAGCCCTCCTCCGAGCCCTCCGTGGACGACCTGATCAAGGCCCTGGAGCAGGCGACGCCGGCCCGGGAAGAGGTCGGGGCGCCGGCGGCGCGGGGGGCGCCGGGGCTCGCGTCGGAAGGCACGTACCTGTCCCTGCAGCGGGGGCGGGTGGAGCAATCGCCGACCGGGGAATGGCAGTTCGTGCGGGATAACGACGCCGACCAGCCTCGGGCGGGCCTGCCGCCCATGACACTCCTGCCCTGCCTGAACCTCGACGCCCTCCAGACCCTGATCAGGGGCCGCTCGGAGCCCCTTGGCTTCCGCCTCAGCGGGCGGGTGTTCGTGTACAAGGGGCGGAATTACCTGCTGCCCACAATGTACGTGGCGGAGCGGGAGCGGGACGGGGCGGTGACGAGCGCCCAGTAGGGGCGCGGCGGCCTCGCCATTGCCGGACCTGAGGCGGAGGGGTCCCCCCCGGCGGGGGGGGTGATGCCCCGGGACGCGGGAATGGGGCCTAGCATCCATTGTGGGCATGTTTTTGGGGTTCGCGCTCGATTTCCGCGCCCGTGAGGCTCAGTCGAAGGCTGCCTGAGCATTCGGCGCATCAAGTGGGTCGTTCGCAGGGCCGATGGTTGCTCTGGCGAATCCGGGCAGTCTGGGTTGACTTCCGGGCCTGGATAAGCAGGAACGACCGCCGCGGGGGGAGCCGCGGCTGACACGACTCGGTCGTGGCGGAAACACGCGCATGCCCGGAGCGAGAAACAACTCGTCGCCGCAGTCCGACTGGAGCGCCAAGCAGGTCTTCACGACCGGCGAGGCGGCGGAGGTCTGCAAGGTGAGCCAGCAGACGATCATCCGCTGCTTCGACAGCGGCCGGCTGCAGGGCTTCCGGGTGCCGGGGTCGCGGTTCCGGCGGATTCCGCGGGCGGAACTCATCCGCTTCATGAAGGAAAACGAGATCCCGACGGACGCCATCGAATCGGGCCGCAAGCGGGTCCTGGTGGTGGACGACGACCCCGGGATCGTGGACCTGTTCGTGGACGTGCTGAACCGCGACGGCCGCTTCGAGGTGAAGACGGCATCGAACGGGTATGACGCGGGCCTGCTCACGGAGTCGTTCAAGCCGCACCTGATCGTGCTGGACTACATGCTGCCGGACATCAACGGCGACCTGGTGTGTCAGCGTGTGCGGGCGAACCCGGAGACCTCGGACAGCCGGATCATCTTCGTTTCGGGGGTGGTCAAACCGGACGAGGTGGAGCAGTTGAAGCGGGCAGGGGCGGACGAGTTCGTCAAGAAACCCTTTGACGTGGAGCGGCTCGCGGCGCGGATCTGCGAGTTGCTGGACCTCGAAACCAGCGCGTCGCCTCTTCGCAAGAACGAGGGTTCGTCGCGCGCGGCCGGATGAGGCCACACTTATGAACCAGCGGGCCCAGGCGCCACGGAAGGCCGAGCCCACGGATGCAGCGGCGGCAACGCCGTCCGCCCCCGGTGTGTCCGCGGCCGGGATCGGCGCGCTGTCGCGCGACGGGCTGAGCGCCTCGTCGCGGGCGCAGCGCGTGGAAGTGATTCTGCAGGAACTGGATGCGCTGCCGACGCTGTCGCCGATCGCGCTGCGATTGCTGCGGCTGAGCGCAGACGACGCGGCGGACATCAAGGAGATCGTGAGGCTCGTCGAGGCGGACGCCGCGCTGACCGGGCGGTTGCTTGCGATGTGCAAGCGGGCCTCGACGGGTCTGGGCGATCGCGTGACGACGGTCGATCGCGCGGTGGTGCTGCTCGGTGTCGAGGCGGTGCGGTCGGCGCTGCTGAGCGTGCACCTGCACGATGCGCTCGGGATCGACGAGGCGGATCAGGAGCCGCAGGCGCCGGCCAACGGGGAAGCGCCTTCGATCGACCGCAAGGGCCTGTGGCGGCACGCGCTGGCGGTGGCGTTCGCGGCGGAGATGATCGCGGAGGCGCACTCGGGCTCGAGCGCGGTTCGCGCGGACGAGGCGTTCGTGTGCGGACTGATGCACGATCTGGGCAAATACGCGCTCGACACGATCCTGCCGCGGACGTATGCGCGGGTGGCGCGGCTGGCGGAGCGGCGGCAGGTGGGCATCGCGGAGGTGGAGCGGGCGGTGATCGGCGTGGACCACCACGTCGTGGGCAAGCGACTGGCGGAGCACTGGGGCCTGCCGCCGGCGATGGTGGACGTGATGTGGCTGCACGGCCAGCCCGCGGTTTCGGCGCCGGATACGCCGCACAAGGGCCTGATCGGCGTGGTGACGGTGGCCAACGCGCTGGCGCGGCGGCTGCACATCGGGTGGTCGGGCAACGGCTCGCCGCCGCCGGATCTTGGAGGCATGTGCGCGGAGTGGGGGCTGAGCCTCGCGCATGTTGAGGAGGCGCAGCGGCGCCTGCACGAGCGCGTGGCGCAGCGGGCGCGGGAGATGGGTCTTGAAGAGACGGATGATCGCGATCTGGCGCTGGAATCGGTGCTCACGGCCAATCGCAGGCTCGGCGCCCTGAACATCACGCTTCAGGAGCGATCGCGGCAGGTGCAGCTGCAATCGCAGGCGCTGTCGGCGATCGAGAAGTTCCACGCGGCCGCGGCGGGGTCGAACACGCTCGCGAAGACCTATTCGGAGGTCGTGCGTTCGGCGGCGACGCTGTTCGGCGAGGGCTTCTACACGATCGTGCGGCAGGATGTTCCGAAATCGCCGTGGCAGGCGTGGCGGTGCGGCGCCGATGGGCGGGTGATCGAGCGCATAAGCGGCTCGTCGCCCGAGGACGCTCCGGACCTGGTGATCGCGGCGGCGCCGGGGGCGCTGGCCGCGGCGAGCGTGGCGCTGCTGACGTGGGTGGCCGAGCACGTTCAGGACGCTCCGGACGTGCGCACGATGCGGTTCCTGCCGCTTTCGGGGGCGGGGGAGCGACCGGCGGTGCTGGCGCATGACCGGCCCCTGTCGCCGGCGCTCATGAAGAGCCCGGCGCTTTTTGCGCTGACCTCGACCTGGGGCGCGGCGATCGCGGCTGCGGCCCAGCACGAGGCGATGCGGCGTCTGGGCGAGCAGTTGGCAGAGGCCAACCGGAGCCTTGTGGCGGCGCAGGCGCAGGTGGCCAAGGCGCAGGCGCTCGGGCGGCTCAGCGAACTGGCTGCGGGGGCGGCGCATGAGATGAACAACCCCCTGACCGTGATCAGCGGGCGCAGCCAGTTGCTGGCGACGCGGCTGCACGAGGCCGAGGACAGACACACGGCGGAGGCCATCGCCAGCGCGGCGGGGACCCTGAGCGAACTGATCGAGAGCCTGCACTTTTTTGCGCGTCCGGCAAAGCCGGAGCGGAAGGTGATGGACCTGCCGGACCTGGTCTCACGGATCGTGCGCGACTTCAAGTTGCGCGTTCACGAGGAGAAGGAGGGGCTTCCACCGCCGGTGAAACTCCAGGTGCAGGGGCCGATCCCGCCGGTGTGGGTGGATTCCGGCCAGGTGACGGCGATTGTGACAGAGTTTCTGCGGAATGCTTGGGAGGCGAAGCCCCGTGAGCGTGTGGAGGTTCGGGCGGAGATCGATCCCGAGGGCGATGCGCTGATGATTTCGGTGAAGGACGACGGCCGCGGCATGTCGGACCATGCGTTGCGGCACGCGTTCGACCCCTTCTTCTCGGAGAAGCCGGCGGGACGGCAGCGCGGACTGGGGCTGGCGCGGGCGCACCGGCTGGCGACGCTGCACGGGGGAAGGATTGAACTGGAGAGCGAGGCGGGAAAAGGCACGACTGCGCGCCTCATCCTCAATACGTGGCGTCCTCCAGCCGAACAATAGTGCCGAGCGGCGCCGGTGGTCCGAGGATTGGACCGGCCGAGAAGACGCCGCGGGACAGGCAAGGTCGACGGATCGACGCGACGGTGAGGAGAGCCATGGGCCGGAGGCGAGTGAAGTCGAGAGAAGGGACAGCGACGCCGACGGCGGCTGTCCCCGCCCTGCCCGCGAGCGTGAGCCCCGAGCAGGCGCCGAAGGCGCAGACTCGGGAAGCCGCGGCAAGAGTGCTTCTTGCGCTCGGGGACCTTTCGCTGAGGGCGAGGCTGCGGACGATGCTCACCGATTGCTCGCTGTCGTGCGCCGAGGCCGGGTCGCTGACGGATTCGATCCGGGCGCTGGACGGCGAATCGTTTGACGCGATGATCACCGACCTCACGCTGCCGGATGGAGCGGGGCTGGACCTGGTTCGCCGCCTGGCGCTGGAGGAGCAGCCGACGAAGACGATCGTGTGCGCGGAGGCGCCGTCGCTGGATGACGCCGTATCGGCGATGCGGCTGGGGGTTGTGGACCTGCTGGCGCTGCCGCTGATCGAGGCGGAAGCCGTGGCGAGCGTGACGGCGGCGATCGAGATGTCGCGGAGCGAGCGGGCCCAGACGCGGCGGATTGAACGGCTGAAGCGGATCTGCCGGAGGCTGAACTCCGCGCGGCAGCAGGTGACGAGCCAGGTGGACGTGCTGTGCAACGACCTCGTCGGCGCCTACCGCGAACTGGCGGACAAGGTGACGCACGTGGCGCTGGCGAGCGAGTTCGGCTCGATCGTGCAGCAGGAACTGGACATCGAATCGCTGCTGCGGACCGCGCTCGAATATCTGCTGGGCAAGACGGGGCCGACGAACGCCGCGGTGTTCCTGCCGAGCAACCACAGCGATTTCACGCTGGGCGCCTATGTGAACTACGACTGCCCGCGCGACACAGCGGACGTGCTGCTCGATCACCTGGCGGACGTGATCGCGCCGCGATTCCAGGAGGAGGAAGAGGTCGTCGTGTTCGACGATGACTCCGAACTGGCGCAGTGGATCGGCGACGATGCGAACTGGCTGTCGGACTCGCGCGTGATCGTGTTCTCGTGCCGGTATGAGGGCGAGTGCCTGGCGGTGATGACGTTGTTCCGCGACAGGGCCGTGCCGTTCCCCGAGGAACTGACCGGGCAACTGGGCGTGATGGCGCACATCTTCGCGCGGCAGTTGGCGCGGATCATCCGGATCCACCACCGGCACACACCGGGCAAGACGTGGACGGGGTGGGACTCGTTCGACGAAGAGGACGACGGTCTCGGCGGGCTGGCGGCGTAAGCGCTGCGCGGCTCAATCGGCGCCGGCTTCGAGTTCCTTGAGCAGGCGATCGACTTCCGCGTCGTCGAGGTCATCACCATCGAGATGGTTCTCGAACCGCGGGCGAGCGAGCCGATCGGCGCGGGCGGTTGATCGCCCGGAGTCCGCCGCCGCGGCGGCCTTCGACTCCGCGTGGGCGCCGCTCAGCAGGTCTTCCAGCCGTGCCCGCTTGCGGTCGCGGATGATGAGGCGAATCGGGACTTCCTCGAAGGGTGTGCTCTCGGCGAGGCGGTTGAGCAGGTAGCGGCGGTATTCGGGCGTGAACATATCCTCGTGGTTCACGACCATGACGATGGTGGGGGGCGCCTCGGCGACCTGGGTGACGAAGAGCACCTTGGCGTGCTTGCCGAGTTTGGAGGAGGGGCCGCGCCGCTCGAGGATGTCGCGCATGACGCGGTTGAGACGGCCGGTGGAGAGCCGTTCGCGGGCCTGGGCGTGGAGTTCCTGCGCCACTTCAACGGCCTCGCGCACGCCGCGGCCGTCGTGTGCGCTGGCGAAGACGATGGGCGCCCGGCTCAGCGTTTTCAGTTCCTGCTCGAGGTACTTCCGGTAATCGTCGGGGGTGAGGGGCTTGCCCTTGCGGTTGGTTGAGGCCTGCGCGACGTCCCACTTGTTCACGACGATCACGCAGGGCTTGAACTGCTTCTGGACCTCGTGCGCCAGTTGCTTGTCCACCTGGGAGACGGGCGTGGAGGCATCGAGGAGCAGAAGGGCGACGTCGGCGCGGCGGATGGCGCGGAGGGCGCGGTGCGTTGACCACCACTCGACCTGGTCGGCAAGGCTCTTGCGCTTGCGGAAGCCCGCGGTGTCGATGGCGATGAAGGAGTGGCCGTCGATGGCGAAGCGCACGTCGATGGCGTCGCGGGTGGTGCCCGCGATCTCGCTGATGATCACGCGCTGCTCGCCCGCGAGGGCGTTGACGAACGTGGACTTGCCCGCGTTGCGCTTGCCGACGATGGCGAGGCGCATCTCGGCTTCATCGGGCTCGTCGCCGCCGGCGCGACCCTGGTCCGGCACGCGTTCGTAGAGCGCCTCGACGAAATCGCGCCGCCGGAAGTTGTTGAGCGCGGAGACCAGCAGCGGCTCGCCGAAGCCGAGGGCGGAGGCTTCGAAGCCGTGGGCCTCCCAATTGTCGCCATCCACCTTGTTGGCGACGACGATCACTTCCGGGCCGTGTCCGTCGGAGTCCTTCTCGAACGCCTGTTCGCGCAGCAGGCGGGCGATCGTATCGTCGAGCGCCGTGAGACCAGCCTGCGCGTCGATGACGAAGAGGATGATGTCGGCCGAGCGCACCGCTTCGCCGATCTGGTTCTCGATGTCGCCGGAAAGGCGCGAGAGGTCCTCCCCGACGTCGTCGAACCGCGCACCATCCGCCGTGTAGACGCCGTATCCGCCGGTGTCGATGATTTCGACCGTCCTGGGCGGATCGGCGCGGGAGGGGCCTTCGAGTTCGACGGTTGCCGCGACGCGGTCGCGGGTCACGCCCGGCGTGGGATCGACGATCGACACCTTCGCCCCCGCCAGCATGTTGAGCAGGGAGGATTTGCCGACATTCGGCCGGCCGACGATGGCGATCCTGGGGATCCGGGGCAGGGGCATGGCGGGGATCGTAGGCGTCAGGCGCGGGGGGTTCCCCTGAACCGGGTTTGCCGGTCAGACGGGCGCCGGGAGGAGTTGGGTGCGGGCGAGGAGGCGGTAGGTCTCGCAGCGATCGAGCAGATCGGCGTGCTCGCCCACGTCCACGATGCGGCCGGCCTCCATGACGACGATGCGGTCGGCGTGCATGACGGTGCTGAGGCGGTGGGCGACGATGAGGCAGGTCCGGCCGCGGGAGAAGTTGCCGATGGCGTCGCCGATCAGGCGCTCGCTCTCGGCGTCGATCATGCTGGTGGCTTCGTCGAGGATCAGGAGGGCCGGCTCGCGCAGGATGGCGCGGGCGATGGCGATGCGCTGGCGCTGGCCGCCGGAGAGCGTGAGGCCCTGCTCGCCGACGATAGCGTCGTAGCCGTCGGGCTTGGCCATGATGAACTCGTGCGCGCCGGCGCGGCGGGCGGCCTCGATGATCTGCTCGCGGGCTGCGCCGCCGGCGGGCGCGCCGTAGGCGATGTTCTCCGTGATGGAGGCGTGGAAGAGGACGACCTCCTGCGTGACGACGCCGATCTGCTTGCGGAGCGAGCGGAGATCGACCTCGGCGATGTCGGCGGCGTCGATAAGGACGCGGCCGGAATCGGGCTCGAGGAGGCGCGGGACGAGGGAGAGCAGCGTGGTCTTGCCCGAGCCGTTGGGGCCGACGAAGGCGATGGTCTCGCCGTGCTCGATGACGAGGCTGACGCCGTCGATCGCGGGGACATCTGCGCCGGGATAGGTGAAGCGGACATCGTCGAAGATGAGGGAGCGGCAGTGGCGGGCGAGGCGAGGTCGGCGGCGGTGGGACTTGTCGAAGAGATGCACCGGCTCGGTGGGCTCGCGCATGAGCTCGAGGAGTCGAACAGCCGCGGCGTCGGCGGTCTGGACATCCTGCACGACGCGGGTGAGCGGCTTGAGGGCGCTGCCGGAAACGGCGAGCGCGGCGAGGGCGGTGATGAACTCGGCGGGATCAACCGCGCCGTCGATCAGGGCCTTGGCGGCGAAGAGCGCGAGGCCGCCGAAGACGAAGATCATGAGCACTTCGGTGAGCGGGGTGGAGAGGGCGCGGGCGGTGCGGGCGCGGAACTGCTCGCGCACGAGTTGGCGGTTGTGGCGCGAGAAGCGGCCGATTTCACGGCGCTCGCGCGTATAGACCTTGACGACGCGAAGGCCTTGGAGCGCCTCGGTCGCGGCTTCGAGGAGTTTGCCCTGGGCCTGAAGCGCGCCCCGCGAGGCGCGGCGCACGCGTTTGCCGAGTTTGCGGATGATGATGTAAACGAGCGGGCCGACGAGCAGGGCGACGAAGGTGAGGCGCCATTCGATGATGAGGGCTGTGGCGAGCGCGGCGATGGCCTTGGTGAGCTGCGCCAGGGTGCGACTGGTGATCGCCTCGAACCCGCCGAGGAGCGTGTTGGAGTCGTTCAGGATGCGGCTGAGCGTATCGGCCGTGCGGTTGACGAGGCCTCGAAGCGGCAGGTGCACGACGTGCTGAAAGACATCGCGCCGGATGGCGGCGACGGTGCGCGTGGAGACGGTGAGGGAGAAGTAGGCGTGCAGAAAGTTCGCGGTGGCGCCGAAGATGGTGAGGGCGCCCAGGCCCACGATGAGCCACAGCACGGCGTCGAAGCGATCGGTGGGGAGGACGGCGATCCAGGAATCGGGGACGGTGATGGGGAGCCGCTCGTTGGCGCGGCGGGCGAGGTCGGGCAGGGCGGCGCCTTCGCCATCCGGCCCGGCGAGGATGGTCTGGAGGATGGGGACGATGCCGAGCAGCCCGCCACCAAGGCTCGCGGCGGAGAGGAACGCCATCACCATCGCCGCGGCGAGTGTGAAGCGATATCGAAGCATCTTCGCGGCGAAGCGCCAGAATGCCGGCATACGGCTCCCAGTATCACGCCCCGGCGACCGGGGCTCAACCGGCCCGCAGACGGCGGGTTGCGCTCTCGGCCGCGGCGTCGTAGAGGCGGGCGAGATCGGCCCAGAATCCCGGATAGGTCTTGGCGACGCAGGTGGGGTTGCTGATCGAGACGTTCGGTCGCCGCAGGCCGACGACGGCGAGGGCCATCGCCATGCGGTGGTCATCGTAGGTCTCGAAGACGACCGGGGGGACGGAGGGGGAGCAATCGAGTCCGCCTTCGGGGGGGATGATCTCGAGGCGCTCGTCGTCTTCCTCGCGCGTGCTCTCGACGATGACGCCGAGGCGCTGGAGTTCGGTCTGGATGGCGTGCACGCGATCGCACTCCTTGACGCGGAGTGTCCGGAGGCCGGAGAGGAGGGATCGATCGCCCGCGAAGCAGCACGCGGCGGCGAGGGACATCGCGGTGTCGGGGATGGCGGAGAGATCGACGCGGATGCCGCTCAGGCGCTTGGGCAAAGCGCGGGAGCGCTTGCCCGAGAGCGGCGCGGCGACGGCGAGGGCGTTGTCCCCGGCGCCCACGGCCGCGCCCATCGCGCCGAGCATGCGGGGGAATCGGGCGTCGCCCTGGAGGCTGGATTCGGTCAGGCCGGGGACGCGGCAGACGGAGCCCGGGGTGATGGCCGCGGCGGCCCAGAAGGGGGTGGCGCCGCTGGCATCGGGCTCGATGTCGTACTCGAAGCCCTCGAGCGGGCCGTGGCCGACGCGCAGCCGCGCGCCGCTGTGCGTCGCCGAGCAGTGGCGCGCGCCGAGGCGGTTGAGGAGGTCGATGGTCATCAGGATGTAGGGCTTGCTCGTGATCTCGCCACGGAGGTCGATGGTGATGCCCGTCGGCATCCACGGCGCGATGAGGAGGAGCGCCGTGATGAACTGGCTGGAGGCGGTGGTCGGGAGGACGAGGTGCGAGCGGCGGATCTCGCCCTGTGGCGGCGTGACGCGGAGCGGGGGAAAGCCGTGCTTGCCGAAGAACTCCACCGCGGCGCCGAGGCCGCGGAGCGCCATGGCGAGTTCGTTGATCGGCCGGTCGCGCATGCGCGCCGTGCCGTCGAGACGGACGGGGCCATCGGCAAGGATGGCCGCGGCGGTGAGGAATCGCATCGCCGTGCCGGCGTTGCCGACCTGGAGATCGACGCCGCCCTGGAGGCGCCCGCCGGCGCCCCAGATGACGAGGTCGAGTCGGGTTCCGCCGTCTGCCAGCGGGGTTTCGAGGGGCGAAATGTCGGCGCCGAGGCGCCTCAGCGATTCGATCATGCGCTCCGCGTCTTCCGCATCCACCAGCGGCCGCCGCAGGACCGACTTCCCGCTTGCCAGTGAGGCGAGCACGAGCGCGCGGTTCGTGAGGCTCTTGGAGCCGGGTGGCGTCACCGACGCGACAAACGGGTCGGTGAGTGGGGGAATGGGCAGCGGGTCGGGGAGGTCGGGGAGCGACAGGCGCATCAGCGCCGCGGCTTCCTTCATCGCTTGTTGCGGGTCCTGCGTCTCGGTCATCGCTGCTTCTTCGAGCCGTTCCCGCCTTCAGGTTGCCGGAACACGGCCACGATGTCCGCGACGGGCACGACGAACAGCCGGTTGTCCCCCTCGAAGTCCACGGGAACGCCGTTCTTCGGGTTGAAGAGCACGCGGTCGTACTGACGCACCGGGTACTTCGAATCCTGCTCCACCTCGGCGGAGACGCTCACGATGCGCCCGGTGATGGTCGGGATCTCGATCTTGTCGGGCAGGTGAAGGCCGGACTTGGTCTGCTTGCGGTCTTCATCCTTGCGGATGAGGACGCGGGCGCCGATCGGCTCGATCACCTCCAGTTTGTGCAGTCTCTCGTTTGCGTCCGGCATGGTCTGGTACTGTAATCCGCCGGTCTGGCGGCGGCGCGTGATCGTCCGGTCCACCCCCTTTGTGGTTCGGCCGGCGCGCCCCACGGGTTTCATCCGGGGTTGCATCGGGCGCAGGAAAGAGTCGGAGGCTCACTTGGAGACGCTGAAGAACCTGATCCGCGACGTGCCGGACTTTCCCAAGCCCGGCGTCACGTTCCGCGACATCACGCCCCTGCTGGCCGACCCCGCCGGGCTGGGGATGGCCATCGAACTCATGGCAAACCCCTTTCGCGGGAAGCGGGTGGATCTGGTGGTGGGCGCGGAGTCGCGAGGGTTCATCTTCGGCATCGCCGTGGCCAAGACGCTGGCGACAGGGTTCGTGCCGATCCGCAAGCCCGGTAAACTGCCGCGGCGGACGATGAAGGCGGCCTACCAGCTGGAGTATGGAACGGACACGCTCGAGATCCACGAGGATGCGATCAAGCCCGGCCAGCGCATCGTGCTGGTGGACGATCTGATCGCGACCGGCGGCACGCTCGCCGCTGCGCTCGATCTGGTCAATCGTCTGAAGGCCGAAACGGTGGGCATCAGCGTGTTCATTGAACTCACCGGGCTGAAGGGCCGCGAGCAACTGGATCGAAGTGTGCCGCTGCACTCGGTTCTGCGGTATTGACGCGGCGATTCATGCTCCGACGTATCGCGCGTAGATCGCGCGTGCCTGCTCCGGCGAGGTCACGTTGCCGATGATGGCGCGCGCGTTCGAGAACACCGTGAGTTCGATCGGTTGCCCGCCGTCGCCGCGTTCCGAGGCCAGCCGACCGCGCAGCATGATCGGCGTGAGCGAGAAGGCGCCGTGCGGCGTCAGCCTCGCGGCCAGGGCGACCAGATCGAGGTCGGGACGATCGGGCGGCGGCAGAATCTGGACGCTTCCGCGCCCGCAGAGGGTGGTGGCCTGGGAGGCCGCGTCTCCGCTGAGGTGGTCGAACGAGCGCAGCCCGCAGCATGGGCAATCGTCGCGGGCCGCCGCGGAGACGTCGATGGCGCGCACGTCTCCCGTCCAGGCATCGAACGAGACCAGCGTTCGCCGCACATCCGGCCACCGGCCGAGCAGCGCCTTGATCGCTTCTGTCGCCTGAAAGCCCGCGACGAGCGCCACCGCGGGCCCGAGCACACCCGCCGTGTCGCAGGTGGGCGTCGTGCCGGGCGGCGGCGCCTCGGGAAACACACAGCGGAGGCATGCTGTCTCGTGACCGCTCCACGGCGCGGCCTTCGATCCGGTCTGGGCGCGCGGCAGAACCGTCATCTGCATCCCGGTCACGCCGACCACTCCGGCATACACCCACGGCCGCCCGGTGGACACCGCGAGGTCGTTGATGAGGTACCGCGTCTCGAAGTTGTCCGTGCCGTCGATGATCACATCGGCCCCGGCGGCCATCTGCTCCGCCGTAAATGGCCCGAAGTCATCGACCATGGCGCGCACGCGGGTCGCCGGGTCGATGCGTTCCAGCCGCCGCCGCGCGGCTTCCGCCTTCGGCGCGGCATCCAGGGCATCCCGCTCCTCATACAGCGTCTGGCGCTGGAGATTGGTCAGTTCGACGAAGTCGCGATCCACGAGCGTGATTGTTCCCACGCCCGCCCGGCACAGCAGGTCGGCCGCGGCGGCGCCGAGGGCCCCGCACCCCACGATCAGCGCGTGTGAATCGCGAAGGCGTCGCTGGCCCTCCTCGCCGACCATCGGCAGGATGATCTGGCGATGATGACGGGGGAGTGGGGCGGTGGAGGACATCACCGAAGGTTAGGGCGGAGATGGTCAGGCGGAGAAGAGCGGCACGCACTGCTCTTTGCGGGCGCCGCGATCGTCGGCCACCGCGAAGTGCGTTGTCCCCCGCATCGTCGCGGAGCCGAAAGCGCCATCCTTGCGAAGCGCATAGAGCGTGACGCCGAAATCCGGCTCGTTGCGGCTGTTCAGGAGCCGCTTCGATCGCGTGCGGTCCGCGATCATCTTCAGCACGTTCAGGCACGCATCGGTCGGGCTGTCGCCCATCTCCATGCGCATCACGATGGTGCGGGCGCCGCACACCTGGATCACGGCCTCGCCGCGCCCGGTCGCGCCGGCCGAGCCGACCGCGTTGTCCGTGTACAGCCCGGCGCCGATGATCGGCGAATCCCCGACGCGCCCCGGCAGTTTCCACGAGAGGCCGCTCGTCGTTGTGCATCCGGCGAGGTCGCCGCCGGGCGTGATCGCGGAGCAGTGGATCGTTCCATACGTGAACAGGACGTCGCGCAGCGCGAGGTCAGCGGCTTCCTCGGCGCCTCCATTCGGGCGAGGCCCCCGACTGTGCTTCTCCGACTCGGGCCCCGGCAGATCGAACTCATCCGGCTCGAGCCAGTCATCCTCGCGGCTCAGCGTCGAGCGCCACTTCAGCCATGCCAGCCGCGCCTTCTCCGTGAGCAGGTTCTCCTCCTCGAAGCCCATGCGCACCGCGAACTTGAGCGCCCCCTCGCCCACGAGCAGCACGTGATCCGTCCGCCGCGCCACTTCGCGCGCCACCGACGCCGGGTTCCTGATGTTCCGCAGCCCCGCCACGGCGCCCGCGCGGTGCATCGGCCCGTGCATCACCGACGCATCCAGTTCCACAACGCCTTCCTCATTCGGAAGGCCGCCGAGCCCGACGGTCATGTCGTCCGGATCGTCCTCGACGATCCGGACACCCTCGACCACGGCGTCCAGCGGGTCCGACCCCTTGGCCAGCAGTTCACGCGCACGCGCAACGGCCTGAACGCCATTGCCCGACGCGATCGCGATCGATCCCCGGCGCCCGCGCCCCGCCACCTCCGGCTTCGGCGCCGAAACACCCTGCGCAGCGCTGCGCCCCGCCGCGAGCGCAACGGTCGAAAGGCCGGCCGCCGCCAGGAATCCGCGGCGGGGAAGGTTCACATTCTTCGTCATGGCAGCCTCCCGATGACCGGCAGTTCGCCCACGAGCGGCTTCGCGTACTGCACGAACGCCGCGCTCACGTTGTTGTGCCCAGCGATGAACTCCGCCGGCATGCGCCGCGTCTTGCCCGCCACCGAAGCCAGTTTCACGACCTTGTACTCCACCTTGTACGGAATCGTGCTCGTGCGCACGATCGCGACCGAGCCATCGATGTCCCCCGACATCGCCGCCTGCGCCGCGCGCACACCCGCCGCCCGCGCTTCCTGACGGTCCACCGGGCTCGCTTCCGGCCAGCAGCGCTGGAGATACCCGAACGTGTCCGCCCGCACCCGCGGCGGCTTGCCGCCCTTCGGCGTCAGACGCACGCGGATCAGGTTCGCCAGCCAGTCCCCCAGCGCGCCCGTGCCCGACAGCTGCACGTTGCCGTGCGCATCCCTCTCCTCGAGCCCGGACATCATCGCGCTGATCGGGTTCCCGTCGCGGTCATGAATCCCCTCGCTCACCGCGATCTGGCAGCGCCCGTGCTTCGTGTACACGCGGTCCACGTCCGCGATGAACGCATCGCCGTCGAAATCCGTCTCCGGCAGATAGATCAGGTGCGGCCCATCGTCATCGCGCTGCCGCGCCAGGGCCGAGGCGGCCGTCAGAAACCCCGCGTGCCGCCCCATCACCACGTTCACCTTGATCCCCGGCAGCGCTTCGTTGTCCAGGTTGTCCCCCATGAACGCCATCGCCACGAAGCGCGCCGCCGAGCCGTAGCCCGGCGTGTGGTCATTCTCCATCAGGTCGTTGTCGATCGTCTTCGGAACGTGGAAACAGCGCAGTTCGTAGCCCGATTCGTTCGCCAGTTCGTTCACGATGCGGCACGTGTCCGCTGAGTCGTTTCCGCCGATGTAGAAGAAATACCGGATGTCGTGCTTCCGGCACGCATCGAAGATCTTCTCGCAATACGTCCGATCCGGCTTGTCGCGCGTCGAGCCCAGCGCCGCCGACGGCGTGAGCGCCACGCGCTCCAGCGCCTCGTCCGGCGCATCGCCCAGCAGCGCCACCTGCTCCCTCACCATCCCGCGCACGCCGTGCCGGGCGCCGTACACCGGCCTGATCGAACCGTGCCCGCGCAGCGTCTGCACCAGCCCCACCAGCGATTGGTTGATCACCGCGGTCGGGCCGCCGGACTGGCCGATCACCGCCGCTCCGGGAATCACTGAAGCCATGAAATCCTCCGCTGAGGCCGCAGGGATGGCATCGGAACACGCTCCACCAACTGCGCCATCCTAACGGCCCTCGCTAGACTGGCGCCAATGTCACACCGGCACGCCGCTGCAGCGATGATGGCCCTCGCCTCGGCGCTTGCCGCGGCAGGGTGCGCCGCGCCCAAGGCCGTCACCTTCGAGGCGCCTCCCGGCCGCTATGCCGAGGCCTTCGAGGCCGCCCGCAACGAACTCCGCGCCGCCGGCTTCGAACTCGATCGCGTGGATGCCCAGAGCGGTGTCATCACCACCCGCGCCCGCGCCTCCGCTGGCGTTTTCACGCCTTGGATCGGCGACGAATCGACCCCCGAGGCGGAGTTCGAGAGCACGCTGAACCTCCAGCGCCGGCATGTCCGCATCGACTTCGAGCCGGCGACGATCGCCGCGGCTGGTGGCCAACCGCCACCCGCCGACACCGCCTCGCCCGTGGACCTCAGGGCTTACTCAGGCCCCATCCAGGCGCGCGTATCGGTCTCCATCGAGCGCCGTTCCCGCACCGGCCTGCAGGTTTCAGATGTGTCGGTCCGCCTGATGAACCAGACCACCGATCCGTCGCCCGCCGGACCCCGACCCGCGGCTTGGCGGGTGGTGAGGGAGGATGAGGCCTTGGCGGGCCGTCTGGCGGGGCAGATCGCCCACGCCCTGGCGGGGGCGCCGTCCGGGACAGGTGACTGAGATTCGCGGATTATGCCCCGTTTGGGGCATTTTGAGGGGCTACTATTGAAATCGGCCCGTTGGGCCTCTTCCGGGAGATGGCCGCCAAGAACGGGAACACCCAAGACCGCGCACTCGAAGAATCTGTTGCCGAGTCGCCTTTCCAGGGTTGAAAGGAGAACGCGATGGATAGGGACCTCAACTCATGCTCGCGCCACATCTCGATGGTGGCGGCGATCACGGAGTCAGTCTGCTCACTGCCCGCTGTCGCTACGCTTTCGTGGTGTGACGACGCCGCGGAGACGCTCTTGGCGCTCCGCCGCCGCATCGTCGCCACCGTCTCGATCGGCCGCCTCGACGCCTCCGGCGCCGTGGCGGATGTCGAAGTTTCCGGGGCCGCGGCTTCCGGGCTCGAACCGCATCGTTTGCTCGGCGTCCGCCGCATCATCAGCGGCGAGCAGCCGCGCCGATGGGCGCTGGGGCCGGGGGCGCTCGATTCAGGCGCACGGGCCGTGCGCCTCTCCTCGACCGGCTCGTTCGAGGCATGGCGGTCATCCGCCGCCGGCCGCGCATGGGCGGATCTGGGCGTCAACGACATGGCGATCGGCGCCGCCTCGCTTCGCGCCTCGGCGCCGGAGCGTGTGGTGGTGGTCGAATGCGGCCTCGGCGCGGGGGAAGCGCCGCTCACCGATCACGAGGTATCGGTGCTCCAGGCGGCGATGGCCCCCCTCTCCGGACGGGCCGCGCTCGCGTTCGGCGCCGCGCCGATCGATCCCTCCGCGGCGCTCACCGCCCGCGAGCAGGAGGTGCTGGAGCAACTGACGCTCGGCAAGAGCGTGAAGGAAATCGCCGCCGAACTCACGCGCAGCCCGCACACGGTTCACGATCACGTGAAGAGCCTGCACAGGAAACTGAATGCCTCCAGCCGCGGCGAACTCATTGCCCGGGCTTTGGGCCACATCGGCGCCTCGGAAACACGCCGCCGCGCCGGCTCACCCGAGCGCGATCACGAACTCATGACCGCCTGAGCCCACGGCACCGGAGCCCGCGGCATCGTGCCGCAGGTACACTCCGGCCATGGAGCAGGCCATCGAACTCCGCGCCCGCCGCGTCGCGCGGCAGCACGCCGAAACCGCGCGCCTGATGGGCGCGGATTTTCTTCCGCTGCCCGCCCGCGGCGGCGTCTCCGCCGAGGTGACCCACTCTGCGCCCGCCACCGCCGCCGCCGCCGAGCGCCAGGCCGCGCTCGATGCCCTCCGCGCCCGCCACGACGCCGAGTGCCCGCACTGCACCGCCGCCACGGCCCACACGCGCACCGTCTTCGGCGAGGGGAGCCCGGAGGCGCGGCTCATGTTCGTCGGCGAAGCGCCCGGCGCGGAGGAAGACCGCACTGGCCGCCCCTTCGTCGGTCGCGCGGGGCAACTGCTCAACGAGATGATCAAGGCCATGGGCCTCCAGCGCGAGGAGGTCTACATCGCCAACGTGCTCAAGAGCCGCCCCCCCAACAACGCCACGCCCACGGCCGATGAGGCCTCACGCTGCGGGCCATATCTGCTCGAGCAGATCAGGATCATCCAGCCGGAGGTCATCGTCACGCTCGGCCGACCCGCGGCTCAACTGCTGCTGAACACCACGGAATCCATGACGAGCATGCGCGGCCGATGGCGAGAGTACGCGGGCGTGCCCCTCATGCCCACGTTCCATCCGGCCTTTCTGCTGCGACAGTACACGCCGGAGAACCGCCGCAAGGTGTGGTCGGACCTTCAGCAGGTCATGGATCGGCTGGGGCTGAAGGTGTGACGCCGCGCAGGCCCGCGGTGGCGCCTGCGCCCGCAGGCCTCCTCACACGTCCATGATTTCCTTCGTCTTCTCGTCCACCACCTTGTCCACGAGCGTCTCGTGCTGCTTGAGGAGGTCCTGAATCTCCTCCTTCAGCGTCTCGATCTCGTCCTCGGGGTAGTGGGCGCCCGGCGCCTTGGCCATCTGCTCGGTGTGCTTGTTGGCGTCGCGGCGGACGTTGCGGATCGCGACCTTCGTCTCCTCCGCCGTCTTCTTGGCGTGCGCCACGAGTTGCTTGCGGCGATCGGTCGAGAGCGCGGGGATGTTGATCCGGATCTGCTTCCCGTCCACGTTCGGGTTCAGCCCGAGGTCGGAGGTCTCGATCGCCTTGCGGATCTCGCCGATCGAGCCCGCGTCGAAGGGCTTGATCAGAATCTGCGTCGCCTCCGGCACGCTGATCGAGGCGAGGGCCTTCAGGTCCGTCGCCGTGCCGTAGTAATCCACCTTGATGTATTCGACCAGCGCGGACGTCGCCCGCCCCGTGCGCAGCCCGCGGAGTTCCCCCCGCAGGTGCTCGAGGGCCTTGTCCATCCGCTCCTTGGAGTCCTTGAGGATCGAATCGGGCGTCATGGTGCAGGCTCCTGCCGCTCTCGCCGCGGCGTGCGCCGGCGGCGGGCGGGCGGAGATGATAACAGCGCCTCCCGCCTCCCGCGCCCGATGTCGCGCGTGCGCAGCCCGCCAAAGAAGCCAGCCTCCGAGGACGCCCCAGCCGGGCGGCCACGGAGGCCGGATCGAAAAGTCAGGAGTTTCCGCGCGCAGCCGCGCGTTTCGTCACCTCCGGCTCGGGCTCCCGAACACCCCCAGCACCCGCGCCAGGTCGGCGCTGTCCACCGTGCCGTCGCCGTTCACGTCCGCGGCCAGGTGCCCGCTGCCGTAGAAGCGAAGCACCAGCGCCACGTCCGATGAGCCGACCACGCCGTCGGTGTCGATGTCCTCGCGCAGGTTCGCGATCACCGGGTTGCCGGCCTGCGGCTCGAGATCGACATACCACGCCAGACCGTACTCGATCTCCGACGCCGGAAAGTTCCTGTATCCCGGCTGCGGCAAGGAGCGCACCTGACTGGTGATGTACCAGCCGCCGAAATCGAACTCCGTGCGGTTCCACGAAATGCGAATGAAGTAGTTGCCCGTGTCGATATCGGCCTGGGCGCCGCTGCCCGTGTTCGGGCCGAGCGCCAGGTGCGCGATATTCTGGTCGGGGCTCGGCGCCATCATGGCCGCGGGATCCGTCCGATCGCTCACGGCGACCGTCGTATCGGATCCACCGCCGATCGATCGACGCACCACCTCCAGCCGCAGATCCTCCTGCACGAACGCCGTCGCCCGCTGCGGGATGTCCTGCAGGAACTGCTTGCCATCGAACAGGTTGAATCCGATGTTCTCGACCAGGCCCGGACGCGGCGGCGTCGGCGTCGTCGCGTGCGTATCCCAGCCGATCATGTCGAGCGCGAGAAGGTCCGGCGTCTTCGGGTAGCCGAGGTTGTACTGGGTGGGGGCCCCCTCGGTGGGGTCGAACACGCCGGTCACCTGCGTCGCGCCCGTGATCTCGTCATCCAGCCAGGAGCCCGCGATGCGCCCGTCGCCGTTGAACTGCCCGGTCGAGAAGCTGTACTCCAGCGCAACGTCCTGCAGCACCGGATCCGGGAACGGCGCGAACATGCCCATCTCCGAGAACAGCAGCTTGACGTCGAAGACGGAGTCAACTCCGGGCGTGAACTCGCGACGGAAGTCCGTGAACTCCTCCAGCGTCTCCGGCCGACCCGTCATGAGCGCCGGGCTGCCGTCGAACGAGAAGCGGAAGAGATCCAAGGCTGTCGGGAAGAACAGGCTCGCCGGATCGGGGAAGGCGTCCACACCGCTCACGAAACCCAGCGTGCGGCCGATCTCCCGCGTGAGCAGCACCGAAAGGTCGATGGCGTTCGGGAGGATCCCGTCATAGGGATTCTCATCCATCGTCCGCCCGTTCTGCACCACGCTGATGCGGGCGTCGAACGGCATGTTCGGATCGGGCGGAACCTCGAACCCCAGCGCCCTGGCGTTCCCGGGCGTCAGCGCCAGCGCGCCGAACTGCTCCATCGTCACCTCGCCCAGCGCGGTCGTGAAGAAGAGTTCCTCCTCGTCCGCCGGGTCAGGCAGCGCATTCGCGATGTACCGCTCGAAGCGCGACGCGTCATCGATCATCGCCTGCCGCACCTCGCCGTAGTCCGCGCCGATCAGTCTCGTCTCAGTCACCGCCAGCACGCCCGGCATGTCCGGGATCAGGTCCACCATGATCGTCACGGTGACGTCGTCGGTGAGGCGGTTCTCCCAGATGGAGGCTGCGTACTGGAGGGCCTTCGTCAGCCGCGTGTTCGCCGCGGCTTCCGGCGTCAGCAGGAACTGGATGTCCAGCCCCGCGTTCGGCACGACGCTGTCATCCACGCCGAGGCGAATCAGGTCGCCCGGGCCCACCACGCCGCGCTCGCTCAGCCCCGCGCCCACCGGCGCTGGAACGATCGTCTGCTCCTGCCGGGCGGCGCCCTCCGCGCCCGCCACGCTGACGGTGCGTCCCCATCCCAGGTTCTGCGCCATCGCCATCTCGCGCCCATTGGGCCGCTGCGGCGCCTGCTCCGCCGCCGAGGAACGCAGCCCTTCGACGCTGCGCCGCGGCAACTTGATGTTCGACGGCACGAACAGGTCCGAGTCGATGAAGTGCAGCGGACCTGCGAAGTTCGGCATATCCATTTCCTCGATTCGATCCCAGCACAGCGTCACATAGATGTCGCTGTTCTCAGAGATCGCCCCGAGCGGAATATCGAGCGTGCCCACCCCCAGCCTGCCGTGGTCCCACCCCGTGAAGCGGCGACCGTCATTGCCGCACGGCGGATTCGGGCAGTCGTTGCCGGGCCCGCCCGGTAGCGGATTAGTGGGAGGTGGCGGGAACTCCCCGCCCGGACCCGAGCCGCCGTTGCCAAGACCAGGCCCGGGCCGTCCGGTGTAGCCCTCGCCCGGACCGGGTCGGATGCCTCGCTGCGTCGGCTGCTGGCTCTCGTCGCCCGCGCCGGCCGGAGCGCCCTGCCCCGGCTCTGAAGGGGGAGCAATCACCGGAGGGATAGCGCCGCCGCCGGCGAAACTTGGAAGCTCGCATGGCGGCGAGCACCCAAGCGTCTCGTAGCTCGTAAACGCAACGTCGGGACGGGTTCCGGTGAACGAGATCTCCGTCTGCGTGTTGTCGTCCTCGTTGCCGAGAATGCCGTCGAGGCCGGCCGGCTGGAGGATGAACCCGGCCAGATTCTTGATGTCCCTCACATCGGCCGAGGGGAACTGGTAGAAGAGTCGCTCCAGGTCGAGACGCCCCGCGCCCTCCTGCTCATCGAGCGCCTGGGTCGTGATGAGCACATCGCTCGCCATGTCGGGCATCATGCGGTTGTTGAAGGAGAGTTTCTCGGCGGAGTTGAGCAGCACCGCCTTCGTCACCAGGTGCGAAGGCTTGCCGTTGAACCACAGCCCGTCCCGGATTCCGGCGTCGTGCACCAGTGCCGCGGCGCCCGCCACGATCGCGCACGCATAGTCCGTGCCCGTCCAGAAATCGCCGAACAGCACGGGCGAGGGGTTTTCTGAAGACTCTGCGAGCGAGCCCGCCAGCGTAAGCTCCGTCCCAGGCGCCACGATGCTCACGCCCGGGTTCTGCTCGAAGAACTCCATGTCCATTGGCGGCGTTTCGGGGTCGCCCATCTGGAGCGGGTTGTCCGGGTCAAGGAGTTGCGTCTCCAGCGTGCGGAACCAGTGCACGACCGGTGTCCGGCCCGTGCCCGAATCCTGATTGAGGGCGCTCCGCTGCTCGTTCAGAGCGCCCACGCCGATCATGTTCGCAGCGGCGCCCGGAGACGCCACCGTCCCCTCGGGCGGCATCAGGTCATCGAGCCCGGGCAACTCGTTGTCGTCGCCGATGGGGCAGACAATTGTCGCCCCCGTCCGGTGCGCGATCCAGTTGTACACCCGCGAATCGATGTCTTCGCCGCGCCGCCCGCCGGAGCCGCTCACGCGACCGAACGAAGAGCACACAACGCTGGCTACTTTGTACCTCTCGTACAATGGCGTGCCCGGCGTGCGATTTGCGTTGATCGCGTCAATGATCGAGTTGGCGGTTGGCTGGTGCGTCGCCGCCAGCAGCGCAAAGGCCTGGGACGTTCCGGTTGTGCCGGTGGCGCCGCTCCGAAGTCCGGCTGCGAACCCGAACGTGATCACGGATGCGTCCGGCACGAGGCCGCCGACCTCACCGTTCACGGAATCCTGGCCCACCAGCGCGCTGGCGATCGAGGTGGCGTGCAGGCTATTCCACTGCGCCCGCCCGAAGCGGATGTTGCCCGGCTGCGAGAAGTCCGTGATTGTCTGAATCTGCGTAATCGGCTGCGTCGGCGCCGAGAGTGGCGTTCCCGTGAACGGCCACGCCATCCCCACGCTGATCTTGCCGTCGTACGACACGTGGTTCGGAACCGGCATGCCCGGCTCGACGATCGCCACGATCACGTTCTCGCCGGTGTACCCCGCGTTCTCCCAGAGCCCCCACCGCAGGAACGTGCGCTCCCGCGTGATCGCCAACGCCGGCGACCCCACACCGATCGCGAGCCCGCTGACGGAGAGCAGCAATCCGGTCTTCAAGGATCGGCCGCTGAACCTCTGAGTCCTCTTCATGAGCGTCTCCAAGCCCTATCTGGCGAATCGAGTTCCCTGCTTCGTCAAGACCGGCTTCCCACGGGCGACCTCGGCGCATGCGATAGCCGCAAGACCATCAATCCTACCTCGAACTGACGCGCCCGGCCCCCTTTGGTTCCCTTTTCCGGTCACAACGGCGGGGCGTGGATCTACCCCAGAACACCCCGCTTCACTGTCTCTTGTTCGAGCGCATCCCCCCGGCGGTTCCCCCCCGCCCGCGCTTCCGAGGGTCGTCCCTCCCCCCATCCTGCCGCGGCGACTCAGAATCCCAGCCCCCGAAGCGCCCCCTCGACCGCCCCCACGTACCCGCCCCCAAACAGCCGCACGTGCACCAGCAGCGGGTACAGGTTCAGCAGGTCCCTCCTCGTCTCGAAGAACCCGGGGCGAATGCCCCGAACCGCCGCGTATCGATCAAAGAATGCCGTCCCGAACGTCCCGAAAAGCGTTACGAACGCCAGCTCCAGTTCCGCGTGCGCAAACGAGATCGCTGGGTCCAGAAACGCCACGATCCGGTCCCCCCGGGCCAGCACATTGGATGTCCACACGTCCCCATGGATGAGCGATGGCGGCGCACCGGCATCCAGAAACTCGCCCAGCCGCGCCGCCAGCCCTCCGATCCGCCCCCGCACCTCGCGCGGCAGCCGCCCCGCCCGAGCCGCCTCATCCGCCATGGGCAGCAGCCGCCGGTCGCGGAAGAACTCGATCCACGTCTCAACCCACCCGTTCGCCTGCATCAGCCCGCCGAGCGGCGTGGGGCGCTCGAACCCGAACCGCGGCGAAGTGTGCTCGTGCAGTTCCGCGAGCAATTCCGCGGCATGACGCTCAGCGTCGGGCGAGAACACACTCTCGCCCTCGACGAACTCCATGACCAGCAGCGTGTCGTCGCAGTGAACCACACCCGGAACCGGCAGCGTCGTCTCCGCGCGCAGATATCGAAGCCCCGCACCCTCCGTTTCGAGCGCCTCGTCCGGCCGGTCCGAGGCCTTCGCCACCAGCCGTTCGCGCCCGGGCATCTTGAGCAGGAACACCTGCGCCACGCACCCGCCGCGGAGCGGCTGCGCGCGGATCGGACGAGATCCGATCGCCTGCTCAACGCGATCAGCGAGCGTCCCAGGCCCCATGTCCTTGCACGCCATACACCAAGGCTACCTCCAGGCAGCGCGCTTTTTTTGGGCTGCGATCGCCGATTCGCGTGCTAAACTCCTGCATCATGAGGCAGGAAGCGGGTCTCTCGGCGGGACGGGCCACTCATTCACATCGGGGTCGCCGCCGACGGCGGCGACCTGTATGGAGCGTTGCCGCGGCAGTCTTCGCCGCGGCGCCAGCCGCCACCCTCGCCGCGTCCCTCCACGCCCTGCGGTTCCATGGAACGGGCCAGGCGCAGCAGGACCGGGTGCGCATCAGAATCGATGACAACGCGCCGGGGAAGGACGCCAGCGAACTGGCCGATGTCGGTGATGGCTCATTCTCGATCGAGTTCTGGATCCGTGGCCGGATCGAGGACAACGCCACATCGAACGCCGGCGGCGATCAGGAGTTCTTCGATTTCCGCTGGATCGACGGCAACATCGTTGTCGATCGCGATATCTGGGGCGCCAGCAGCCGCGACTGGGGCGTCAGCGTCGCAGGCGGGTTCGTGCGATTCGGGACTGGCCACGCCGATCAGGCCCCGCAGGACAGTGAGCACACGATCGAAGGCAACGTCAATGTGCTCGATGATCAGTGGCGCCACATCGTCTGCGTGAGGGATGCCTCGACCGGCGTGAAGTCAGTTTTCGTTGACGGATCGCTCGATTATGCGAATCCACCGGGCCGGTCTCAGGATGACATCAGCTATCCCGACGACGGCGATCCGATGCCGGTTACGGAGTGGGGTCCATTCATTGTGCTCGGGGCCGAAAAGCACGATGCCGGCCCGCAGCACCCTTCTTTCAACGGCTATCTGGATGAGTTCCGCGTGTGGAGGACCGCGCTCTCTGCGGGCGCCATCGCGGACTACTGGCAGACGAGATCATGGCCGACCTTTGTCGGTCTTGTCGGGGAGTATCGCTTTGAGGAAGGCGGTGGGGTTGCGGCGGGCAACACGGCTTTCTGCGTCGAGACTCCGGACGGCGAAGTCATCGCCGGCCAGCCCGGCAACGGCGAATGGGTTTCGCGCGCCGCAGATCCCAGCAACACCGCGCCCATTCCGGACGGAGGCGTTCCGGCGGGGCCGGCGGACTTCAACGCGGACGGAGTCGTCAACAGCTCGGATCTGGCGGCGCTCCTGGGCGCTTGGGGCCATTGCCCCGGCGCGCTTCCGCCGCTTCGCTGC